>CAVFIO010000006.1:0-56851 GCA_963622535.1 Akkermansia muciniphila
GCAGAATATGGACATCGTAGGTGAGCAGATTAAGCTTGCAAGACTTCGTCGTGATCTCAGTGTGGCTCAGATCGCAGAGCGTGCTACCTGTTCGTCCTTGACAGTTGCCAGAGTTGAGAAAGGCTCTCCTACAGTGTCGATAGGTATCTATTTGAGAATTCTTTATGCGTTGCAGCTTGATGAAGACATTCTTTTGCTTGCAAAAAATGATGAAATAGGACGATCACTGCAGGATTTATCTTTATTGGGGGAGCGCAAGCGAGCTTCAAAAAAGGAGTAAATCTTTGGAAAAGTTGTTGGTTTTAGCAGATTTTGACTGGATTAGTACCCCTTTGCTTGTTGGAACTCTAGGTTACGAGTGTTTGAGAGGTTCTGACAGCTATTGCTTTGAATTTGCTAAGGATTGGTTAGAAAAGTATAACGGGATCTCTATCAGTGCTGATCTTAATAACTATCAAGGCAGGCAGTTTACCGTGCCTGGAGCGCAAATTTTTGGGTGCTTTAGCGATGCCCTGCCTGATAGGTGGGGAAGGACTCTTTTGAAGCGTCGGGAGCAGCTATTGGCTCAAGCTGAGCATCGAGCTGTAAGAAAGCTGTCCTCATTTGAGATGCTAATTGGAATCGATGATCTTTCGCGAATGGGGGGCCTGCGTTTTAAGCGTGAGCGTGATCAAGACTTTATAAATAGTGATCCTGCCTTACGCGTGCCTCCTATTACCGATCTTAGGAAATTACTCGTAGCCGCTAATGAATTTGAACGATGCGAACAGCAAAAGGAGCTTGCTGAGGAGAAATGGTTAGCACAATTAATTTATCCTGGCACATCCTTAGGTGGAGCGCGTCCTAAGGCCTGTGTAGCTGATGAGCATGGGAATTTATATGTTGCAAAATTCCCGTCGCGCGACGATGATTATGATATAGCGCTGTGGGAGCATCACAGTCATTTGCTTGCCAAAAAGGCAGGGATCAATGTGGCTGTTACCAAGATCCTGGAAACTGACGCACGCTATCACATCCTGCTTTCAAAACGTTTTGATAGAACAGCAGATGGTAAGCGTAAGCATTTTGCCTCCGCGATGACTATGCTGGGGCTTAACGATGGCTGTAATGCTCAAAGCGGTAATGGCTATCTCGACATAGTTGATTTCATCATTCAGGGTTGCTGTGATGTAGAGGCTAATTTAGAAGAGCTGTTTCGCCGTGTAGCCTTTAACATATGTATTGGAAACAGTGATGATCATTTCCGCAATCACGGATTCCTGTTAAGAAGACGCGGCTGGATCCTCGCGCCTGCCTACGATCTCAACCCTACTCTAAGTACTTATCAAAGCATTTTAATTAATGCAGATACCAATGAGGCTGATCTTGGTGTACTTCTGGGATCCTGCGAGGATTATTACCTGTCAAAAAAGCAGGCGCAAAAGATCATTGATGAGGTTTTGGCAGGAGTCTCTCATTGGCATGAGCTGGCATTAAAGCTTGGAATATCTCCAAGAGAGATTGAGATGTTGGCTCCTGTTTATGAGCGATATGTGAAAAGCTAGCAGATCTGCCTTTTGAAAGAAGACAGATCCTGTATTTTTCGTCGCTATTTACCTATGCAGAAGGTCGAGAAGATTTTTCCTAGGATGTCATCGGAGGTAACCACTCCGGTGACTGTTCCCAGGTGATCCTGAGCATCACGCATTTCCTGAGCACAGAGTACCAGATCTCCCATGACCAGTACGTCCTTAGCACGATATACAGCAGCTATAGCTTCTTTTAGCTGTGCAAGATGCCTTGCTCTGGCGCTATATACTCCCTCAACAGGCATGATCCCCAGGGCATCAGCTAAAGCCTTGCGTAAGGATACTAGACCATCCTCAGTCTTTACGCTGATATGCAGAGTCTTATATTGAGAAAATTCTTCTGATTGCAGAAGCTTTGCTGTTTCCTCGTTTGCTCTCAGATCTGATTTAGTTACGACAATCATGACGTTTGAGGACTGCTTTTTAAGTTCAGCAAGACGCCCTAAGGTATCATCGCCGTTATCAGGTGGTGATGAGCCATCGATCATGAAAAGTACGAGATCTGCCTGCTTTAAGGCATCCAGCGCCTTCCTGATACCTATTGCTTCAATCTCATCAGATGGAGTGTCACGAATACCTGCTGTATCGGTAATTGTAACCGGTACTCCATCAATTTCGATATCAGCTGAGAGTATGTCGCGGGTAGTACCGGGAATACTGGTGACGATAGCACGCTCGTAGCCTGAAAGAGCATTTAGCAGGCTTGATTTTCCTGCATTAGGGGCGCCTGACAGCACAATCCTTGCGCCCTCGTTAAGCTTTAAGCCCTGATCTGCCCTGCGCTGAGCAAGTTCGGCACGGCGGATAATCTCATCTATATCAGACAGTGATTTACCTGAATCAAAGAAATCCTCATGCTCCTCAGGAAAGTCCAGACATCCCTCAATGCGAACTCTGAACATTGTGATGAGCTCGGTGAGAACTGACATATCCTTAAAGAAGGCGCCTTCTAAGGATGCCATAGCCGCCTTGGCTGCACTTTCAGATCCTGCTGAGATCAGATCCTCTACTGCCTCGGCTGCAGTTAGATCCATACGTCCATTCATGAACGCACGGCGGGTAAATTCACCAGGCAGAGCCTGACGCACGCCTGGCACGCTTAGCACTGCTTTTAGAACACGTTGCGGGACGATATTTCCTGCATGGCCCTGCAGCTCTAGGGTATCTTCACCTGTATAGGAATGAGGTCCTGGAAAATACAAAACCACGCCTTCATCGATCACTTCATCACCTGACTTGAATGGTTTGAAATGAGCGTGGCGTGGTTTGGGTTCTAATCCGCAGATGATCCTGGCTACTTCTAAAGCCTGCGATCCTGAGATCCTGATTATGGCAACGCCACCCCTGCCATGAGGGGTGGCGATCGCCGCGATTGTATCTTCAAGTGTTGCGGACATTATTTCTTAGCAACTTTAGCGGTCTTCATGCTGAGGCCGCGTTTTTCCAAAGAGCGGAAGATGACGGTCTGCTGGAAGATGGTAAAGCAGTTTGAAACCAGCCAGTAGAGAGTCAGGCCTGCAGGGAAGGTGCAGAACATGAAGGTAAATACAAATGGCATAGCCATGAATACCTTACGCTGAATAGGATCATTGATCGGGGTCGGTGACATCTTCTGCAGGAAGAACATGGATACACCGTAGAGTACCGGCAGCACGAAGAAAGGATCGTACACAGACAGATCGGTGATCCAGCCAATGAATGCTGACTGGCGTAACTCAGTGGATTCCATCAAGGTCCAGTACAGAGCAATGAAGATAGGCATCTGAATGACCAGAGGCAGGCAACCGCCCATAGGGTTGACCTTCTCGGTCTTGTAAAGACGCATGGTCTCCTGACCTAGCTTCTGACGATCATCTGCATATCTTTCACGAAGCTCCTGCATCTTAGGAGTGAGTAATCTCATCTTGGCCATGGAGGTATACTGAGCCTTGGTCAAGGGGAACATCAGACCGCGAACGATGAGGGTCAGAACGATAATTGAGAAGCCCCAGTTACCGATAATGGAGTGCACAAACTGCAGGATCTTAAACAGCGGAATGGAGATGAACCATAACCAGCCGTAGTCAACAGTTAAGTCCAGATGAGGAGCAACAGCCTCGAGATCATCGGCAATCTTCGGTCCTAACCAGAGCTTGCTCTTAAATTCCCTGGAGGTGCCGGCTGCAACATCGGTATTAGCAGTTCTGATACCGATGATAGCTGAATTACCGTCACGGGTTGCGTTGGTATATACGAGGTTATCAGTACCGTCAGCGCCAACCCATGCAGATACGAAGTAGTGCTGGATCATTGCAACCCAACCGCTCTTGGTCTCGATGGACAGAGAGTTGTTGTTCTTCTGATTGTCAATGATATCGTCGTACTTGACCTTTTCATAACGGGAGCTGTCTGTTGAATATGCAGCTCCGCGATAGGCTGAGGCAACCATGCCAAAGCCTGTTGAATTCTTCAGGAAGCTGTCATCAGCAGTCTGCTTTAACTGACCGTAGAAGCTGACGCTCTTGGTGGTGTCAGATTTATTGTCAACGCCATAGCTGACATCAACTGCATAGGTACCGCGATTTAAGGTATAGGTTTTGGTGTAGGTAACACCGTCTTTTTCAAACTTTAAGACTGCACAGACGCTATCCTGACCGTCCTCGAGAACATATTCCTTCTTTTCGGCAGTGAAGGTGGGACGCTCTTTGGTATCAATACCGTCTTTACCTGCAAGACCTGACTGAGCCTGATAGGTAAATGCCTTGTTGCTCATGAGCAGATGGAAGGGATCGTCCTTATCCTGCTCCTGCTTGATCTTAGGAAGGTTGGCATCAATGATGTCACCGCCCTTAAGAGCTACGGTGAGGTTTAATGAATCACTCCTGATGGTGATGGTGTCGCCGGAGACGTCGTCTGAGACTATGTCAGATGCTGACTGTACGGTCTGGGTGATACCCTGCTCTGCCATCTTGGCAGCTGTAGCCTTGTCGCTTTCCCAGTTCCAGAAAATGAACAGAGTGGCACAAAGCAGAACAATTAATAGAAGATTTCTTTGTTGTTCCATGATCCATTGGCCTCAATGGCGTTTACGCGGATTTAGAGGAACGGGATCAATGCCTCCTTCATTCAAAGGATGACATCTTGAAATTCTTTTGATCCCAAGCCAGACACCGCGCACAAAACCCCATTCTTTGATTGCTTCCAGGGTGTATTGCGAGCATGAAGGATAAAATCTGCAATGATGTCCCAGCAACGGACTGATAAACATCTGATAAAAACGGATGAGTCCAATACCTAGGCGGGCAAACGGCGAGAGATTTGATCCCATAACTTTAATAATATCTGAGTAAGTTCAGTATTATCTATGTCTTTGATGCCATGCTTGGCAATAACAACGAAGTCAACACAAGGGTGGGATTCTTTTGATAATCTGAAGGCTTCCCTAGCCACACGTTTTACACGGTTACGCCAGACAGCCCTTTTTAATACTTTTTTTGGAATAACCAAACCGAGCCTAGAATGCCCGACGTTCGAGCTCTTGTGACCAAGAACCAGAACTCCGGGCACACTGGCGCGGATACATTTTTTGAATACCTTGTCGTATTCCCCGGTGGTTAGAATCCGATCCTCACGGGGGAAGGTATTGTCAGCCATTAAACGGTAGTTAAACGCTTACGACCCTTGGCACGACGGCGTGACAGAACCTTACGGCCGTCAGCAGTACGCATACGGATACGGAAACCATGGGTCTTCTTACGTCTATTCACGTTAGGCTGGAAAGTACGTTTCATTTGATATCTCCAACGACGGTACAAACCGCCTGTTAATTAAATGCAGTATTCACTGCGTTGTCCTAAAGCAAAGCAACTAGCTTTGTGCTGATTTTTCAGCAGGAACTTCTAAGTTTTACGGTATCACAATTTGCTGAAAAAACAGTAATCATGATCCCTGTATAAAATCCGATGTATTCTACTCTGTGCGCATGAAAGAGGTCAACAGTAAATTTAGCTGTTTTACGCAGGAAGGTGCGCTTTTTCAGGCAATGTTCTAAAAAAACACACCCTGTTTTATTTTTTAGACATCCAAATTTGCTTTGGCTGCATTTTCGGTGATGAATACCTTACGGTTATCTACATTATCACCCATGAGCTCGGTAAATAGTCTGTCTGCTTCCATAGCATCGGTGAGATTGACCTTAAGCAGCGATCTGGTATCAGGATCCATGGTGGTTTCTGATAATTCCTCAGGGTTCATTTCACCTAATCCCTTGTAGCGCTGTACCTTAACCTCGGCAAAGCCCTTCTCCATCATGATGTGGTAGGCTTCATCAAAGTTTTTAACGCCTATGGTCTGAGAGCCAATCTGTACATAGCCACCAGGCTCGACCAGATTGCAGACCTGCTTATTCATGTTCTTTAAGAGCTGATATTCAACTGACTGCATGAATGCAGGAGTCAGCTCATTAAAGCTGTCAATACCGTGAGCATGATGAATGATCACCGGGTAGTATTTGTTTTCGGTTGGATCAAACTTGACGTCAGCTTTGAAGTACACACCCTCAGACAGGTTTGACGGTAGCTTGGAAACAAGCTTCTCAGCCCATTCCTTAACTGAGCTTTCTGATTGCATTACTGTATCATCAAGCAGATCGGTATACATGATCTCGGTTACAACGTCTTTATTCAGCTTGGAGGTAAGCTTAGGCATTGCTGTCTGGATCTTGTTATATTCGTTAAAGAGCTTTTCCAGCGGAATACCGGAAATCGGAGCTGCCTCGGGGGTAATGTAGAGGGCACCTGCGTTTAAAGCCATGTTGGTGTGATACTGCAGCGCTTCCTTATCTGAGAGCACATAGGAAACAGCTTCATTCTTCTTACCCTTGTTCTTTACATATTTGTAAAGAGGGGGCTGAGCTACATAGACATAGCCTCGCTCGATAAGCTCAGGCATATGACGGTAGAAGAAGGTCAGAAGCAAAATTCTGATGTGGGCACCGTCGACGTCGGCATCGGTCATGATGATGACGTTGTGGTATCTGAATTTGTCAGGGTTATATTCTTCCTTGCCTATACCGCATCCAAATGCCGAAACCAGATTTCCAATCTGCTGAGACTGGATCATGCGGTCAAAGCGGGCCTTTTCAACGTTTAAGATCTTTCCGCGCAAAGGCAGAATAGCCTGATTCTTGGAATCACGTCCTTTCTTTGCTGAGCCACCTGCGGAATCACCCTCGACGAGGAAGATTTCTGCATAGTCAGGATCTTTTTCACGGCAAGGTGTGAGCTTGTCAGGATTGGATGCAATATCAAGTCCCTTTTTGCGTGACAGATCACGGGCCTTGCGCATGGCATCACGTACACGGGCACTTTCAATGATCTTCATGCAGATGGTATCTGCATCCTGAGGATTTTCCTCAAGGAAATACTCAAGATTTTCACCAAGAGCAGAATTCACTGCACCTGAGGCCTCAGAGGATACGAGCTTGTCCTTAGTCTGTGATGAGAATTTTGGATCCGGCATCTTAACCGAGATAACCGCAGTCAGGCCTTCTCGGGCATCATCACCTGAGGCTGAGATCTTATGCTTCTTGGTATAGCCTTCCTTCTCAAGGTAATTATTGAAGGTACGGGTTAAGGCAGTCTTAAAGCCTGCCATGTGGGTACCGCCGTCTTTCTGGGGAACGTTGTTGGTGAAGCAATATACGCTTTCAGAATAGGAATCAGTCCACTGCATGCCGATTTCAACAAAGATGTTGTTATCGCACATCTTGGTAAAGTGGAAGATCTTCTGATTAACAGGAGTCTTGTTGGAGTTCAGGAATTTAATGAACTCCATGATGCCACCTTCGTGATGGAATACATGCTGGTAATTTTCTTCACGCAGATCGGTAAAGGTGATCTTGATACCTGAATTCAGGAAGGAGAGCTCACGCAGACGCTTCTCCAGTTTTTCTGCTGAGAATACGGTGTTTGAGAAGATTGAGGGGGATGGCCAGAATCTTACCTCGGTACCGGTTTCATCATTCTCGCCTAAATCTCCGTCCTCATACAATGGGGCCTCTGGATTACCGCCGTTTAAATAGGTCTGACGCCAGATATGACCGTCGCGACGTACAGTAAGTTCAAAACGGTCAGACAGCGCATTTACAACGGAAATACCTACACCGTGCAGTCCGCCTGATACCTTGTAGGAGTTAGAGTCGAATTTACCACCGGCGTGCAGCACTGTCATAACGACCTCGGCTGCGCTGCGGTGCTCCTCAGGATGCA
Source organism: Akkermansia muciniphila (assembly GCA_963622535.1). GTDB lineage: Bacteria > Pseudomonadota > Gammaproteobacteria > Enterobacterales > Succinivibrionaceae > Succinivibrio. The sequence continues at coordinate 7,817 of CAVFIO010000006.1, forward strand.
TCGCAACCGGTACGCCACGGCCATTATCACGGCAACCTACGGAGCCGTCAGGATAGACTGTCACCTCAATATGGGTGCAATAGCCTGCAAGAGCTTCGTCGATTGAGTTGTCGACGGCCTCAAATACGCATTGATGCAGACCTGATCCGTCATCAGTGTCACCGATATACATACCAGGACGTTTACGTACCGCCTCAAGTCCGCGCAGAACTTTAATGCTGGAGCCATCGTAATCGTTGTTAGACATTTTTACCTCATACGCCAGGATGTGGTTTGCTGATTTCCTGCTGGATATCTATCAGCTTGGGCGTTTTTGTGCCCAAAAACTCAATATCATTAGAGATATTGGTTATGAATAGTTGGTTGTTGTTCTCTAAGATCTCGCTTAATAATAATGATCTTGAGTGCTGATCCAGTTCTGAGTTGATGTCGTCAACCAGATACACGCAACTTCTGTCAGTCTGCTTTAAAAGTTCAGATCCTTGTGACAAACGCATAGCGCAGACCAGTAATTTTATCTGGCCTCTGGATAACGTTTCACTTGCGGGAGATTGGTTGGTTTTGATCTTCAAATCAGCACGGTGACAACCGTAAAAAGTATAGCCTAAATTCCTATCTTTTTCAATATTTAAGCTCAGCAGATCCCGCAGTTTTAAGCCTTTCTCCCAGCCTTGTGACAGTGAAAAATCAAACTTAATTTCAGGAAGAAATTTTGATGTAATCCGACTTAGTTCGGCTTTGATTTGTGCAAGATAATTCTCGCGCATGGCGGTGATATTTTCTGACAGGCTGCAGAGCATATCATCCCATACTGTGAACATGGATGCTGGAATATTACGGCTTCTGTCCTTAAGCAGAGCGTTGCGCTGCCCCAGGATACGTCTGTAGTCCATCCACTGCTCTTTAAACTTCGGGCATGAGTAATACACACCCCAATCTAAAAATGCCCGGCGCTCCTCGGGGGATCCTGTGATAAGCTCAGTGCCCTGTGGGTGAATTATCTGCACGCAGAGCTTGTCGATAATGTCGATAAGTCTGTTGGTTCTCTGGCCGTTGATGGATATCTGTACACTCTCTCCGCGGGTACGGCTGCGCATCATGCCGATAGTGTCACTTAAAAAGGATTTATCCTGCTGAATTTCTGATGACAGTACAAAATTCGGCTTGTCATGTGAAATTAAATGAGGTGTTTTGGCACCGCGAAAGGAACGGCCCAGGGCAAGGCAGGACACAGCCTCTAAAAAGGAGGTCTTGCCGCTTCCGTTAGGTCCGACGATAAGATTTACGCTCTGATCTGGCCTTATATCCAGATGTGCAATATTACGGAAGTTCTGGATATATATGCGCTTGATGATCATTATTGCAGAATAAGGCGATGCAACATCGCCTTAGTGATCCTTACAGAACAATCTTGGAGATGATGAACTGGGCACTGATGTTATTAGGCTTGGCCTCACCGTCTGTAACAGGAATGAAGTTGGCTCCGTTTAAAGGATCAGGGAACTTTATCATTACCTTTTCGGCATTCAGGTGACTTAAGGTTTCATTTACATAGGTATAGTTAAATGAGATCTCAATGTTAGGACCTGTGTATTCAGGTAATGGCTCGGTTGCAACTGCTGATTCTCTTTCGCTGTTTGATGCACGCAGACTGTATGTGCCGTTGCCAAAATTCAGGGTGATACCGTTGACGCGCTTTGATGACATCACTGATACACGGGCAATTAAGGTTGCAAAGCGTCTGACATCAAGAACCGCCTCTCCTGAGTACTTTACCGGAATAATGCTTCTTACATTGGGATATGCAATAGCTATTAATTTGGATTTCAGCTTATAGCCGTTGCAGTACAGAGATACCGTATTTTTTGTGATTTGCAGCTCAACGGGCTGCTCAGAATTGCTGTCGATAACATTGGCAATCTGAATGGTGCTGTTCTTGGTAAGTAATGCGCCTAAGGGCTCTGCTAATGGTTCTAGCAGAGTTGTTTCAAGTGCTACCATGCGATGGCCGTCTGATGCAAAGACATTAAGCTTGGTGCCTTCACCTTCAAAACGTATGCCGCGCAGATATTCACGGAAATCATCATTGCTTACGCAAAATCCAGACATATCGATTAATTGCTTGAGCTGTTTCTGGGTAAGAGTGAGCTTGACACCGGAGGCTGCATCCTCAAAGCTTGGGAAGGTGTCTGCAGAGGGGGAGCGGATCTCATATACGGTGTTATCAGCATGTACCTGCAGCATCTGTGAGGCTTCATCAAGTGAAATGACAGCAGTAGATGCCTTGCCGCTTTTGGAGCAGACCTCATAAAGCTTGCCTGCATTGATGGTGGTCGCACCGTCTGACTCAACATCAACTAAGGGGATCTGGGCCTCGAGCTCGATATTGCCGTCAGTTGAGCGCATGGTGAGCTTACGCTCTGCAACAGTCATCAGGATATTCTGAGTTGAATCCTCAGGCTTATTAGATGCTGCAATTCTTGACATCTCCTTGAGCTGATCGGTTATCTCGGAGAATAGTACGGTAAATTTCATTTGGTACTCCTGATGATATTAATCTCGTTTCAGTGACAGCACTAGCTTTTGATAGGTAGCATTCAATTCCTGATCAGTATCTAATCTCTTTCTGGTACGTTTGATGGCCTCGTGTACAGAGGAGTGATCTTTATTAAATGATCTACCGATATCATTAAGCGACAGACTGGGAATAAGCTCTGATGCAATAGCCATGGCAACTGAGCGGGCCTGGGATACCTTTCTCTTGCGTGATGCGCCTACCATGAGCTCGATGGATACATCGTACTCCTTAGATACGCGTTCCTTGATGGCATCTATGGTTGTGGATTGATTGGAGGTGTTGATATGACTCTGCAGGTTAGCCACCGCATCCTCATAGCTGAGCTCACCCTTGGTCATCTTGACTGCATTCAAGGTCTTGATGGCACCTTCAATTTCACGCACATTTGAACGGATATTCTTGGCAATGTAATCAATAATACTGTCGGACAGTTCCACGTGGAACTCTCTGCATTTACTGATGGTAATTGCAGCACGTGTTTCGTTGTTAGGCGGATATATCTCACGGCAGACTCCAGAGCCGAAGCGTGAGGTTTCGCGCTCGTTAAAGCCCTTGAGATTTCCCGGCGGAACATCTGATGCCAATATCAGCTGATGATTAGGCTTGTCTAAAAAGTCGGCGATAATTTCAAAGAAGGTTGCACGGGAGCCCGGGGCTTTTATGAAGTTCTGAATATCATCAACGATGAAGATATCCTGACTTGTAAAGAAGTCCTTGAAGTATACCTGCTGGTAATTGTACTCACCCTTGTTTTGCATCTTGCCCTTTGAGCTCATGGAGTCGACATAGTTTTTAATAAACTCCTCAGAGCGCATATACATAAGACTTTTTTCCGGATGCACGCGCCTTATTTCGTTGGCAATTGCAAACAGCAGATGAGTTTTACCGATACCTGATGCACCATAGATATAGAACGGATTGGTATTGGAGGTTCCAGGATCTGAGGCAATTTTTTTAGCAATAGCGAAGATCAGCTCGTTTTCAGGATCGGTTACATAATTTTCAAAGGTCTTCTCGTGGTTGATCCTGTCCTCCTGCATAAATTTAGGCAGTTGAGGTTTGGCCGCTGCCGGTGCATTTACTACATGAGGTGTGACACCCTGAGCTATAGGGATCTGCTGCATGTAGGGATCAATGGCTCCGAATTGATTGTACTGACCTGCATACAGAGCATTGCCTTGAAAATTGCCCATAAGAGAGCTTCCCATCTGGGGCATCTGACTCATGTACATGGGCTGGGATGGTACCTGTGCCATCTGCGGCTCTGCCGGTGCTGGAGCCGGTTTAGGTGCAGGTGCCATGGGCGGGGTTGCGTCCACTGATGTGATATTAACTCCAAGGCTCTGTATTCCGCTGAGGCGTTTTACTTCGCGGAAGAAGGCTGACAAATATTCTGGCAGTAATGTTGTTACATATGGTGACTTACATTGAAAAGTCAGCACGTTATTTGCTATATAAATTGAGACCTGAGAGCCGATCAGAAGCAGGAGATTTTTCTCCTTCATATCGTCTATTTGATCGACTACAGCCTTAATGGCATCCTGCCAGATTTGTTCGAAATCCATAAAAGATTAAGACCGATAAAAAGGCTCAGCTAAGGTTTATCCTTATCTGTAGCGGGGGAATTCTGGGTTAATTAGTGATGGATAATTTTACCATAATAAGGCAGTCAGATTGATTGAAAAAAGAGATGTTGCTTGCTGATGTCGGATAACAAAAAAACCGCTGTTACAGATCCTGCAGCAGCGGTTTATTTCAGGCTTAAAGCCTTAATTAAAAGTCAGATTAGATCTGCTTTTCAGTGGTCTTATCGCCAGAGACAACAACCTCAACACGACGATCAGGTGCTAAGCAATCGATAACAGCCTGCTTGCCCTTAACGGAGTCGCACTTGTTGCCGGTAACAGGGTTAGCCTTGCCCTTGCCTTCAACGCTCTTGATCTGAGCATCGGAGAGGCCGTTGGCGCGGAGCTCGGAAGCAACAGCATTTGCACGCTTCTCAGAAAGCTTCTGGTTGTAAGCGTCAGAGCCGATGCGATCGGTATAGCCATAAACCTCGAACTCGGTGTTGGAGAGTTCCTTGGAGGAAGCTACTACGTCAGAGATAACCTTCTTGCCGTTGTCAGATAATACTGCGCCGTCGAAGGGGAACAGAGTACCGGCAGAAAGGTTGTGGTTCTCGGTTACACGCTCGGTCTTAGCTACAGGAGCTGCAACAGGAGCTACAGGGGTAGGACCGCCAATGGTGTACTGGAAGCCAACATAGAGGAAGCCCATGCCGCCGTCCAACTTCTTCTCAGGAGCATAGTCTGAATCGAAGGAGTTGAAGTAGTAATCATAACCAACGCGGGCTGCGAAATTCTTGGTGAAGGCGTACTGTGCGCCGATACCTACGAGAGGATCCCAGGCTGCTGCACCGTGGTTGCTGTTGGTTAAGTGGTCGGTGTGATATGCAAGACCGACACGTGCGAAGATGTCGGAGCCGTTCTCATCCAAAGGATAAGCAAAACGGGCAGCAACTTCAGGGCCGTAGATCTTAAGCTTGTGGGATTCACCCTTGGCGTCCTTCAAACCAAAGTTTGTGAAGCCGTTGAAAGCAGCCTCAACACCAAACCAGTCGGTGAAGTTGTAGCCAACATAAGCACCATAACCGAAAGCATTCTTATCGGTCATCTCGTTGCCAGACTTGGAGTCGATGTAGGAGTGAGCCCAGCCACCCTTAACACCGAAGGTCCAAGAATCTTCAAGAGCAGCGTTAGCGGAGAAAGAAGCGGCAGCCAAAGCAGCAGCAACTGATAATGCTAAAACTTTAGTTTTCATTTTAATTTCCAACTTATAAAATCCCAATAATCTGATGCAATCGCTTATTTTCTGCCATACCACTGTATGAGAAAAAATAACTTGCTTATCATCACGATTTGCATTTTTGTATTTTACTATAAATTTTACGGAAACTTTCAAAAAACTATTAAATCTTTAGTCTATAAATCCGCATTTTTATCGCATATAGACTTGAAATTTACAGATCAGGACAGAGTGTATTGAAAGACGTTTTTGATACTGCTTTGAGCTATGTTCTGTAAATTCTGTTTTTCCTGACTTGCAACAATGTTCAGGCTGGATAAAATTTGTTCAGAAAAGCGGAGAAGTTTTTTGATTTGCATAAAAAAAGCGACCTGCGGTCGCCTGACGTGGTGCTGGCAGTAGGTTTCGAACCCACGACCCCCTGTTTACAAAACAGGAGCTCTACCAACTGAGCTATGCCAGCACAACGGTGAGCATTATAGCAAATGATTCTATATTTTCAAAAATAAATAAAAAAAATCCGGGGAGGTTATTTTGGCTGTTATTAAACTTGACTGCAGTGGCCTGTGCTGTCCAGAACCTCTGATCCTTTTAAAAAAGGCTGTAAGAGAGGCTGCGGTCGGAGATATAGTTGAGGTAATTTCCGAGGATCCGGTTTCCTTAAGAGATTTTCCTGCTTTCTGTAAATTCATGAAGCATGAGCTCTTATCAGTGCCGGATTTACAGCATCCTAATCTTTTTCGTATTAAGAAATGCTGAGCCCTTTAGTTTGAATCGCATTCTTGTCGCTTTTTCTTGATGCGAAAATGATCAGATCAGCGTAAAATCCTGCTATCTGTTTGTCCGTAATAAACCTCGTTTAAAAAAGAAACGTTTTACTTGATTCGGAAAAACGTTCTCTTACGACGACGGATTTTTAATTTCTCTTAAAAAGTATTTGTATAACAAATATTTAGCATATTTTTAGGTTTAAAAAATGCCCAACAAGTATGATCTACAAACCTTCCAGGGTTTGATCCTGACTCTTCAGGATTACTGGATGAGACACGGCTGTATGATTGCCGAACCTTTTGATATGGAAGTAGGTGCAGGTACATCTCATCCTATGACTTTCCTCAGATCCTTAGGACCTGAGCCTATTTGCTGTGCATACGTTCAGCCATCACGTCGTCCTACCGATGGCCGTTATGGTGAGAATCCAAATCGCTTGCAGCATTATTATCAGTTCCAGGTTATTCTCAAGCCTTCCCCTGACAATATTCAGGAGCTTTATCTTGGTTCATTGAAGGAATTAGGTTTTGATCCTACTGTTAACGATATTCGTTTCGTTGAAGATAACTGGGAAAACCCTACCTTAGGTGCCTGGGGTTTAGGCTGGGAGATCTGGCTTAACGGTATGGAAATTTCCCAGTTCACCTATTTCCAGCAGGTTGGTGGTCTTGAGTGCTTCCCTGTGACCGGTGAGTTGACCTATGGTCTTGAGCGTCTGGCAATGTATATCCAGAAAAAGAAGACCGTATATGATCTGATCTGGGCTCACACTGCTAACGGTGATGTAACCTATGGTGATGTTTTCCATCAGAATGAGGTTGAGCAGTCCACCTATAACTTTGAGCATGCTGATACTGCATTCCTCTTTGAGATGTTTGATCACATGGAGCAGGAAGCAAAGCATCTGTTAGAGCTTGAAAAGCCTCTGCCACTGCCTGCTTATGAACGTATTTTAAAGGCCGCACACTGCTTTAATCTTTTAGATGCAAGACATGCGATCTCTGTAACTGAAAGACAGCGTTTCATTCTGCGTATTCGTGGTCTGTCTAAGCAGGTTGCCGAGACCTATTACAAGTCTCGTGAGCAGCTTGGCTTCCCTATGTGCAAAAAGAATTAACCAAGGATAAAAGGAAATGACTACTGAAAATTTACTTCTTGAACTTGGTACCGAGGAGCTGCCTCCTAAGTCTTTAAGAACTCTGGCTCAGGCTCTTCATGACAGCTTTGTAAAACAGTTAGACACTCTAGGTCTTAAATATTCAGATTCTAAATGGTATGCAACTCCCAGACGTCTTGCTCTGATTATTAAGGATCTTGAGACTAAGCAGGCTGATGCTGAGGTTGAGGTCCGCGGTCCTGCTATCAAGGCTGCCTTCGATGCCGACGGCAATCCTACCAAGGCTGCTATTGGCTGGGCTAAATCCAATAATATCGATGTTAAGGATGCTCAGACTTTAAAGACTGATAAAGGTGAGTGGCTTTATATCAAGTCCTTCAAGGCTGGTGCAGAGACTGCAGCATTGGTGCCGGAACTTTTCTTAAAGGCTTTGAAGGCATTGCCTATTCCCCGTCTTATGCACTGGGGTGCAAAGCGTGAGGAGTTTGTGCGTCCTGTTCATACCCTGTGCATGATGTTTGGCTCAGAGGTAATTCCCGGTACTATTCTTGGAATTGAGTCCGGTCGTGTGATCAACGGTCACAGATTCTTGGGAAAACAGACCGTTTCCATCAATTCCTGTGATAGCTATCTGCAGCAGCTGAGAGATGAAGGTGCTGTAATTGCAGATTATGAGGAGCGTAAGGCTTCTGTAATTGCTCAGGTTAAAGCCATTGCTGACTCTGTTAACGGTGTTGCTGATTTGGATGATGCCCTGGTTGAGGAGGTTACTTCAATTGTGGAGAATCCGCATATCTTCAAGGCAACCTTTGATGAGCACTTCCTGAGTGTTCCTGCAGAGGCTCTGGTATACACCATGAAGGGCGACCAGAAATACTTCCCGATCTATGATAAGAGCGGTAAGCTTATGGCCTGCTTTGCCTTTGCATCCAACATTAATCCTGCTGACACCACTTCTCTTATCTCCGGTAACGAGCGTGTTATCAGACCGCGTCTATCCGATGCTGAGTTCTTCTTCAATACCGATCGCAAGCATACTCTGGAGTCTTTCTTTGACAGACTAGAGACTATTGTTTATCAGAAGGATATCGGTACCATGGCATATCGTACCAGGATTGTCATGCAGCTTGCGCAGTATATTGCAGCCAAGATTGGTGCTGATGAACAGAAGGCCAGCCGTGCCGCTTACCTGTCCAAGTGTGATTTGGCAACTACCATGGTTACTGAGTTTACTGACACTCAGGGCATCATGGGTATGCATTATGCTGAGCTTGATGGTGAAGATCCGGATGTTGCTGAAGCTATCTTCCAGGCCTATGAGCCACGCTTTGCCGGTGATGCTATTCCGGTTAAGCCTGTACAGATTGCTGTTTCTTTAGCAGAAAAATTTGTAACCTTAGCTGGTATCTTTGGTATTGGCATGCTTCCTAAGGGTGACAAGGATCCTTTCGGTCTGCGTCGTGCGGCCATCGGTGTTATTCGTATCATTATCGAAAATGGTATTGAACTGAACTTTGTCGATGTAGTAGCCAAGGCATGTGAGCTTTTAGGTGACAAGCTTAAGAATGCAAATACTCAGGATAATGTTGTTGATTTTATTCTGACCCGTTTGAAGTCCTTCTATCAGGATCAGGGGATCGATGCTCAGATCTATCTGGCAGTTCTCTCAACCAAACCTGAATCTCTGCTGGACTTTGATAAGCGTGTTAAGGCCGTAGCATCCTTCAAGACCCTTCCTGAGGCTGCTGATCTGGCTGCTGCATACAAGCGTATTTCCAATATTCTTGCAAAATCTGAGGTTAAGACTACTGAGATAAACGCTCAGCTTTTAACTGATGATAATGAGAAGCGCTTAGCCTCTCATATCGAAGCTCTTGCTCCAGCAGTCAAGGATCTTTATGCTAAGGGAGACTATCAGTCTGCTATGTCCAAGATGTCTGAGCTCAGAGAGGACGTTGATGCCTTCTTTGAGCATGTCATGGTTAATGACAAGGACGAGGCTGTCAGAGCTAACCGTTTAGCTATCCTGTCTCAGCTCAAGGAAATGCTTGCTAATACTGCAGATATTTCTGTCTTATACTAAGACTTACTTTATTTCGTCTTAGAAATTTAGGGCTGCAGTAATGTGGCCCTTTTTTTAATGTTCCACGTGGAACATTTATCTCGTATTAGTTTGTTGAACAATTGTTGATGCAGGCAACTGAGGATCTATTGCGCTGATTATGTGGACTGGGCGTGGTTTTGCACGTAACAATATTCTATCAGGTCTAACTGATCTAATTTTGATAATGACATGTGAACTATAATCTGCGCGTGTTATAGTAGCTATCAATAAAGTCTCACTTTATTCCTTGTCATAAAATCTAATTGTTAAGACTCAACTGGTTAGACGTGTCACAACGTTCATAGTAGCGATTACATCCCAATGTAATCTGCAGGAGTGCTACAAATGACAGCAAATAAAATTGACTATTCGTCTTTAAAGGGACTTCCTGTAAGCAAGTCTTGTATTGATGAGATTATTACGCGAAATCTTTACTACGTTGATAAGACTCCATATATCAAAAGTGTATTTAAAGAAGAAAATGCTGACGCATTTTTAATTGCAAGACCTAGACGGTTTGGTAAATCCCTTGCAATGGATACCTTCTACAATTTTCTAAAAATCAATCCTGAAAATCCTGGTGATACCTCTTTTCAAGACCAGCTCTTTAAGAATACGGCAATATATAAAGATCGGGAGTTCTGTAAAGAATTCATGGGACAGTATCCGGTAGTATTGTTATCGCTTAAAGAGGTAAGAGGACTGCACTTTGAGAATGCTTATGGTCGGTTAGCAATTGAAATCTCCGATCTTGCTAAAAATTATACCTACCTTTTGGATTCCCCTAAGCTAAGTACTGCTGAAAAGGATGAATTTGATGTTATTCAAAGAGATAATCTGTTGTTAGCAGATAAGACTTTAGGTGTATTAGGTGGCGCTCTAAATAGACTAACCAATTTTCTTTATAAGCACTTTGGCCGTAAGGTAATTGTGCTTATTGATGAATATGATGTGCCCATTGCGCAAGGCTATGCCAATGGCTATCACAACGAAATAGTAGAGTTAATCCGTTCGGTACTTGCAAGTACATTAAAGGACAATACGGCCATGTTTAAGGGGGTGCTTACTGGATGCTTACGAGTGTCTAAGGAAAGTATCTTTACGGGCTTTAATAACTTCAAGGTAAATTCTGTTACCAATGATTTCGGTGAATTGGCTGAATGTATGGGGTTTACCAAGCAAGAAGTAAAAACTCTGCTTGGTTACTATGGTCTGTCAAAGTATGAACAGGCAGTGAAAGATTGGTATGACGGCTATCGAATCGGTGGCAGTGAAATATTCTGTCCATGGGATGTAATCAGTTATTGCGATGATGCAACAGGAAGAACAAAAAGAGATCTCCCTATTCCAGCCCCTCAAAGTTTCTGGACAGCAACCGGCACCAATAACGTAATTCGGGAATTTATGCCCTACCTTGATAAGGAAGAGGCTGAACGCATGCAGACTCTGTACGATGGCGGGCAGATTACATTTCAGTTAAATGAACTTCTTAACTACAACGAGATTGGTGATTCTCATCATGCCAATGATTTCTGGACTCTGCTCTTATACACCGGATATTTAACCTCGGTTAAAAATGACAAGTTAGATGCTCAGAATACAGCTTGCACCGTACGCATTCCAAACAGGGAATTAAGAGTTGCCTTTAAGAATTGTATAGTTGAATATTACAGCAAATCTGAAATTGTAAAGGCCAATTCAGATGACTTCATTAGTGCTCTTTTAAACGGTGATCCCCGCAGTGTACTATCTTTGCTGAAGGATAAGCTCTCCAACTTTGTATCAATCAGCGACTTTGAAAATAAAGCAAAGCCAGAAAATTTCTATCAGGGCTTCTTCAGTGGCATATTTTCATCAAGCTCCAAGCAGTTTCAAAACTTTAAATCCAATTCTCCTGCAGGAAATGGTTATGCGGATTTAACCTTCACCTCAAAGGATCTAAAGACAGGCGTGGTTATTGAGCTTAAGAGCACCAAGGATGAAGGGCTGCTTTATGATCTTGCAGAAACTGCTTTAGAGCAGATTAATTCAAAAAAATACTTTGAGGAATTCAAAAGGAACTATGTGGAAAAAGTGTATTGTTATGGTATAGCTTTTTGCCGGAGAACCTGCGATGTACGGTTTGAGATAAAAACACTGTAATGAGGTATTTGACAGGTCCGTATAGACATTTTAAAGTTTGAAGTCTTTTTTTTCAGGAAAACTGCGCCCTAACAGCCTCCGATTTTTTTCGGCAATATGTGTGTGACCTGATTGAGAGCACAATATAGGTGAGCTATTCAGTCCTAATTTAGTGTTCCACGTGGAACATCAAAAAAACTCCCGCACAGGCGGGAGTAAAGATATCAAAGAAAAAAACATTTCATTGATTAATAATCAGCGGGCTGTTCCTCGATGTTATCAATCATGGTCTGATAGTAAGACATTGTAGCCTGATCCGGATTATTTAGCATCTCCTCAAACATATGTTTGATTTGTTCAAGCACGGTTGAGCGGGTAATAAAGACTAACTTAGATACCCTCTTCCCTTCAGGCCATTCCTTCATCACTGCCAGAGGATAGAGGCTTCCCATTACTGCATGAACGATTACAGGCTTATCCTGCCCTTCCAGATCAAGAATACCCTTGATACGCAGAATAGAGTCGCCATAGACGTCCTGTACGCTGCCAATAGCGCTTAAGAGAGCAAGAGGATCTATAGCGCCTTCATGCTCGATAGCAAAGGAATCAACATCGGTATGAGCAATAATTCTAGGCTTTGCCACACCTACAGCACCCTGCACAGATGCAGGTCTGAAGGAGGAGGCCAAGGGGGTCTTTATTTCCAGCCATGACTTAACCTGTGACTCATAATCCTGCTCAGCATTCTGATACGGACCCACGTCAAGCAGTAGCTTCGGAGAGATATTTCCCTTGATAACAGGATAAATGCCTGCGTTAGGATTAATCTTACGGGTTACCTCATAGATCGGCTCTAAGGCATCAGCATCAATTAAATCAGTCTTTGATACCAGGATCAGATCAGCCAGGGCGATCTGCTTTACAGCCTCATATTGCTTCTTTAACTGAGTATCAATATTCTGGGCATCAAGTACGGTTACGGTACCTGCGTAGTAGAAATTCTCAACACAGTATTCGTCACCATTGAGGGTGCCGATAACGCCTGCAGGATCTGCAAGGCCGGTGGTTTCAATAAGCACGCGGTTAAATTTCGGGATCAGGCCCTGCTGTGCTTTGACGAGGTTATTTGCCAGCGAATCTATTAAGGCTCCCTGCAGCGAGCAGCAGATGCATCCTGAGCCTAAAAGCACAACAGTATCATCTACGCTTTCAACAAGCTCGTGATCAAGGCCTACGTCACCAAATTCGTTGATTAGAACCAGGGTATCCTTAAATTCGGGAGAATTGACCCAGTGATTTAATAAGGTGGTTTTGCCACTACCCAGAAATCCAGTGATGATGTTGACCGGAATGCGGGTATCTACTTCTTCTACTTCAGTCATTTGCGCTCCAATAAAAATTCAATAGCCCGGTTTAATGCCAGGTTTCTTATCTCATCTATTTCGTTTAACACGTCATGATAAGCCCCGCTGAGAGAACTGACAATCGGTGTATTGAGATCTTGCTGGTGATTTTTAAAAAATTTCCTACAGGCCTCTGAAGATACAACCTTATCTTCATCAGCTGTCTGTACATATATGGGGACTGGCAGCGGTTCTTTTAAAGAGAAAAGCTGCCTCTGTTTTAAGGTTGTTGCTTTTACAAAGCCCCAGGTAGGCGATCCTATCGTAAGTTCCTTATGAGATGCGTAATAATCATGATAGGCCTTATAGCGGACCTCACAATGACTGTGATGATTCTCATCAAAGGGGATCGGTTTATATTCCCTCCCGTATGGAGTAAAAGCATTTTTTATTACCGGAAGAGAACCAAGCACTGATGATGCAATGGCAAGCAGCAGCGGATTAATTTTCACTGCAGGATAAAGAAAAGGTGCAATGAGCGCTAATTTTTTTGGTCTGGTTATTGCCAGATCTGAATACACAAAATCCAAAGCTATAAGTCCACCTAAGGAAAAGGCAAGCATTCCGTAATCCTTAAAACCAAGCTCTGATATCAACAGTGCAATATCCGAGGTAAGGTTGCCAAACTTATCTATATGACATCTTTGATGATCTTCTAAGAGTCTGTCGGATATGCCCTGCCCTCTTGCAAATAAGACTGCAGTTTTTATCCTTGCCTGATACATGCAATACAGAAATTCTGCATATTTGTGAGCAGTCTCTCCCCTGCCGGGTATTACAGCTATCTGTGCAACAGCATCAGGAGGAGAGATCAGAGCGGCTCTGACATGCAATCCACCTGCAGCCTGCGCAGTGTGTATTTCTACATGCTCATCATAGAAGCGTTCAATTTCGCCTGTTACTGCTTGAAATCCGGAGGCTGTAAGAAAGATGTCCTTATTCATGACATGATCTCCCATCTGGAGTGATAGCAACAAGCCCTATCAGAAAGGATAAGGCTTTGTCAGTATATGAGAATTGCAGGCAAGTTTCTATAAAAGATCAGCGCTTGCGGGAGATTTTTACCACGCCGGGGATGGCTTTTATACGCTTTATTACACCGGCTAAATGCAGACGGTCACGAATGGTAATGGTAAGCTGCATCAGGGTCGTGTTGTTGTCATCCTTCTGCTCAGAGTTAATGCTCTGTACAGATGATGATGCAATATCGACGGCATTTAATATTTCCGGCAGAATACCCTGACGTCTTTCGTGCTCGATGATGATCCCGGTATTAAAGGTCAGCGAGGATGTTACAGCAAGGTTCCAGCCCACCTTTAAAAGCTTAGACGGGGATTTTTCACTTGCAAGCAGATTACGGCAGTTCTTGTTGTGGATCACAAGGCCGCGACCTGAAGCTACGTGAGCGATGATCTCATCTCCAGGGATCGGCATGCAGCACTGTGCAAAGATATAAGGAATACCACCGGTTCCGGTAACTGGTAATGAGCCGTCATCCATTAGATCAGGTGAGATTATCTTGGCAACAGATACCGTGAGGATATTGCCCATGGCAACATCCACAAAGAGCTCTCTCAAATCCTTCTTACCAAATTGCTCCAGCACGCGCTTCATGGTATCAAGCGGTACATCTTCAATGCGCCGGCCTCGCATGGCATTGATGAGCAGACGGCGGCCGATGAGCTCGCACTCCTGTGAACGCAGGCTCTTTAAATGCTGTCTGATCTTGGAGCGGGCCTTGGAGGTTACCACGCTTGAGAGCCAGATTGCATTTGGACGGGCACCTGGATTAGTGATGATCTCAACTGTCTGACCTGATTCGAGGCGGTGAGATAAAGGGAATGAATGATGATTTACCAGGGCTCCCACGCAATGCATACCGATATCCGAGTGGACCGCATAGGCAAAGTCAACAGGAGTTGCTCCCTTAGGCAGATTGTAAATTTTACCCTCCGGAGTAAAGATGTAAATCGCATCCGGGAAGAGATCGGTCTTAACATCCTCGATAAATTCGGTAGATGTGGCCGCACTCTTTTGTAAATCCTTTAAGTTCTTAAGCCATTTTTCGGCATTACGCTGAGAGGTTGTCGATACCGGCTCGGATCCTGATTCCTTGTAAGACCAGTGAGCTGCCACACCGCGATTGGCAATCTGATCCATAAACTCAGTACGGATCTGGATCTCAATAGGAACACCATGGGGACCTATGAGAGATGTGTGCAGTGACTGATAGCCGTTGATCTTAGGAATAGCTATATAGTCCTTGAAGCCTGCAGGACGGGGCTTGAAGAGCGCATGCACCTGCCCTAGCACTCTATAGCAGGTGTCAACATCCTTTAAAATGATCCTGAACGCATATACGTCCATGATCTCATTGAACTGCAGCTCTTTACGTACCATCTTGTTATAGATGGAAAAGATATGCTTCTCACGCCCTAAAACCGTACCTTCGATCTTTGCTTCCTTAAGCTTGTTGCGAATAGATTCAAGAATATTGCTGACAATCTCACGGCGGTTGGATCTGGCACGGATGACCGCTGCTTTCAAGACACGATAGCGCTGGGGGTAGATGGCTGAGAAACACAGTTCCTCAAGCTCGGATTTAAGATCAGAAATACCCAGACGATTGGCAATAGGAGAGAAGATATCCAGGGTTTCACGGGCAATGCGTTTACGCTTGTCAGGCCGCAGAGCTCCGAGGGTACGCATGTTGTGAGTACGATCGGCAAGCTTAATTAAAATTACACGTATATCCTGAGTCATTGCCAGGATCATCTTGCGGTAATTTTCAGTCTGCGCATCGTGGTAATTGGAAAACTTGAGCTTATCCAGCTTGGTAACACCTTCTACAAGATTTTTGACGTTACTGCCGAATAATTTCTCAAGCTGAGCATCGGTGATATCTGTATCCTCAACCACGTCATGTAATAACGCTGCCTGAACAGATTCTGTGTCGAGCCCCATTTTGGCAGTTAAGGTTGCAACTGCAATGGGATGGATAATATAGGGCTCACCTGATGCACGGCGCTGTGCTGCATGCGCATGATCTGCGACCACAAAGGCCCGGTCTATTTCTGCAATACCGGATGCCGGCAGATATAAGGATACGCATTCGCGCAAACGCCAGTAATAGTGAAGATTGGGAGAGGCTAATACCTCTTGTGACGGGGCATCAGACACACTGACCGCATTCTTTTCATTCTGTGCGGTGATGTTTTTTTCCTCTCCCATATGATGTCCTCAGTTAAGCGAACATCTCAGCGCCGTCGATAGGTGCGAATTCTTTGTCGGAAGGATGCTCAGATGCATTGCGCAGGTGATCCTTGCGGTCCTGTTTTTCTAAGAATTCCTCAGTGATGAGGCCTTCCTCGATCTCGCGCAGAGCGATCACGGTGGACTTGTCGTTCTCTTCGTCGACAAGAGGCTTGTTGCCTGAGGTGATCTGACGGGCACGATGTGCTGCGAGCAAGACTAAGTCAAAACGGTTACCTACTTTTGCAACAGCATCTTCGACCGTAACTCTAGCCATGTTTAAAATTCCTCTAAAGTAAAATAATCTATGTGTAAGGTGCAATTATACCATGACATCAGGCTTACTCTTGCTTTGACGATAACTGCGGGAACAGTTCTTTCAGCACATTCTGCTCATTTTTCATTTCAGCACGGGATGCAAGGATAATGGAGCGCAATGTAAGCACGCTTTCATCAAAGTCATCATTGATGATCACATGATCGTACTCATTATAATGAGAAAGCTCAGACAAAGCCTTGTTCATACGTCCTTCAATGACCTCGGCACTGTCCTGGCCACGGCTTTCCAGACGGCGTCTTAACTCCTCAAGTGAAGGCGGGACGATGAAGATACTGCGTGCCTCCGGAGTCTGGGCTCTGATCTGTCTTGCGCCCTGCCAGTCTATGTCAAAGAGCACATCCTTGCCCTCGCTTATCCACTGCTCGACTATCTCACGTGAGGTGCCGTAATAATGGTCAAAAACATGCGCATACTCATAGAAGGCATTACGGTCAATTAATGCCTTGAATTCATCCTCGGATACGAAATGGTAGCTTACATGGTCAATCTCACCAGGTCGCATCTGACGGGTGGTGTGAGAGATTGAAAGACGCATTGAGTTGTCATTATTAAAATTCTTTAAAAGTGCGTTTATTAAAGATGACTTACCTGCCCCGCTAGGTGCTGAGACGATAAATAAAGTGCCTTTTTTCTTCATAATTTTATGTTTACAATCTAAAAATCTTCAGGAAGTCCCTCAGGATCAATCTCTGAGGCCTCAAACCAGCTCTTAAGCACAGAACGGGCCTCATCAATACCGATCTTCTTTAAGGAAGAGAAGGCCACAATGGTAAAGGTACCGTCAAACTCTGAAAGTGCGTGCTTTACCTCTCCTACAGCCTCACGTCTTGCATTCGTTCCAAGCTTATCTGCTTTGGTAAGTAAAATGAGCAGAGGGATCTGAGCCTCAATGGTCCAGTCGATGATCATTCTGTCGTGATCGCGAAGCGGAGTTCTGATATCCATGGTAAGCACGAGACCGGTAAGCTCCTTTCTCTGGCGCAGATAGTCGGTCATATTATGCTGCCACTGGCGTTTCATGGCCTCAGGTACGGCAGCAAAGCCATATCCCGGCAGATCAACCAGGTAACGGCCGTCCTGTACCTTAAAGAGGTTGATGAGCTGGGTGCGGCCCGGGGTTCTTGAGGTTTTTGCCAGATTCTTTTGATCGCAGATAGCATTCAGTGATGATGATTTACCGGAATTTGATCTTCCGATAAATGCAATTTCAGCCTGCGTATCAGACGGCAGACGCTTTATGTCCGGGGAGCTTGTTACAAAGCGCGTATTGCGAAAGGAGAAGCTCTTGGGCTTTTCGTCAGTCATCAGTCATTCCTTAGATATTAAGTTGTTTCAGAAGATCCTCACAGGAGCCCTCTGCTGTTTTGTTGTCTATTTCACGTATAGCCTGGAATTTGACATTATCCATGGCTATCTCAAGATAAAAAACATTTTTACTTTCAGTAAAGAACGTAACCTTGGAGCATTTCGGATTATCAAGATTTACGTTAATAGACAGCTGCAGCTCACGCGGCACCGACAGCATTTTGGGCTGACTCTGCTGAATACTTGACTGTAATTCATCACTTACAAGGCGGGTGTAATTACCTAAAATCTGATTCATGAGCTCGCCTAAGCTGTTGGATACCTCCTCTGAGGTATAGTTTTTAGCCTGCTCGTTTTCACCTATTCCCATATTACTCATGTAGCTTGAGTAGATATCCATGGCTGTTTCCTTGGGGAAATTGATGATAGCCATTCCTGAAAAGGATCCTGTAAACATAGCAAAGGTACCTATGTCAGGTGTGAGCATGGTTTTGCTGGTGGATTGTACTACAGGAGAGTAGGTAATTTTCCTGCCGGTAGCGGTAGTCAGCACTGAGGTTACGCTGTCGCAGAGCTGTACCAGCAGATCGGTGTAGGTAACGGTTTTAAATTTTTCAGCCATATACACTTCGCTCAATATTATTTGCCCTATTGTAACGAAGTTTTCCTGATAAAAAATGAGATCCCTGAGTAATCGGCGGCATAAAAACCGCCGTTACTCATGATCAGGACAGTTACTTAATGCCCAGTTCCTTTATCTTACGGGTAAGGGTATTACGGCCCCAGCCTAAGAGCTTGGCTGATTCCTGCTTGTGGTTGCCGGTAAAGCTTAAGGTAGCCTCCAGCATCACACGCTCAAATTCAGGCACAGCCTCAGAGAGAATGTCTCGTTCTCCGGCTTTAAGACGTCCGTCAACCCAGTTTCTAAGCTGCTCCTGCCATGAAACCTTTTCACCTGAGCTTCCGGTAATAGAGGTGGCAGTCTTCTGTACCTGAGGGCGGGCATGGAGAAACTCTGAGGGCAGATCTACCAGCTGAATATCACGTCCGGTTACCATGATGGTCAGATACTTACACAGATTCTTAAGCTGGGTTACATTACCGGGCCACTGCTGACGGCACAGGAACACCAGTACCTCAGAGGTAAGCTTTTTAGGCTCGGTATGAGCCTCGATTGCAGCCTTTGACAGGAAGTGCTTGGCAAGCATGGGAATGTCATTGTTGCGCTCACGCAGAGCCGGCATATTGATATTTATGACATTGAGACGGTAGTAGAGATCGGCAATAAAGGTTCCCTCTGCCACCATGGCCTCAAGCTCTCTTGAGGAGGTTGCAATCAGGCGTACATCGCTTTTGATGGCTTTATCCGTACCTAATGGAATATATACCCCGTCCTGCAGAAGCTTTAACAGTCTGGTCTGTGCATCCATAGGCATGTCACAGATCTCATTTATATAAAGGGTTCCTCCCTCGGCCTGAGCCAGGGCACAGGGACTTTCTGAGACACTGGCATCACCAAAGAGCTCTGATTGCACCATTTCATGAGGCATGGAGGCCATGTTTACAGAAATGAACGGCTTGTCACGACGGGTGCCGTGATTATGCAGGGCCTTGGCAACCAGGCCTCGCCCGGTACCGACCTCACCGTGTACCAGTACCGGAAGCTCGGTTTTGGAAACACGGCCTATGAACTTGAAGACCTCCTGCATCACAGGAGATTTACCTATGATCTCATCATTATCCTCAGGAGCCTTGATCAAAGGAGCAGTACCAGCCTCCCTTTCCTCTTTACTCTTAAGTGAGTTATAGCGGTGCATGGCGGCACGACGGATCACAGCTACAGCAGATTCAATATCAAAGGGCTTGGGCAGATATTCAAATGATCCCTGCTCATATGAATCAACAGCTGCCGCTAAATCTGAGTGTGCTGTCATGATGATGAAGGGAATATTCTCATCTACCTCATGTACCTTCTTAATCAGGGCCAGACCACTGATTCCGGGCATACGGATATCGGAGACGATAACATCAGGGATCTCCTGCTTTAAGGCCTCGAGAGCTGCTTCTCCGTTTTCAAAAAGTCGGTGCTGAATGCTGTTTACATCCAAAGCCTTGTCAAAGACGAAACGAATGCTGGCATCGTCGTCGATGATCCATATCATAGGGTTCATAGCATTTATACCTCGCTTAAATCGCTGCTTTTAGGCAGGGGCAAGATCAGTTTAAAGGTAGTTTCATTCTCATCACTGATGCATTCAATAGAGCCGCCGTGGCGCTCCAGAATACCCTGAGCAATGGGAAGACCCAATCCGTTACCAGTGGTTTTGGTGGTTACCATTGGATAGAAAATTGTTTGTTTCAGCTCCTCTGGGATCTCAGGACCGTTGTTTGAAATAGAGATGGCCACTACTGTGGGATACTTACGATCCCGGATAATTACCCCTGATTCGGCTCTGGTTTTTATTTTTACATAAGGGTGAGGAGTGTGGGCGTCCATCATGGCATCCTCAGCATTTTTGATGATGTTAAGGATCACCTGCTGCATGGAATCGACATCAAGACGCAGCTCCGGCAGGGAGGGATCATAATTCTTCTCGATCCTTACATGAGTCTGATGCTCCTGCATGGCCTGCAGTGAAAGCACCTTTTCGATGACAAAATGGATATTGGCCCAGATAAGAGGGTTGGGACGCTGAGGTCCAAGAAGATTGTTAACCAGGTTCTTCAAGCGATCGGTCTGCTCAATAATGACCGAGGTATATTCCCGGATGGCTTTTTCCTTGCCATAGGTCATTTCAAGAAGCTGGGCAGCTCCCCTTATTCCTCCCAGCGGATTTTTAATTTCATGGGCCAGATTACGGATCAGATCGCGGGCTGCCATATGCTGAGTCTGCAGCTGCACGGCATCCACCAGACGCTGCTGATGTATCAGGGAGCGCAGCTCTACAATAAGTCCGTGGCGTCGGGAGTTATATGCAGAAACATTGATATTTACTGTAATTGAAAGCCCCGGCTCCGGAGAGAGCAGGATATTGGCTGCTGAAAATCCCGGGAAGTTGCTCTTTACCGGCACCGGCAGGTTCGACATGAAGGCTTTTTCTGTTTTGTCGACTATATCGCTGAGTTTAAGGGTTTCTATTTTAGAGCGAGACATGCTTAACAGTTGTTCGGCACCTGGATTTGCGTAGATGATACGCAACATGGGATCTGTCACCAGAACCGCTGTATACAGACCTTCCACAATGGATTGAGCATCAATTTGCATAATAATATCGATCTAAAAATGTGCAACACATAGAATATAGTGTGAACTTTATCATAAATTCTGCTTCCAGGCACAAAAACAGTGCATTAATTTTTAATTTTAATGAAGCAGAAATGCAGTAAATATCAGCTATCGCTTTGATATACAAATAAAAAACCCGAAAGCTTTTAACTTTCGGGTTATTAATTTCTTGTCAGAAAGAGTGCTGAAATTATTCTTCGCTCTTCTTACCACCTGCTGCACGGAAGGCACGTACACGATCAAGCTCGGAGAGGTTCTTCTTACGCAGACGTAATGAAACAGGGGTTACCTCAACTAACTCGTCCTCATCGATGTACTCAAGGCACTGCTCAAGTGACATCTTGATAGGAGGGGTGAGGATGATGTTGTCATCAGAGCCTGCGGCACGTACGTTAGTGAGCTTCTTGGTCTTCAGGGGGTTGACGGTCAGGTCGTTATCGCGCACGTGCTGACCGATGATCTGGCCCTCGTAAACCTCTTCACCGGGATTTACAAAAAGACGGCCGCGCTCCTGCAGGAACCACAGAGCATAAGGAACGGTTTTACCGGTATCATTTGAAATCATAACGCCGTTCTGACGTGAACCGATGGTGCCGCCGACATACTCATCGTAGCTGTCAAAGGAGTGATACATGAGACCTGAGCCTGAGGTTAAGGTCATGTACAGGGTCTGGAAGCCGATCAGACCGCGGGAAGGAATACGGTAGTCAAGGCGTACACGGCCCTTTCCGTCAGGAACCATGTTCTTAAGCTCGCCCTTGCGCTTGCCAAGCTCTTCCATCACCGGCCCCTGATTATCCTCGTGCAGATCCAGAGTTAAGACCTCATAAGGCTCTAAGGTTCTGCCGTTTTCTTTCTTTAAGATAACCTCAGGACGGGATACAGCCAGCTCATAGCCTTCGCGGCGCATCTCCTCGATGAGAACTGAAAGGTGTAATTCACCGCGGCCTGACACTCTGAAACGGTCAGCCTCTTCAGTCTTCTCAACACGCAATGCTACGTTGTGTACCAGCTCTTCCTCAAGACGCTCCTCAATGTTACGGGAGGTAATGAACTTACCCTCGCGTCCTGCAAAAGGAGAGGTGTTAACGCAGAAGTTCATGGTGACGGTAGGCTCATCAACGGTCAATGCCGGTAAGGCTTCAACTGACTGAGGATCGCAGATGGTATCTGAAATCTTAAGCTCACCTAAGCCGGTAATAGCTACGATATCGCCTGCCTCTGCAGTTTCAGCAACCTTGCGGTGCAGTCCCAGGTAATCCATAACCTGACCGATCTTGCCGTTGCGGGTCTTGCCCTCTCTGTCGATGATCACTACGCTCTGGTTGGCACGGGCAACACCGCGCTTGACACGGCCGATACCGATAACGCCTACATAGGAGGTGAAGTCCAGAGAGGAGATCTGCATCTGGAAAGGACCGTTGAGATCGGAATCAGGAGGGGATACGCGATCAACGATGGTCTGGAACAGAGGCTGCATATCGGTGCCGGTAGCGCCTTCCTCAAGGCTTGCCCAGCCCTGGAATGCTGATGCATATACAACAGGGAAGTCCAACTGATCATCAGTTGCACCCAGATTGTCAAAGAGGTCGAAGACCTGATCGATAACCCAGCTTGGACGTGCGCCTTCACGATCGCACTTGTTGATAACAACAATCGGCTTAAGTCCTGCGGCAAAGGCCTTCTGGGTTACGAAACGGGTCTGAGGCATAGGACCGTCAACAGCGTCTACCAGCAACAGCACGGAATCGACCATGGACATGACACGCTCAACCTCACCGCCGAAGTCAGCATGGCCCGGGGTGTCAACGATGTTGATGCGGTATCCGCCCCAATCGATGGCTGTATTCTTTGACAGAATGGTGATGCCACGCTCTTTTTCGAGATCATTGGAGTCCATGATGCGAGTCTGATTGAGCTCGTTGCGGTCTAAGGTGCCGGACTGGCGGAGAAGACTGTCTACCAGGGTGGTCTTGCCGTGGTCAACATGCGCGATGATGGCGATGTTGCGGATCTTATTAACATCCATTTTGATAATCCTGTGGTTGGCGCGAATACTGTCCCTTTTAGGGATTTCGCCTCATAATTTAAAGACACCGCTGAGGTGTTTTGAAATGTTCTGGAAGGCTGCTTTTGACTAGGAATTCCATCTCCTGCCTGAGCCTATACGCTAAAATCACGCTATTTTAGCGTAAATTTTGAACTGTGACGCATTTTGGTACTTTTAAGAGCAAGCTTTTTTTCAAAAGAAAATATGTAACCAAACGCTAACACATGCCCTTTGTTTATATTCTCTATAGTTTCTGCTCTCTGCTAGAATGCTAAGATCAGAAAAGATTTTCCTATAAGGCGGATTTCGTGAGAGAACTATTTGAATTTTTCCTAAAACGCATCAGGCGTGACAGCGTCGGCCTGGAGGCCTCGGCTTTGGCTTTTACCTCTATTTTATCGCTGGTACCGGCAGTAACCGTGGTTTTATCTGTTTTTGCCATGATCCCTTCATTTCAGGGAGTGCGTGATGCATTAAAGCTTTTTGCGGCCCAGAATTTCATGCCGGTGTTCAATGAGACCATCAGTAACAATATGGGAGTGCTGCTGCAGCATGCAGGAAAGCTCACGCTGACCGGATCCGTTGTTTTCTTTCTTATCGCCTTAATGCTGGTGCGCTCGGTAGACAAGTCCTTCAACCGCATCTGGCGCGGCGGTGCTCGTAAGATAGGCTCCACTGTTGCAATCTACTGGACTCTTCTGACGTTAGGACCTCTGTCAATCGGCCTTGTAGTCTGGATCACCTCCAAGGTCTTTGCCTATGCCGCACTCTCAGGCGGAGTTGTGGGAATTCCTATGGTGCTGGCCTATTTTGTGCTGCCGGTATTCATTGAACTTATCGTAACTACCGCGGTTTTCATGATAGTTCCTGCCGCTATGGTTAAGATTCAGGATGCTCTGTTAGGCGCGGCCCTGGTAACTATTTTTCTTGAGATCTCAAAAAAGGTCTTTTCTGTATTCGTGCTGAAATTCTCAAATTATGAAGTAGCCTATGGTGCGCTTGCGGCAATTCCGGTGATGATGCTGTGGGTGTATATCAACTGGTGGATTATTCTGGTTGGGGCTGAATTCACTGCAACCTTAGGTGCTGTACGTAACGGGATCTGGGAAGGAATTCCAAACTTTATGGTGTATCTTGCCAATATGACCGGCTCTACTCTGGGCTCCGAGCGTGTTATTCAGGTGCGTCGAAAGGCCTCAATCAGAATTAAGGTGGCATCCACTCCAAGGCCTGTTAGGCGTGATCTCAGCAAAAAGGAGGAGCCGGCTCCGGCACCGGCACCTAAAAGCTAGCGCTTGATTTTTTGAAAAACGGAGGCTCCTTAGATCCGGGAGTCTTCGTTTTCATGAGCAAAAGCAGATATGTTATTGAGCCTTATCCTGCTGAGCACTGCTGTTATCATCTGCCGTATCCTTTTCTAAAACGGCAATTTCATCCCTGAGTATTTTGACTGCATCCAGGAGCTTTTCGGCGTTCTGATCCTGAGTTTTAAGCTTTTCCCGCTGCTGCTCCTCATACTGCTCCTGCTCCTCAGCACTCATTTCCTTGACGAACAGTCCAGGACGCATCAGTCCGCGCTGCAGGGCCCTGATATCAAAAAGCGGCTCTTTAAGAGTGCCTGAGATGTCGACTACAGTAGCACTGTCACGGGGAGTACTTACAAAATAGGCTTTGCCGTTGTTTACAAGATCTGTTAGTGCGGCAGCTCCTGATAATGAAAATACCGATGTCGCAAGTTTGGCGTTTGCAGCATATCTGGCATGTTCCTGTCCGAAATTTATCTGCGCATTGACATCATGCATGCCGCAGTCACTGTCTGTAAGAGCTGTCAGCAGCTTTGACAGATCAAGATGAAAATCCTCTTTACGGCCACCGTTTATCAGATCAAGACCGAAGGCAGAAACCAGCAGACTGTCTGCTGAGAGTGTGAGCCTGCCGTTTAAATTTTTTACCAGATCCTCTTTATCTCCTGAGCTTTTAAGATCGATATCCAAATCCACTTTGCCGCTTAAAAGATGAGGTATGAGGCTTGAGTTGATGCCGGCAAGATCAAAATTGTGTGCCTGACCTATAAGGAAGGAGTTTCCGCCGTTTCTTGAAAGAGACAAGCTGAGGCTTGCATTTGATTTGCCGAAGCTTACCTTGGGAATTGACAGCATAAACAGCGGTTTTGTTAAATTGGAAACAAGCGCCAGCTGATTTATGCGCAGATCCTGATAGAGCAGATCGTTAAGGTTCAGATTTGCCATAGCGGAAGGATCTGGTTTGAAGCCCTCATGCTGAGACCAGGCAAGACCTGAAATGCTTCCTGAAATTGCCTGAGCAGATACCGGCAGTGAGTCAAGATGAGAGAGAAAACGGACGTTGTTGAATTCAACATTATTAAGATGCAGTGTTTTTTCTTTAAGATCACTTAAAAAGCCATCGCACAGGGTACGGGTAAGCTCAAGGCGTGAAGATTTAAGCTTGAGATCTTTAATATAATCATCCCTGTCATCTGCAGACAGCAGTGCATCCAGCTCATATTCCCCGTCATATACCTGGCCCTTAAGATTTGCAGATATTTCATCAGGATCTATCCTTAAATCCGCCTGATTATTCTCAAGTGTAAGCTGCATCAAAGGACGTGAGATTTCATTGATTTTTCCTTTGAAATTACAGCTTAAGCCACCGTTGTTAACCGTAAGATCAGATGCTGTGCCGTTTATTCCTGACAGCAAAAGATCCCTGTTATTCATCACGGCGATAACATCATTAAGTCCTACTGATGGTGCCTGAAAGCTGTATTTTTCCACAAGTCTTGCCGGATCCTTTAAAACAACTCTGTCTAGTACCAGCGAGCTGAATTTAGGAAGCTTGCCGGTGCTTATTTCAAGCGCGCCGCTGATGCTTCCGCCTAAGGCATTTAAAGAAAGCTTTGAGATTACCAGATCCTGTTTATCACAGGTAAACTGCCCCTGCAGATCCCTGTAGGTTATACCGTCAATTAAGCCCTCGGTAAGCGATCCTGAGCCTGAACCTACTGTTGGATTTGAGCCTTTCGTGATGTTTACATCAGTCAGTTCAAAGGATGCATCCTTAGCCGAAAGTCCTGCAAGTTCAAAGGGAACATGCTTGGCTCTAAGTGTGGCAATTGAAATAGAATCAAAGCCTAAGGCGTTATTTTTAAGTAAGGCCAGATCCTCAGGGGAAATACTGGCATTGCGCAAATAGAGATCTGAAACAGTAAGATTTTTTCCGGATAACAGGGATTTAACGTCATATTCCAGATAAAGCTCATCGATATGACTTTTTGAGAAGCTCACTCCATGAAGCTTTACGGTATCGGGGTATATGGGAGAGAATTCAACCTGCTCGGCCTGAAACTGCAGTCCTGAGCGTTCAGACAGAAGCCTTACCAGAGGTGCCCTGACGTTCTGTCCGTTGAAGTAAAGGATAAAGGCTATTATGGCAACGGCCAGGATCACTAAGGCTGTAAAAAGCCATTTGCATATTCTGGCAATTTTGCCGGCCTTATGTCGCCTGATATTGTGTCTTAAAGCCACGATCCTGCTCCTTAAGCCTGTTTCCTGCTTAATCCTTTGAATGATCCTTATTTAAGCTTGAAAGAGGTATGTGGTGCTGCTCAGCGAGCTTTTTGAGCTTTGGTATGCAAAACTGGGTAATGTCCTGGATCAGGGCTAGAGAGTACCCTTGTTTTAACAGCTCAACGGCACGCTCGGTTAATCCTTCTCTCAGTCCTTTTAAAAAGCTGTTCTGATATGCAGAGATATGGTCGGTCTGATATAACAAATATCTGTCATCAGCAAGCCTGCGCAAGTGCTCACGCTCCTCTTCATCTTTCGTTTTTAGAGGCTCCTTGGGAGATATCTTTCTCTGATTGATAATTGAGTAATGCCAGCAACGGTAGGCGGTTGCATACTTGCTATCTAATAATAGATGCTGATAGATTTCAGCGTTGTAATTGAAGTCGTAAGAGCCGTCGCATTCTTTTGAGCCTAGGAATATGTCCTCCAGATCTACTCCGTCGTCAGGAACCCTGGCGGGGACAAATCTTGAGGCATAAAAAAAGACAGAGCCATCAGGTAAATCGTAATCAATGAACTCGAATGCTTTCATAAGTGTCATTACTCCGGTTTTGCTACGCTTAAGCTGAGGCCTCATCTCTGATATGGCCTGAATCCTTGAACCAGCGCTTTATCAGACAGGCGGTGGTCGGTTTATCCTCTAATATAGCCTCGGCTGCCTTACGGGCTATAGGGATCAGATCCTGATCGCGCACACTGTCGGCAATTCTGAAGGCATCGAATCCTGCCTGCTTGTCACCGAATACCTCGCCAGGACCGCGAAGCTTGAGATCCTCGGCGGCAATCTTAAAGCCATCCGTAGTAGAGCGCATGATCTGCAGACGCTGTATGGCGGTGTCGGTCATATTTTCGTTTTGATCGTCATACATCAGAAGACAGAAGGAAACCTCGCTGCCACGTCCCACGCGACCTCTTAGCTGATGCAGCTGTGCAAGCCCCAGTTTATCGGCGCTTTCAATGACTATGATCGAAGCGTTTGGTACATCCACGCCCACTTCGATAATAGTAGTGGCAACTAAGATCCTGATCTCTCCTCGCAAAAAGGACGCCATGGTTTCATTTTTATCCCTGGTGCTCATCTGCCCGTGCACCAGCCCTACTTTGATCCCGTTTAAGGATTGAGTGAGATCTCTATAGGCATCAAGCACGGAGGCCATAGCGTTGCCCTCATCCTCCTCCTCATTTTCATCAATGCGGGGACATACCCAGTAGGCCTGCTTGCCGTTTTGACAGGCAATGCGCAGACGTTCAAAGACCTCATGACGGCGGCTTCCGCCAATTATTGCAGTGGTGATCGGAGTTCTGCCTGAGGGGAGCTCTCCCAGGGTTGATACATCCAGATCTGCATAGAGAGCTAATTGCTGAGTGCGTGGAATAGGTGTGGCGGTCATCACGAGCTGATGCATGGTGCAGCCGTCAGGTGCTTTCTTTAAAAGAGCAATACGCTGCCCTATGCCAAAGCGATGCTGCTCATCTATGACGGCTAAAGCCAGAGACTTATATTCCACATCCTTCTGGAAAACACTGTGCGTTCCGATAATAATCTGAGCGCTGCCGTCTTTAATTGATGCCAGAGCCTGCGTACGCTCCTGAGCTTTTAATGAAGAGCACAATAGCACACAGGAAATTCCAAGCGGGGTCAGTATTGCTGAGAATTTACGGTAGTGCTGCTCAGCCAGAAGCTCGGTCGGTGCCAGCAGTACACTCTGTAAATTAGCTCCGGCGCTCTGGAGGCAGGCCATAAGGGCTACCATGGTTTTGCCTGAGCCTACATCTCCGTGCAGCAGGCGCAGCATGGGGGTATGACGCTGCAGATCGGCACAGATCTCGGCAAAAGCCTGCTTCTGGGCGTTAGTAAGCGCAAAGGAAAGACTTTTTAAGAGCTTTTCGTGCAGTGACGGTAAAAAGTTAATGCGTACTGCCTTGCGTTTTAAGTTGATACTGCGCAGATTGAGCATAGATAGCTGATAGGCTGTGATCTCCTCAAAGCAAATGCGTTTGAAGGCATCAAGCATGTACGGCAGTATCACGCGATGATCTGCTGCTCCCTTTGGATTGTGCACATATACGATTGCATCCTGAAGGCTCATACCAAAGGGATTGAGCTCCTTCGGGATAAGC
Organism: Akkermansia muciniphila; assembly: GCA_963622535.1. GTDB lineage: Bacteria > Pseudomonadota > Gammaproteobacteria > Enterobacterales > Succinivibrionaceae > Succinivibrio. The sequence continues at coordinate 36,657 of CAVFIO010000006.1, forward strand.
TCTGACAGCGGCATTGACGGGAGCTTCTGCAGTCCCTGATTTACAATCTTGGTGATCACCTTCTGCGGCATGCCATCTGAGCTGTGATATACCGGAGTGAGGGTTTCACTGACTATCGGCCCCTCATCCGGTTTTAAGAAGGTTACCTTAGGATGCTGCAGGCACTTAAAGCCGTTGTTGTCGTATTTTAAGTAGCCAAAGGCCATGATGCGTGCATTTGGCGTGAAATGATTGGTGTAGTTCGGATGGGCGTTGAAGAATACCGCTCCTACAAAGCCTGAGTCATCCTCAAGATTCACTCTGAAAAGCCTCGTGCCACGGGATCCTGCGTTAAAGGTTCTGCTTGATCGCACTCTTAAGCACATCAGCACATAGCGTCCGTCCGTGGGGGCATCACGTGCTGAGGTTATGAAGGTTTCGTCCAGATAGCGGAAGGGCAGATCCAGAAGCAAATCAAAGAGATTGAGTATACCCTGCTTTTGCAGAGCCCCTGCATAGGTTTTACCTACCCCTTTTAAAGAGGTGACAGCACTTTGAGTGTAGTACTCGTCGATCTGCTCCATGGCTTTCCTTTATCAGAGTAAGTGTCTGATGATCACAGATGCTCTTAACAGCTTGACCTTTGACAGTATCTTCTGCACCTCCTCAGGATAATTCTCAATGCTGTCTAATTCAGAGACATCGGTTATCTTTTGAGTATGTTTTAAAAGATACAGCTGCTCGTGCATGAATTTTTCCTGCAGAAGGTGGGAGGGATCGGAGATCACCAGACCGTTTTCAAGATCAAGTCCCCAGGCACGCGGATTTAAATTATTGCCGGTCATCAGGGCAAAGCTCTGATCTACATACATGCCCTTGACATGGAAGGTGTTATCCCCGTGCTTCCACAGCATGATCTCAAGCTGTCCTGACTTTAACTTATCTGCATGCTTCTGCATGAAGCTGCGCAGATTCTGCTCATAGATATAAGGCACAATTCCCACAGTGGAGAATTTCTCCTCAGGCTTTATATAAAAGTCGTTGGCAGTCTTATCACCGACTAACAACGTGATCTTCACCCCGCTTTCCATGGCTGCCTCAAGCTGCTGCTGTACCGGCTTTGGCGGATTGAAATAAGGAGTGCAGATGAACAGATGAGTTTTGGCAGCTCCGATTAACCACAGCACGGCACGGTTTAACGCATTACGGCGCTTGCCAAGACCTGCAAGCGGACATATGCCTACGTTCTTACCTGCAATATGCTCCCCGTTTACCTTGTACTGTACGCATGTCAGATGTCTGGTGAGGGCACGGATATCATCGCGGCACTGCTTGGCATTTTTAACCATTCCCTGAGAAAAATCCTGCACGGCATAATTCATGTGGAAGGCCTCGTTTACATAGGCACACATGGAATCTGCAAGCTCCGGGCACACGATCTCATGATATCTGTCAAGGCGGTAGCGCTCATGGAAGTTCAGATAGACATCATTTACGGAGGCTCCTGAGTACAGCACGGTATCATCAAAGACACAGCCTTTTAAGTGCATGACACCAAAAAGTTCACGGCGCTTTACGGGCACACCATAGATTGAAGGCGGATTATCACAGTCCTTAGCCTTCTTATAATAGAGCTCACTGTTGCCAAGGGATGGCTCCTTGCCGATAAGACCACGCTGAGCACGATGAAAATCCACATAAATCTTTACGTAAAGATGAGGATTTTTACTCTTGGCCTCATAAAGTGCATCCAGGATCTCACGTCCGCAGTCGTCATCCTGCAGATACAGCACCGTCATCATGATGCGGTGCTTGGCATTTCTGATGAGCTCAAGCATACGCTTGTGGAACAGTGAAGGATTTTCAAGCACGGCATAATTGTCGGCTTTGACGGCAATATAGGACAGCTGCTGTAATCTTGTAAGACAGTACAGCTGATTGGCGATGTTTCGACGAAACAACATATTAATACTCCTATATAGCAGAGGTTGCCTGGTTTAACCAGGAAATCTCGGTATCAGATAACGTGGTAGCGGCATTGGTAATTACGCTGCGCACGTTCTTATGATAATTGTTAAGCCATTCTTTCTCATCGCTGTTCAAAAGCGACAGATCAAGACAGCGGGTATCAATAGGCACCAGGGTTAAGGGGCTGAAGCACAGCATATGCGTAAGACCTGAGCGCTGGCATTTCTGTACCACGAGCAGATTCTCAATACGGATGCCAAAGCCGCCTTCCTTATAGTAGCCGGGCTCATCAGATACGATCATGCCAGGCTCCAGCGGAATAGTGCTGCGATGAGATGAAATCTGCTGAGGGCCTTCATGTACGGATAAAAGATGGCCTACACCATGACCGGTGCCGTGGGCAAAGTCACAGCCTATATCCCACAGCGGACGTCTTGCAACAGCATCAATCTGCATGCCGCAGGTGCCCTGTGGAAAAACAAGGGAAGCAAGAGCAATATGGGACTTCAGCACCAGGGTATACATGCGGCGCATCTCAGAGGTAAGTCCGGGACCCACCAGCCAGGTTCTGGTGATATCTGTGGTACCGTCAAGATAATGCGCACCTGAGTCAATCATGTACAGTGGGCCGTCACCAAGAGCCTTAAGGCAGCCTGCCTCCTTGTAGTTATAGTGCACCATGGCACCGTTGGTACCGATTGATGAAATGGTATCAAAGGATGGCTCAATATAGTCAGCCTCCACCTTGCGGAATGATTCAGCTCTGTCTGCTAAAACCGCCTCATCAGTATCCCTGATGTTGCGGTGGAAGGCTTCCTCATCAAGATCGTTTTCATATAGACCTGTAAGCTCATCAAGCCAGGCAAAGAAACGGCACATGGCAATGCCGTCCTTGATGTGAGCCTTATATTCACCGGCAATTTCAACGTGATTTTTGACAGCCTTCGGAAGCTGACACAGACCCAGGCCCATGGTGAGCTTGGCCCCGCCTGTTTCAAGCACGTTGATTACATGAGCGTTGACGGTTTCAGGATCTACGAACACGGTAGATGATGAATTACCAAGACGCTCAAGCACCTCATCAAAGCGGTTTTCCGGGAAGATATCGATATGTCCGATATGAGCCTCAAGCTGCTTGAAGGCATCAGGATCCAGGTGATCATCTGAGATATACCACTCAAGCGCTCCGTTGGAATAGGCCACCATGCGGCAGTTTACTACCGGCAGACAGTGACGGTCGCGACCGCGGATATTTAACAGCCAGCATATACTTTCAGGATCGCAGATAACCGTGGCATCAAGATCGCGCTCACGCAACTTAAGTGCCAGATTGTGACGCTTCTGCGGGCTTGGGCAGCCGTTATACTCGTCAGGGAAAATCTCCACCCTGGTGTTTTCAGGAGCCGGACGGTCATTCCAGATCTCATCTACCAGATTGCGTCCGGTATCGATAATGGCAATATCACTTCTTTCAAGTTTTGCCTTTATTCTCTGATACTGGCTGTAGCTCAGGCAGGAGAGATCGATTGCAACCCTGGAGCCGCGTTCAAGTATGGCTGCAAGATAGTCCTCAGGAAGGATGTCACTTACATTGAATGCATCATAAAGCTCATTATCTATCTGCTTTTTAACCTGAACGGTGTAGCGTCCGTCAACAAACATGGCGGCACTGTGTTTGATGGACAGCTCCCTGCCGTTTTTTGAGGTGATGCTCAATCCTTCTTTTAAGGCCTGAGTGTCAGAATTTCTGACTATGACACAGAAGCCGGCACTGCCGGAAAAGCCTGTCAGGAATTTTATACGCTGGCAGTTGTCAGATAATTCCTCTGAGAGGTATTCATCATCGTGAGCAATGAGTACGGCATCGGCACGCTCCTTGTCAAGAAGCGAAAGAATAGCGTTGTAATGTACTCTCAACTGATTTGTAAGATCTGCCATAACTCTAATTCGGATCTGTCATTACAGATCCTTTCCTTATATGCACAATTTTTGATTGTAAGATTGTACCACAGCCCACAAATGTCAAAAAAAAGGCTAAACTATGATGAAATAAATAATTGAAAAATATGTGAGAACGTAATCGCTATGGATAATTCTATTCAGGACAATCCCCTCTTAAAATCATCTGGGTTACCTCTGTTTTCCGAAGTAAAGCCTGAGCATCTGCTCCCTGCTGTGAGGGCCTCTATTGAAAGATGCCGCAGTGTCATAGAGCGCGTATGCAAGGATCATAAGGACGATGCCACCTGGGATAATGCTATAGCTCCTATTGAGGAGGCTGATGATGCCTTCTCCAAGGTCTGGGGAGTAGCCTCTCATTTAAACGGAGTACAGAACACTCCTGAGTATCGCAAGGCCTATGATGAATGCCTGCCTGAGGTTTCTGAATATTCATCCTGGGCAGGTCAGTACAAGCCCCTGTACGATCTGATGAAATCCATCCAGAAATCTGATGCCTTCTCGCTTTTGACCAGAGCACAGCAGCGCTCTATTAAGAATACCATCCGTGATTTCGTGTTAAGCGGTGTTGATCTGCCATCTGACAGGCAGCAGCGCTATGCTGAGATCTGCACGGAGCTGTCGCAGTTAGAGACTGCCTATGCCAACAATGTCCTGGATGCCACCCACAATTACGTTCTGCATATTACTGACGAGGACGATCTCAAGGGCTTGCCTGCAGGGGTAAGAAGCCTTGCCAGGTCTGAGGCCAAAAGACGTGAGCTTGACGGCTGGGCCTTCACTTTGGATTTCCCTTCCTACCGCCCTTTCATTACCTATTCTGAAAAGCGTGAGCTGCGTGAAAAGATCTACAAGGCCTATCAGACCCGTGCCTCTGAATACGGTGAGAATCCTGAAAAATGGGACAATGCCCCGCTGATGGAGAAGATCCTAAAGCTTCGCCATGAGCTTGCATTGCTTCTGGGCTACCGTTCCTATGCTGATTACTCCCTCGTTACCAAGATGGCCCAGAGCCCCGAGCAGGTTTTAGACTTTCTCTATGATCTTGCCGATAAATCTCTGTCTCAGGGCAGAAAGGAGATGGAGAGTCTGCGTGAGTTTGCCAAAGCTCAGGGACAGGACAGTCTTGAGCCCTGGGATGTATCCTTCTATTCAGAAAAGCTGCGTCAGGCCAGATATGCCTATGATACCGAGGCTACCCGCCGCTATTTCCCGGTAAGCAAGGTTATTGCAGGTCTTTTTGAATGCACCACCCGCCTCTATAAGGTAACCTTCAGACCTCATCTTGGAGTGGATGTGTGGAATGATGAGGTGCGTTTTTACGACGTCTATGATGAGTTCGGCTCCTGCATCGGCTCCTTCTTTATGGATCTCTATGCCCGTCAGGGTAAAAGAGGCGGTGCCTGGATGGATGAGTGCCTGACCCGCCGTTACCGTGCCGATGGCTTGCTGCAGCTACCGGTGGCTTATGTCGAGTGCAATTTCACTCCTCCTGTAAACGGTCGTGAATCACAGCTTACCCATGATGAAGTTGTAACTGTGTTCCATGAGTTCGGTCATGCCCTAAATCAGTTATTAACCCGTATAGACGTGCCTGATGTCTCCGGTATTAACGGTGTGCCCTGGGATGCAGTCGAGCTTCCGTCTCAGTTTAATGAGAACTTTGCCTGGCAGGAGGAGGTCTTAAACTTCCTCTCATCAGATGTTACATCAGGCGAGCCTATGCCTAAGAACATGCTTGATGCACTCATCAATGCCAGAAACTTTGAATCGGCAATGGCCATGCTCCGTCAGCTTGAGTTTGCTATTTTTGATATGCGTATTCATCTTGAATACGATGAGGCAAAGGGTGGCCGTATTCAGGAGATCCTCCATGAGGTAAAGGAGCGTGTGGCTGTAGTTCCGCAATATGATCATGAGCGCTTTGCCAACGGCTTTACGCATATCTTCGCAGGTGGCTATGCTGCAGGCTATTATTCCTATAAATGGGCAGAGGTCCTGGCTGCCGATGCCTTCAAGCGTTTTGAGGATGAGGGGCTGTTCACCTCAACTGCAGGACGTGACTTTAAGAACTGTGTGCTGGCAATCGGCGGCAGTGAGGATGCTATGGAATCCTATATTGCCTTCCGCGGACGCAAGCCCAGCGTCGATGCCCTGCTTGAGCTAAGCGGCATTGAGATTAAGTAAGGATATTAAAAAGCCATATGCACTGTGCTGCATATGGCTCTGAGTTTTTTTATAGAGGCAGACTGAGGTCTGCCTTGTTAATTGCTAGCGGCGAAAGCCACCCTTGCGGTTGTTATTGCGGTTATTGAAGCTGCGACCGCCGTTGCCGTGATCATTACGGCGGCTGTCGTTATTTAGGCGGCGGGGAGCTTCACGTTTCACATAAGGATCCGGGAGCATAAGACCGCCTATGCTCTGTGCCGGGGCTCCGGTGATGGAGCGGTTTTCCTTATCCACATCAACAATCTTTACTTTGACGGCATCGCCAAGCCTGAGCACAACCTCGGTGCCTACAATACCTACGCCCTTGTCTCCGTCTAAGGTTAGGGAATCCCTGTCCGGGCTCATGAAGCTGAACGGTACAAAGATCATGGCGCCGTTGTCATCTAAGGTGACACGCATACCGCCGCGGGTGATATCAAATACCTCACCTGTGAAAACGGTACGCTTCTCAATCTCAGGCTCCAGGTAATCAACATAGAGCCAGTCACGCACATCACGCTCTGCCATACGGTTGGTACGCTTGGCAGTATTCATCTGCAACAGGGTATCCTCATCAGGAAGCTTGGGATGAGCAGTGCCGACAGCGATGCTCTTTAAAAGACGGTGATTGATCATGTCACCGAATTTACGTATAGGTGAGGTCCAGGTGGCATAGTTTGGAACACCTAAGGCAAAGTGAGGTGCGGGGGTATTGGTGATCTGAGAATATTCCTGCAGACGTCTGATGCGGCTGTCCATATAGTTTGAATCGGTGGACAGTGCAAAACGGCGGATGGCGTTATAGCCTTCGATGGTGGTCAGGCTCTCTTCAGTGAAAGGACATTTTTCAAGGTTAAGAAGCTCTATGATATCGTCCTTCTTCTTCATATCAAAGCCGCCGTGGGTATTGAAGATGCCGCAGTTTAATTTCTCTGCAAGCATCTGACCTGCACAGACGTTAGCGGTGATCATGGATTCTTCAACTATCTGGTTGGCAATGCGGCGGTGATTGATTTCAATGTGATCAAGAGCGCCCTCGGGGGTGAGGATGAACTCATAATCAGGCTTGTTTCTGAAGCAGGCGGCATTGGTTGCTCGATAGCTGTCACGGGCTCTGGTGAAATCCACAAGATCGCGCAGTACCCTTTCAATCTGCTCTGACGGCTTGAAGACGGCGTCTTCCTTACCCTCAAGGTAATCTGAGACCTCGTTATAGATCAGCTTGCCGTGAGATTTGATATTGGCAAGCTCAAAGTGGCTCCTGGTAAAGTCGATAGCTCCGTCAGATCCCACATAGAAGGTACCGACCAGAGCAGGACGGATCTCATCCTGTCTTAATGAACACAGATCCTGTGAAAGGATACGCGGCAGCATGGGGATGTCGCGGCCTGGCAGGTAGATTGAAAAGCCGCGTACGGCTGCAAGTCTGTCAAGCTCACTGTCCTCGGCGATATAGCCTGTAGGATCGGCAATTGCAACCAGAAGCTTAAATCCGCCTTCCACCTTTTCAATAAACAGCGCATCGTCCATATCCTCGGTGTGGGCACTGTCGATAGTCACAAAGGGAACTGCAGTCATATCGCTGCGAGGCAGATCGTTTTCTAAAAATTTAAAATCCTCATCTGCAGGCTCCTGCAATGGAAGATCATAGCGGCGAAGAGAAACTGTCCATGGAGTCTTGGGATCATCCTTGCGGCAGACCAGCTCAGTGATCTCGGCCTCAAAGACTTTGTCTTTGAGGGCATGATAGGTGAGGTTGCAGACTACCCAGTCTGAGCTTTTAAGCTCTTCACCCTTGTCACTGCGTACATCTTTGGCATTTATTCTGATATGAATATTGGGATGATCAGGGATCACACTGAGACGGCCCTGAGAGATCACGGTTCTTGCAATGAAGCGTTTTAAGAAAGGATCTACCAGCTTGCAGGGCTTGGCACGCATGCGTCCTTGGTCGTCTGATTCAATAAAAGCGGTAATACGATCACCATGGGTGACAGAACGCATGTCATCAGGGGCAATGAAATAGGATTCGCGATCGGCCTCTAGGAAACCAAAGCCACGATCGGTGCCTTTGACGATACCTTCCTTCTTAACCTTTTCTTTAACAAATTGCTGCTTGAGCGCTGAGAGCGCGGGATCATCAAAAAGCATGAGTGCTCCGGAGGGAATGTAACAGATTTAAATTAAAAATTTCGGTGACGATTATACGACAAGCATCTTTCAAAAAGAGCGTTGCCGGCCAGGACAACGCATCTTTTATTGGCTGGTCAGTAGTAGACCCAGAAATCAAGGATCAGGACAAAGATCCAGGCTATGGCATGAATGCCGCTGCCTAAGGATGTGTATTTAAGCTCTGGTGCTATCTTGCGGCCGTTGTCTGCATAGCGGATGGTACGTACGGTAGATGCCAGAAGCGGGATCAATGATGCCACAATGATGACCAGCTCCCAGGCCTTATGCGAGTACAGGCAGGCCACAAGGGAGGAGACTACCGTGACGGAGAACAGTATTGCCAGATATATACGGGAGAGCGAGTAGCCAAGACGTGATGCCAGAGTCTTTTTACCATGGCGGCGATCCTCCTCGATATCACGCATGGAGGCCACATGCAGCACCATGGTGGAGCTGGCACCAATTGAAACTGCCAGCGCATAGGTATCAGGATAGGTATCAATGCCGTTATTTGAGGCTGCCGTGATCAGCATCTGTGAGCCGACAACGGCGACGATGCCGAAGAATATGAATACGAAGATATCACCGAGGCCCTTATAACCGTAGGCCATGCCGAGGGTATAGAAGAGTGCAGCCAGAATTGCGAGTACGCCCAGGAAGATAAACCAGGATAATACCTGCAGATCTCCTCCTACGGCCATACCTACTGCTATGACACCGGTAATGGCTGCCATGATGATAACCACCGCCATGCCGCGTCGAAGCTGTGCAATAGAGATAGCTCCTGCCATTATGGCTCTTACCGGGCCCAGACGGTCAGGACCGTCTGCCTGACGGTAGGCATCCCCGTAATCATTGGCAAAGTTACACAGGATCTGCAAAAGACAGCCGGTGATGACGGTGAGCAATGCTGTAGTAAGGGTATACAGATTGACATCACCGTAATAAAAACCCAAAGCACAGCCTAGAGCACAATTGGCCATACCCAAGATAAGAGTGCGGGGACGGGCCTCGCTTATCCAATTATTAAGCATAGTGTTCCTTATTTTTTGTCTTCATTGTAGCGCGCTCAGCTTTTCCAGAACATGCGCGTCATGATGAGGATGACGGGCAGGATCTCAAGACGTCCCAGAACCATGTCAAAGGAGAAGATGAATAACAGTGGATCAGAGAGGGCCGAGAAGGTTGTGGATGGCGTAAGCAGTACACCTACGGCAGGACCGATATTTGACAGACAGCTGATGGTACCTGAGATGGCATCCATGATGTTGAGGTCAAAAAAGGTGGTTGCGGCAGCCGAGGCTGCTGTCACCAGCACATAGGCTGCAAGATAGGTAATAACTGCATACAGTGTTTCATTGTCGATGGTGCGGCCGTTAAATCTTGGCTGGGCCACCAGATGCGGATGTACTGCCTTTAAAAACTGGGTTTTCATCAGTGAGTAGCAGATCTGCAGACGGAAGATCTTCATACCGCCGGCAGTTGATCCCGAGCAGCCGCCGATTGCAAGGATCAAAAAGAAGAGGATGGAGGCAAAGTTATTCCACTGCGTAAAATCCTCAAAGTTAAAGCCTGTTGAGGAGATGATCGCAATCACGTTGAAAAATGCAGTTCTGAGAGCCCGCTCTATATCATAGTTGTCTGCATAGATAAGCGAGAAGGCCACCATCAGGGAGGTTATTACGATTAAATACAAAAAGCCGCGTACCTGCTCATCGTGCAGCAGATTTAGGAAATTGCCGGCAATAGATGAAAGGATCAGCATAAAAGGCAGACTGCCCAGGAGCATGAAGATCATGGCCGTATACTGAATAAAGGGGGATACGGCATTCATCGAAGAATCAATGGGCATCATGCCGCCTGTGGATACGGTACAGAGCGCGGTATTTAGGGCCAGAAAGAAATCAAAGCCTCCTAATGCATAGAAGAAGGTACATAGAAAAAGCATCAGGAAGTACCACAGAAGAAAGCCTCCGGCCATGGTTTTGGCATGCGGAGTGATCTTTGATCTGCCATCAAAGGATGAGGATTCGGTCTTAAAAAGATTCATGCCGCCCATGGAGGCTGTCGGAAGCACCGCTACTGCAATCACCACGAAGCCTATGCCTCCTACAAACTGCAGCATGGAGCGCCACAGCAGCAGCGGTCTTGGCTTTAAATCAAGGTGATCAAGGACGGTGGCACCGGTGGTGGATAATCCTGAGGCACTTTCAAAGACTGCCTGTGCCAGAGTTAAATCCTTCAATACCAGCATAAAGGGAATGGCGGCGATGAAGGTGGTGCCTCCCCACAGTGCTACTGTGAAGATAAAAAGCTCACGGATTGAAGGGGCATTACTGCAGTTTCTGCCCATGCGTTTGAGGATCAGGCCGGTGCCTATTGCCACAATGGCTGCCACCATAAAGGCCGGAAAGGCTCTCATGTATGAGAACAGGGAATAAACTGCAGGAATAACGGCTACCAGACCAAACCAGAGAATGGCTGATCCCAGAAGTTTTGCCACAACCTTGAAGTTGACTACCATTTGGGGATCCAGAAAGCACGGGGACGGAAATACTTGATAAGAGCCCTAACCTGCTTGTGATCGACTGCGAAAAATAATGCGTGATCACCATCGTTGAATTTAAACTCGTTATCAGGCGTGAGAATACGGCCGTCGCGCAAAACGAGGCCCAGACTTACCCCCTGAGGCAAAGACAGCTCCTGTGCGGACCTTCCGATTACCTTGGATGAAAAGTGCGAGCCTTCAATTACCAGTTCCAGAGCCTCGGATTTACCATGCCTGAAGAGGCGCATATTCTTAACACCCTCCTGGCGGATATTTGAGAGCAGTGCCGACACGGTTGATTCATTAGGTGAGATCACGGTTTCAATCTCCCCCTCTGAGTCCTCAGCAAGCTGACTGTACCCGTCTCCTCTGATCACCGCCATGGTACGTACCTTATGCAGGCGGTGAATGAGCATTGATGACATGATATTGCTCTCATCACTGGGAGAGGCTGCGATAAAGAGATCTGATCTCTGCAGCTGCTCCTCATTCATAAACACGAGAGAGGTAGGATCGGCATTATAGATTTCAATATCATTGCCATAGAGGCGATCGCTTATGCGCAGTGCCCGCTCGGAGTTCGGTTCAATGAGCTTTACGCGAAAACGCTCGGATAATCTTACCGCCAGCGCATCAGCAACATGTGTGCCGCCTGCGATGGTGATAGTAGAGCCACCTGTCTGCAAAGGACGCAATGCTGATAACTGCGAGAGTGCACGCTCGGTCTGACAGCAGAAGAATACCTCATCATCGGGGGCTATGAATTCCTGCCTGAAGCCGTCGAGGATCTTGCCGTCACGAAAAACGGCCAGAAGAGCGGCCTTGCCGTCATAGCTTTCAAATTCGCTGTAGGGATGACCGATGAGCTTTCCCCGGAGACGGCAGCGCACCTGTGCAAGAGTCAGCATGCCGTCAAAAAATTCTGCTACCGCTGATGCTCCCGGCAGATTGATAAGACGGATCAGATCATCAGTTGCAATGTGCTCAGGAGAGATCACATGATCAATCGGAATGGCACCTTCACAGAAGAGATCATCGGCCTCCTTTAAATAATCCGCCTGACGGATACGGGCGATGCGACGGGGAATATGAAATAAAAAGGCGCCTATGGAGCAGGCGGTGATATTCACCTCATCATCTGCGGTAGCGGCCACCAGAAGCTCGGTATTCTCGGCACCTGCGTTTCTTAATACTACGGGTGATGAGGGATTTCCCTGGATCACGCGCAGATCAATACGGGAGGCAATCTGCTCTAAATTATCAGAGGGATTGTCCACAAGTGTTACAGCATGCCCGGCGTTTGCAAGGTAGGTTGCAAGCTCTGAGCCTACATAGCCTGCACCGAGAATAATGATCTTCATAGCAGGTTTAACTAAGCCTTCTTAATAAAACGGGCGTAGAAAAAGCCATCTGCCGAATGTTCACCGGGCAGAAGCTGTTTACAGGCTACGTTTTCGCCAAAGATTTCAAAGGGCAGAGCTTCAACCTCATCTGAGTGACGCTCTAGGAAGGCTTTTACCTGCTCTTCATTTTCTTCTTTTAATATGGAGCAGGTGGTATATACCAGAATGCCCCCGGTCTTTAACATGCCCAGAGCCTGATCAAGCATGGCTGCCTGTACCGTCTTTAGCTGATCGATATCCTTTTCGCGACGCAGCCACTTGATATCAGGATGACGGCGGATAACACCGGTGCCTGAGCAGGGGGCATCAAGGAGGATCTTGTCAAAATCACGGCCGAGCTTTTGAGGAGCCTCAGCTGATGCAAAGTCACAGACCACACATTGAGGATTGCGGCCTAGGCGGGAGAAATTCTTCTGTGCCTGCTCAAGGCGCTCCTCATCGGTATCTGCACTTATCAGATTTATCTCAGGGCAGAGATCCATAAGATGGGCACTTTTGCCGCCGGGGGCAGCACAGCAGTCAAGGATCTTTTCACCGTTTTTGGGCTCAATCAGGGGGGCTGCCATCTGAGCTGCCAGATCCTGCACGCTGACAAAGCCCTGCTGGAATTTAGGCATGTCCTCAGTACCGATTGCCTGCTTGAGCTTTACAGCAGCTTTTGCATATTCACAGGCTGTGGCATCGATGCCGCTCTTTTTCAGAAGCTTTAGATAATCTTCAGTTGTGATTTTGGAATTTTCAACTCTGAGCCATACCGGAGCGTGCTCGTTCTGCGCCTTTAAAATCCCGGTAACTTTATCAGGATACTGAGCACAGAGTCTGTCATAGAGCCATTGAGGCACAGAATAGCGGATATCTGCGCTTACCTGTTCTTCATTAAGGCTTGAGCCTTCACGCAGAAAACGGCGCAGAACCGCATTTACAAGACCGGTCATATTGCGGCAGCCGCAGGAGGAGCAGGCTCCTACAGTTGAGGCAACTACAGCATGGGAGGGAATACGGGTGTAGACAATCTGATAGAGTGCACACAAAAGTAAGGCACGGCTGTTTTCAAAGCGTTTGACGATGGAGTGCTCCAAAAGTCCCTTGAGACGCTCTGAGAGCAGACGGCGGTGACGCAATGTGCCGTAGACTATTTCCTGCACCAGAGCACGGTCACGCCCGTCCATGTCCTTTAAAAAACGCGGCAGGGTTTTGGTAAGGGAGCGGCCGTTTTCAACAGCGGCCACAGCCATAGCAGCTGCTGCACGGGCAGGAGATCCTGTTGCAGAGGAGGCTGTCATTTTGTCACGGGATTGACCGTGAAAGCCTGTGCCCTCCTTTTTATCAAAGTTCGGACGGTTTCTGCGCATTCTGCCAGTGTTGGTGTGACGTGCAGAGGTTTTGTCAGCTCCGGTGCGGGAGCTGTCGGTTTTCTTAAGATGCAGAACAGCAGCAGTCAAAATTCTTTCCTTCAAATTTCTGCGGGCATGAACGGGCAAAATCAGCGGCCTTTACCTGGCCCTTGCCCGGAGCTTGAATAGTTTTTAATACCAGAGTGTCTTCAGCACAGGCAACCTCGATACCCTCTTTTGTAAGAGCGGTGATGGTACCGCAGTTATCGTGTTTACCTGTCTTTTTAACGCTGGCCTCAAAGATCTTATAGCACACATCATCTAAGGTGGCGGTCGCTACAGGCCATGGATTTAAGCCACGGATTTTAAGCTCCAGGGAGCTTGCTGATTCTGAAAAATCAAGAGGACTCATATCCTTTGAAAGTTTGGCTGCATAGGTAGCCTTGCTCTCATCCTGCGGCACGGCAGTTAAGGTACCGGCAAGTATCGGTCCCAGGTTGTGAACCAGAGTTCTGGCACCGAGTTCTGCAAGCCTGTCAAAAAGAGTTCCTGAGGTATCGGTATCAGTGATCGGTATCCTGGCTACGGCAAGCATGTCGCCTGCATCCAGAGCCTTCACTAATTTCATGATGGTGACGCCGGTTTCCTTTTTGCCGTCAAGCAGAGCTCTCTGAATAGGAGCTGCTCCCCGGTATTCAGGCAGAATTGAGCCGTGAACATTGATGCAGCCAAGACGGGGCGCATCAAGCACTCTTTGCGGCAGGATAATACCGTAGGCAACCACGATGCACAGATCAGCCCTGAGATCCTCAAAGGCCTTAATATCATCCTCGTTTTTGAAATTTTCTACCTGACGAACCTCTAAGCCGTTTTCCAGGGCTACAACCTTAACTGCAGACGGGGTCAATTTGTGTCCGCGTCTTGCCGGCCTGTCAGGCTGGGTATACACCGCACACGGGCGAATACCTGCATCCAGTAAAGCCTTGAGATTTACTGCAGCAAAATCAGGTGTACCTGCAAAAATTATCCTCTGTCCCATGCCAACTCCTGATTATTCAGATTAATTCCCCTGACGCTCTTTTAAGAGTCTGCCGTATTTTTTCTTGAGGCGCTCACGCTTCAGGCGGGAGAGATGATCGATAAAAAGCTTGCCTGAGAGATGTTCGATTTCATGCTGCATGCAGATGGCAAGTAAGCCCTCTACATTTTCCATGGTGTGCTCGTTACCATCGACGTCCTGGAATTTTACCGAGACAGTCTCAAAGCGCTCGACCTTGTCCTGATAGCCGGGAACACTCAGGCAGCCTTCATCAGATTCAATAATTACATCAGAGGTGGCGGTGATTTTGGGATTTACCATCACAAGCTTGTTATCACCCTGCTTGCCGTCATCCTCCGGGATATCTATTACTACCAGAGTTTTGTTGATACCGATCTGAGGGGCTGCAAGACCTATGCCCTCATCTGCATACATGGTCTCAAACATATCGTCGGTCAAAGCCTTAAGCTCCGGCCCGAATTCGGTTACTTCGCTGTTTGGAAGTCTTAATCTTTCGTCGGGGAAAATTACTATTTCACGTATTGCCATATATACCTCGAATTTAAGCATGCAATTTTAACATGAACGTCTGTGGAACATGAAAAAAAGCGCATGTGCAAGGGGTAAATTCCCTGCTTGACTTAGGTTAAAATGACGCCCTGATTAAAGATGAAGAAAAGCATTTTGAAGCATTGGAAAGATATCCATGAGCCCTACTGACGATCCTGATTTTATAGAAGCACAAGACAGTGACGCACCTGATAATGAGAGTGCTGCCATAAAAGCAGAGGAGCTTGAAGAAGGTGATCCCTGTCCTCTTTGCGGACAGCCTCTGGTTTTACGCCGCTCAGAGCGCGGTGATTTTCTGGGATGCTCTGATTATCCTGCCTGCTCATTCATGCAGCCGTTATCTAAAAAGCGCAGTGTGGAAACAGTACTTTCCATGGAGGATCACTGTCCAAAATGCGGAGCACTGGTGGCCTTAAAACGTGGACGCTTTGGCTTGTTTGTAGGCTGTACCCGCTACCCTGATTGTGATTACACCTATACAGGACATGAAAAGTCGCAGATTAAATGTCCTCTTTGCCACAGGGGGGTAATGTCTCAGCGCTTTACCCGCACAGGTCGTCTCTTCTATGCCTGCACCAACTATCCTGAATGCACCTATTCAGTTCCGGGGAAGCCTAAGGAGGAGCCCTGCCCGCAGTGCTCATTCCCTTTGCAGTTTGAAAAAAAAGGAAAAAACGGTATTAAGCTGGTATGCGGCAATTCTCTTTGTAAAACAAGGCGTCCGCATAAGCGCAAACGCAAGGAAATCTTAGATGATCCCACCTTGCGTCAGGGAGTCTACGCTCCGTGATTGAGCGCAATAAGATGTCTTTTAGGAAAATTGCATGTCAGTGCTAAAATCACACCCATTCAATACATAGTAATGCCTGCATTTATTTCCCTGCAGGCTGAATTTCTTCAAACGGAGTTTTTATGTCCAATCATTTCGTTGCCATTATTATGGGATCTGATTCTGATTTACCTCTTTTGGAAAATACCATGAAGATCTTAAAGGATCTGGGTATTGCCTATGAGGCCCGTGTTGCATCTGCTCACCGTACTCCGGATGAAGTTTCTGCTTATGTTCAGGATGCAGAAAAGCGCGGCTGTCAGGTCTTTATCGGTGCTGCCGGCCTCGCAGCTCATCTTGCAGGTGCCATTGCTGCCCGTACTACCCGTCCTGTGATCGGTATTCCCTGTGATGGCGGTCCTCTAAACGGTGTTGATGCTCTTTATTCAACTGTACAGATGCCCGGTGGAATTCCGGTTGCAACTGTGGCAGTCGGCAAGGCAGGTGCAAAAAATGCTGCATATCTTGCAGCACAGATCATGGCCCTGTCTGATCCTGAGCTTGATGAGCGTGTTAAGGCTGATCGCAAGGCTGCCTCTGAGCAGGTTAAGGCTAAGGATGCCGCTTTGCAGCAGAAACTGGCCGCACTCTGATGACCGAGGAAATCGAGGTCGTAGCCAGAGAACGCGGGTTGATGCTAAAGCCTGAGTTTACTGATGATTTAGAAACAGCGGCTGCTGCTATCAGAAACGGAGGCGTGGTGATCACGCCTTCTGAGGGAGTCTACGGTCTGTCCTGCAGTGCGTTTGATGAAAATGCCATTAATCGTATTATCAGGATTAAAGAGCGTGACAGTGGCAAGGGTCTGATCACTATTGCAGGCTCCATGGATGATCTCAAGGATCTTGTCGCCTTAGACAAGCTAGATGCTGAGAGTAAGGCCTTAATGCAAAGGCTCTGGCCTGGTCCCTATACCTTCGTGCTCCCTTGTGTTGATGCCTTAAAAGGCACCGTTCTCACCGGCGGTCGCGACAGCATTGCTGTACGTGTATCAGCTTTTGCTCCTGTGACAGAGTTAGCCAAGCTCTCAGGAGTGCCGCTGGTATCAACCTCGGCTAATTTATCCGGTATGGATGCCGAGAGTGACTTCTCTTTAATAAGCCCTGTTATCCTGAGAAGAGTTGATGTGGCTTTGACTGTTCCCTGCGGAGATCTCAAAGGCTCAACCTCTGTTTATGACACCCTAACTCATACCCTTTTAAGAAAAGGCCATAAGTGGCCAGAGGATCTCAAATGACCGATCGCTATGCAGTGCTTGGAAATCCTATTGCACATTCCATGTCCCCTAAGATCCATGCTTATTTTGCAGAGATCACCGGCGAGGATATTCAGTACGATCCTCTGCTGGTTCCAGATGGTGAATTTGAGCAGACCGTAACTGAATTTTTTAAGATCGGCAGAGGCTGTAATATCACAGTGCCCTGCAAAATGAATGCCTATGATTTTGCAGATGAGCTCTCACCTTATGCCAAGGCTGCAGGTGCGGTTAATACTTTAAAAAAGCTGGATGACGGCTCAGTTTTAGGTGATAACACAGATGGTCGTGGTCTTACCTCTGATCTAAAGCGTCTTGGAGTAAACATGAAGGGCTCCAGGATCCTGATTTTGGGTGCAGGTGGTGCTGCCCGTGGAATTGTGCGTCCGCTGCAGGATGAGGATCCTTCATCTATTACTATAGTTAATCGTACTGCCGATAAGGCAAAGGCTTTGGCTGACAGCTTTAAGATTGATTTTGCACCCTCCTTTGAATCCTTAAAGGGACATTTTGACATTATTCTTAATGCAACTTCCGCATCTTTAGGAGGCTCTATTCCTAATGTTTCTGATGACATTTATGCCGGTGCCAGCTTTGCCTACGATCTGATGTACAGACCTGATGGTGAAACCGTCTTTACCAAGCGCGTAAAGGAATTAGGTTGCAAGGCCAGCTCTGACGGCTTTGGCATGCTCATCATGCAGGCAGCCTTAAGCTTTAGGATCTGGCGTGGCATTGAGCCTGATGCCCAAAAGGCAATTGAGCATTTCCGCTGATGCTGACGGTTACAGGTACTCCTCAGCATCAGGGACCGCTTTGGGATGATTTTCTAAAGCGCATTGATGAGTGCAAGGAAAATATAGGCGCCGAGGCCGGGCTTGAGCTCAGGTTCACAGAGCGTGCTGAGCTTTATGTAAGTTCTCAGGATCTTACCCTGGTAAAGCCGTTTTCTCTGGATTTTACCTCTGACAAGCTTATCTGGCGTATATCTCACAGCGGTCGTCACAGTGAGGCGGTAGCACGTGCGGTGATGGGAAAAAATGACAGTCCGGTGGTATTCGATGCAACTGCAGGTCTTGGTCGTGATTCCTTTATTCTGCAGTGCTGTGGCTGTCATGTTACGATGTTTGAAAGATCTCCTGTGATCTGGGCGCTTTTATATGATGCCTTGCTTCGGGCAAATGAAGATCCTCTATTTTTAAGCTCATTGCCAAACGGGTTGCCTGCATTAGCTCCCTTAGGGCCTTTGTATGAGCACGAGGAGTTCGGACAGGCTGATGCGGTGTATTACGATCCCATGTTTCCTCCAAGACGCAAGAGTGCTCTTGTAAAGCAGGAAATGCGTGTGTTGCATTCAACCGTCGGTGCTGATCCTGATTGTGATGAGGTGCTACCGCTTTTAATTAAGAGAGCCAGAGGGCGTGTGGTAGTAAAGCGGCCTGCGGGTGCACCTGCAGTATGTGAGGGGATTTTAAAGCCTGCAGGATCTGCTGACGGTAAGGCCTGCCGCTTTGATATCTATGCATCCGGACAGGGCTAGTCCTCTGATTGCGTTAAGGATCCTGCCAGTTATTGCGCTAAAAAGTTTGCCACCGGTGGGGATGGCAAACTTTGATAAAGCCCCTATTTGCAGTTATTAATAATAGGAAGGTGAAAAGCCTCTTTCACATTGCAGGTACGACCAGGCGTCCTGAAGTGCAAAGGTGCATGGCATAAATCTCCAGATATCTTCATAATCTTCCTTTATTTTGTCGACGGTGACTTCAAGATCGAGATATTCCTGAAGAACTCTGTCGTGTTCTTTCTCATCATCTTCATCTTTGATATGTGCTGCCAGATACCACTCTTCGTCGCCGTAAAGGTATTCTTTGACGTTAGCCCCGAGCGCGTAAAACAGACAAAACAACATTTCATCACCGAAAGCATTTTTCAGGCGTTGGAGAC
Source organism: Akkermansia muciniphila (assembly GCA_963622535.1). GTDB lineage: Bacteria > Pseudomonadota > Gammaproteobacteria > Enterobacterales > Succinivibrionaceae > Succinivibrio. The sequence continues at coordinate 55,865 of CAVFIO010000006.1, forward strand.
ACTCATAAGCCTTGGCATCTGCCAGAGACGAAATTATCCCCTTAATCTCATCCTCCTTTGTTTCGTAAAATAGCTCATAGTCATCAAGAGCTGAAAAAGATGAGTCTTCGGGGTCCGGATCTCCCCATTCGTCGTTAATCTCTTTAATTGCTTGCTCGTAAAATATGCGCTTGAACTCAAAGTTTCTGGTTGAGCACATTTTTAAATCCAGCAATGCATCGAGGTCATCAAATGACTTTGGCACTACTTCAAAATATGAGTCGCCAACATCGTAGGCATCCTCAAATGCATAATAGTAAAATCCGTTGAAAAGCAGAGTTAATCCGATGGCATTCAGATAATTGTTGGTATTTAGAATGCTTTCAATCTGTTTTAATGTTTTGCCTTTTAAAACCGTGCGCACGTTTTCATCCAGAGGTGAGTTCTCAATAACCTTCCAGAACTCATCGAACAGCTGCTCAGCATACCCTCCGCCGAAGAAGAAAGTAACGAGATCGCCGTACTTATTGGTTTCATTGTCCTTATCACGCATTGTTTTGCTCCTTTGTCAGTCTGTTGTTTGTTAGTAACGGTAAAGCTATTTACTTAAAAATATAATGTAATATTACAAAATTATAAATTCATGTAAAGAGCTTTTTGAAGAAATTTTCTTCTTTTTTAAAGACTCATTCCTATGAGGATGTATCAGGTTCTGCTGATAAGCAAACGAACATTAAGGTAAAACCAGAGGCTAGCGCATGATCCTGTGTTTTTCGGATTGGTTTTTGTGTGCCAGATAGTCTGACGGGATCAATGATGAAGATAGAATTTTTGAAGCAGTTATTGGATGAGAAATTTCCTGAACACGGTTGATGAGCAATTCACGATCTGCCATATTTAACTTTTCCAGATCTAAACCTTCAAAATAAGTTAGTGCCATCAAACAATGCTCAGGCAGAAAGGCTTTACCGAAAAAGGCTTTTGCGGTGCAAAGACCATCTTTTAGTG
>CAVFIO010000007.1:0-56323 GCA_963622535.1 Akkermansia muciniphila
CTTGGTAAGTCGTTGTCGTCGTGACAACGGATGTGCATTATAGAGATTTTTTTAATCCCGTCAACACTTTTTTTGAAGTTTTTTTCCTCAGTGGGGAATTCCTATTCTCCTCTGCCGCTTAAAAATCGTCTTTGATCAAGATCAAATTTTTTTATATTTTTTTTATTTTATGCAGAATTTTCTGACAGCTTTCTGCATTCTCCACCATCTGCTCAATAAAAAAAATGGCAGCGAAGCATTACCTCCACTGCCACAGTATTTTTTTAAATCTCAGCTTACAGAAATCACTTTTCTGTAACCTTCAGTTTCTGGTCACTATCAAATCCCAGCTCATAGCTCTTACCAGGCATGATACTGCCGGATAACAGCATTGAAGAGAGAGGATCTGCAATCTCATTCTGGATAACACGACGTAGCGGACGGGCACCGAATACCACATCAAAGCCCGAAGTTGCAGCGTAATCTGCCACACTATCAGAGATAGTAATGTCATAGCCGTTGCTCTTCATGCGATCCTCTAAGGTCTTTAGCTGAATTGCAGCAATTGCCTTAATATTCTCATGAGACAAAGGATGGAATACCACAGTCTCATCGATACGGTTGAGGAATTCCGGCTTAAAGTGCTGTTCAAGTACCCCAAGAAGCTTGCCCTTTAAGGTATCGTAATCAGACTTACCGGCCTCATCCTGAATCATTTGCGATCCAAGATTTGAGGTCATGATGATTACCGTATTCTTAAAGTCTACCGTACGTCCCTGTCCATCAGTCAGACGGCCATCATCCAGAACCTGCAACAGAATATTAAAGACATCAGGATGTGCCTTTTCTATTTCATCAAGCAGTATTACCGAATACGGACGACGTCTTACAGCCTCGGTTAAATAACCACCCTGCTCATAGCCTACATACCCCGGAGGCGCACCGACCAGACGGGAAACGGAATACTTTTCCATAAACTCTGACATATCGATACGGACCATCGCCTTTTCGGTATCAAACAGAAATTCAGCTACAGCCTTTGACAGCTCAGTTTTACCAACACCGGTTGGTCCCATAAACAGGAAGGAACCTATAGGACGGTTTGGATCACTAAGACCTGCACGCGACCTGCGAATTGCATTGGCAATAGCATTCACAGCCTCATCCTGTCCTATTACGCGTTTATGCAATGCATCTTCCATGTGCAGAAGCTTTGCGCGTTCTCCCTCAAGCATCTTAGATACCGGAATACCGGTTGCACGTGATACAACCTCTGCGATCTCCTGATCGGTGACCTTATCACGCACAAGCTCCATGTTCTCAGAGCCTGTTGCCTTAGCCTTAGAGCTTTCCTCAACCTGCTTTTCAAGCTCAGGAATTGTGCCGTACTGCAGCTCACTCATCTTGGCCAGATCGCCGGAACGCTTGGCTACATCAAACTGATGACGGGCTTCATCCAGTTTAATCTTAAGCTTCTGAGTCCCCTCTAACTGGAACTTCTCATGTTTCCAGATCTCCTCAAGACGGGAGTATTCCTTCTCGCTGTCAGCTATATCCTTGTCAAGATCAGCCAGACGCTTCAAGCTTGCCTCATCAGTTTCCTTAGAGAGAGCCTGACGCTCCATCTTCAGCTGAATCAGCTTGTGATCTAACCTGTCCAGAGGCTCTGGCTTAGAGTCGATCTGCAATCTGATGGATGCGGCGGCCTCATCAATAAGATCGATTGCCTTATCAGGAAGCTGCCTGTCTGTTATATAACGGTTAGACAGAGTTGCAGCTGCAACTATTGCAGGATCGGTGATCTGTACATGATGATGGATCTCGTAACGCTCCTTTAAGCCACGCAAAATTGCAATGGTATTTTCAACAGAAGGCTCTGCAACAAACACCTTCTGGAAACGACGCTCCAGTGCGGCATCCTTTTCGATGTACTGACGGTACTCATTTAAAGTAGTAGCGCCGACGCAATGTAAGGCACCACGTGCCAGAGCAGGCTTTAACATATTGCCTGCATCCATTGATCCCTCGGATTTGCCGGCACCGACAACGGTATGAAGCTCGTCGATAAAGAGGATCACACGTCCCTCTTCCTTGGCGAGATCATTTAAGACCCCCTTAAGACGTTCCTCAAACTCGCCGCGATATTTGGCACCTGCAATCAAAGCACCGAGATCAAGTGACAGAACCTTCTTGTTACGAAGACCTTCAGGAACCTCCCCCTTAATAATGCGCTGAGCAAGCCCTTCAACAATTGCTGTCTTACCGACACCAGGCTCACCGATTAAAACAGGGTTATTCTTGGTTCTTCTCTGCAGAACCTGCATGGTGCGACGGATCTCCTCGTCACGACCAATCACAGGATCAAGCTTGCCCTTTTCTGCAAGCTCAGTTAAATCGATGCAATATTTCTTCAGAGCACCACGATTGCTTTCTGCATTTTCGTCATTAACCGTCTGTCCCTGACGGATCTCCTTTAAAGCCTTATTAACCTTTTCCAAAGTTAAACTGCAACGCTTAAAGATTTCCTTAAGCTCGCTGTCACCTTCAATTGCAGCCAGTACAAACATCTCTGAAGAGATGAACTGATCGCCATTTTGCTGAGCAAGCTTATCGCAGACATTTAATAATCTTCCTGTCTGTGAGGACAGCTGTATGTCACCGCCGGCTCCCTTGACCTGAGGGAGCTTATCAATTGCCTGATTAATCAGGATCTCCAATGCCTTGGGATCTGAGCCTGCCAAAGTTATCAAAGGCCTCACCGTGCCGTCTTGCTGTGCCAGCAATGCGGACATGATGTGAAGGGGCTCGATGAACTGATTGTCATGGCCAACAGCGAGTGACTGAGCATCAGCCAAGGCTTCCTGGAACTTGGCTGTAAATCTGTCTAGACGCATTTCATGCCTCCGTTAAATTCATTTTGTTTTCATTTCTCTGTTGATATGAATATGGAGACAGATCTCAGAATTTAAAGATGCAATTTGACTTATACGGAAAAATTTATGAGGAGTTTTATCAGGACAGATGCCAAGGCTTTTCTCTCATCTGAAATGCAAAATAAAATTCCCCGGATAAACAGAGAACTGTTTGTTATCCAGGGAATTTATGTATTTCTATCCTGAAGCTTAATCAAGCCTCAGGTATGAGCATATTAGTACTTGAAGGCAGGAGTAAAAGCTCCCTTATAGAAGTTCACAATGATGTCAGCAACCTCCTTGGTGTGGTAGAGATCTACGATGTGGTTATACAGCTCGTTATCCTTATCAGCAGTACGGGATGCGATGATATTTACGAAAGGATTATCAAGCCCCCAGCCCTCGGTATTTTCAACAGCAACAGCATCCTTCTGGATGGAGAGACCGTGATCAACTGCGAATCCGCCGTTAATGAAGGAAGCAGTTACATCATCAAGAACTGCATAGGCATTACCCGGATCAATCCAGTAGAAGTTGATGTTGTGAGGATTCTCGACTATATCCTTGGTTGTGGGAGTCCAGCCGGCATCCTCCCTTAAGGTGATGATCTTCTTGGAATCAAGAAGTCTCAGAGCACGGCCTGTGGTAATAGGATCAGAAGGAACAGCGAAAGTATCACCGTCCTTGATCTCATCTAAGGATTTTATCTTCTTGGAGAAGATGCCCAAAGGAGCTATAAGGGTAGTACCGATAGCTGTTAACTGATAGTTATGATCGGCACACTCGGTCTTCAGGAATCTACCGGTCATGCATGCATGAATATCGATTTCACCATCCTGCAGAGCACGGTTGGGCATTGCATAATCATTGAATTTAACAAGCTCCAGAGTTACGCCTTCACTCTTTAGCTTTTCAATGATTGGCTTCCACTGCTCGTTGTTTTCACCGACGACACCTACCTTGACGTGATCCTGCGTTGCAGCTGAAGCATTGATGGCAGCAAAGCTAGATAAAACGATACCTGCGGTAACAAATAATTTTTTAAAGGTATTCATAATCATTTCCTGATAAATAAAATTTAAACCTTCCAATCCTCAAATATCTTGCCTTCCCTGGCAAGCTCATCTCTGAAGATCTTTAATTTTGAAAAATCAACATGGCAGTAGCCATCAGGATTTTTCTTAAGATAATCCTGATGATATTCCTCAGCAGTATAGAAATTCCCCAAAGGAAGCAATTCAACCGCATTCTTTTGCCCAAGACGCTCATCAAGCTCGTTCAGGCATTTCTGAGCAGTACCTTTCTGCTCATCATTTAAATAGTAAATTCCGGTGCGGTAGGAGCGACCGCTGTCCTCTCCCTGACGGTTAACACTCAGAGGATCAATTACCAGAAAGAAAGCATGCAACAGCTGTTCAAGGCTGACAACACCGGCATCATATTTAATCTCTACGGTTTCTGCAGCATCAGCCTCCTGACTTTTTACCTGCTTATATGAGGGAGCTGCAATTTTACTGTTGGCATAACCTGCAATATTAGAGATGACACCAGGAATACGCGAGAAGTATTCTGAAATTCCCCAGAAACATCCTCCTGCAAGATATACGGTTGAAACAGACTGTGACATATTAAAATCTCTTGTTATAGCTATTTGCTAATTCATTTTATGTTCTATAGATAAAATATTATCATCAATAAAATACAAAATCAATATTCCTCATTTAATTATAGAGAAAGACTATTATAAAAAAATTGTAAACAGGTGGGTTATGCAAAGTAAAATCCCCGGCAAACAAGGAGTTAGCTGCTTACCGGGGATTTATCAGAGATAAGATTAATACAAACCTAATCAGTATTTGAAGGCAGGAATAAATGCACCCTTATAGTGATTGATGATTACGTCAGCCACCTTCTTGGTGTGGTAGACATCAACGATATGCTTGTAAAGCCCGTTATCTTTATCCTGAGTGCGGGAGGCGATCACGTTGACAAAGGGGTTATCAAGTCCCCAGCCGTCGGTGTTCTCAACGACAATTGCATCCTTAAGAGTCTTACCGTGATCTACAATAAATTCACCGTTGATAAAGGAGCAGGTCACATCCTCAAGCACTGAATAGGCATTACCGGGCTCTATCCAGTAGAACTCGATCTTATGAGGATTTTCAACTATATCCTTAGTAGTCGGAGTCCAGCCCGCATCATCCTTGAGCTTGATGATCTTGTTGGCATCAAGCAGTCTAAGCGCACGTCCTGTGGTAATCGGATCGGAAGGAACTGCAAAGGTATCGCCGTCCTTGATCTCCTCTAATGATTTAATCTTCTTAGAAAATAATCCTAAAGGAGTGATGATAGTTGTGCCGATAGCTGTGAGATCGTAATTATGCTCCGCACATTCTGTCTTCAGGAAGCGACCGGTCATACATGCATGAAGATCAATCTCCCCCTCCTGCAGAGCGCGGTTAGGCATAGCATAGTCGTTGAATTTAACAAGCTCGATGGTCACTCCCTCAGTCTTTAACTGCTCAATGATAGGGACCCAGAGCTCATTGTTTTCGCCGACCACTCCCACCTTGACATGATCCTGAGTGGCAGCCGAAGCACTCAATGCGGTCAGACTGGACAAAACTACACCAGCGGTTAAAAAGATCTTCTTAAAAGTATTCATAGTCAGCTCCTGATGACAAAATAATCTGTTTAACTCTTATTTATAGTTTATAGCTAATTTGCAATCAGCTTTATTGTTAATAAATACTATCATTACAAAAAGAGATAATCAATATTATTTGCAGCTTTATTGCTTATAGCTATTGCTAAAATTAAGTTAAACAGTTTTTACCACTTTTTTGAATTCAGTTAACTTAATGATATTTCAATGTTTTTATATAAATTTTATTTTTTAAGCAACTGTTATCAAATAGCTAATAAAAAAGATCAAAGAGATATTAAATAAGACTTTAACTCTAAGCTGCCGGAGGTCCAGAGACCTGCTGTATCCGCTTTAGCACTGCCTGAAGGGCGGTATCCAGACCGGCGAGAAAAAGTCCTGCATTGAACAGCAGGACTTGATACATAGATTCAGGGATGAGATATAAATCAGTGATTTAAGGCTTTATACTCCTTTGATAGCTTCTCAAACCACTTCATATAAAGATCAGGAGAGTAGAGATTACCCTCCTGAGCATCAGTTTTGATGTAATTTACAAATGAATTGCGCTTGGCTGTTGAAAGATCAATGTCACTGTAGAAAATGCCCTCATCCGTAGCTCTGGCAGGATCGGTACCGTAGTAATCGATGTAATTGTCGGTGCCCTCGGCATCTGTTGAAGGGCCAACCACGCAGCTGCCACCTGGGAAGGCGGTGCCCATAAAGGTACCGTCAGCGCTCTTTTCAGCTCCGACCAGATCAGAGGAGGCTACGTAAATACCGCTTTGAATAACTGTTGCCTCAATACGCCCCTTAAAGCGGTTGACCCAGGCAACATTATTGTCAGCATAGGGTTTTCCATCCTTAATAGGCATGCCGTCTTCACCTAAGTGCTTAGCTGAATAATAAGCCCAGGCCGTGGCTGTAGGATTTATTACCAGACGTGCACCGGAGGCTGCATAATAACGGGAGAGCTCCGGGTAGTTATAGGTGTCATAGCAAATACTGACACCTACCTTGCCCCACGGGGTATCAAACATGAAAGGATCAGTTCCGGTCTTACACCAGACAACCTCTGAACCGAAGGGATGGATCTTCTGATATGAACCGATAACCCCGTCCGGACCACTTACTAAAACTGAATTATAGACATCTTCAGGAGCATCGCCCTTTTTTTCAGGATAACCATAAGCGATATAAGCGCCTAACTTCTGAGCCTCCGCAGAAATTGTCCTGGCGGCATCTCCGTCCTGAGTTTCAGCAAGCTTAACCTGCATGCGGTCAGCCCTTTTTATATCCCCCTGCTCCATGGCATATCCGGTCAGAGCCATTTCAGGAAACACAATGAGCTTGGCACCTGTATGCGCAGCTTCACGGGCAAGCTTCACGATTTTCTTAGTGTTAGCCTGCTTATCTCCCCACACAGGCTGCATATTGACCACAGCGATACGCAACTTATCAAGATCCTGCGCACTGGCTGAAGAAAAAGCAGTACCGGCAACCAATCCTAAAACAATACCTGCAAGCAATGTCTTTTTCATATTCTCACTCTCCTTCCACTCTCAAAATGTGAGATTACGGATAAGAGTAAATACAAAGACTTAGAGCTTCAAATAAAGTTTTACAGTTGCTTAATTGAGGATCATTTCAGAAAATTTTGGGACATCCGTGAACCTGTTGAGGGCATTAAAACATGCCAAAACTGTTCCTGAGAAAAAGTCCCAAAATTATATTTACAGCATGATGATCGAAGCCATACGTCCGGTAGCATGATCCCGGCGATAGGAGAAAAAGCTATCCTGCTGAGTATAGGTATCAAATCCGCAATCACAGACATTGGCAATACAGGGATCTGCTTTACGCAGGGCTAAGCTCACCAATCCTGACAGGGAGCACCAGTACCGGTCTCCTTCTCCCGGCTCAAAATAATGAGCGGCCTCATCGTACTGATTTACAAAGGCCTCAAGAACATCTGGACCTACCTCAAAGGATCGCTGTCTTATATGAGGCCCCATAAAAGCCTCAATAGGTGCATCGCTGATTGTACGAATTACACCTACAGTATGCCCGACGATAGCTGAGGCAAGGCTGCGCCATCCGCAATGAACAGCTGCACAGACCGTGCCGTCAGTAGTTGCCAGCAGCAAAGGCAGACAATCTGCAGTCATCACCGCCAGAGGAAGATTAGGAATATCAGTGATGATGGCATCACAACTACCGATGTCTTCGTCAGCAGATCTCACCATGCGGACGATATTGCTGTGAACCTGATGCATATAGACAACATCATGCTTAAGCTCGTCTCTGACTATCTGACGGTTTGCAGTAACACTTTTAAGCTCATCGCCTACATGATCCCCGAGATTTAAAGAATCAAAGGGAGCACAGCTGCAGCCACCATTGCGCGTTGTATAAAAAGCCTTGGCCCTTTTGAAACAGTCAACCTTAACAAGAGCACTAGATGTCATCCGGATGTTCCTTATGATCCTGTCTCAAAGCTACAATAAGCTCCTCCATATCCTGCGGACGCGGTGAATCAAAAGACAATTCCTCACCTGTCACCGGATGCTTGAATTCTATGTGGGCTGCATGCAGAGCCTGACGTCTGAAGGAGCGCATAACACAGGAGAACTCTTCAGAGGATCCCTTCAGCATTCTCAGCCCCCGACCATATTGAGGATCACCGATTAAAGGATGATCGATATGTGCCATATGTACACGGATCTGGTGAGTACGTCCTGTTTCAAGACGCACACGTACCAGGGTATGAGCTCTAAACTGCTCCATGACGCGGTAATGAGTAATGGCTTCACGCCCCATACCATCCGGTACTACCGCCATGCGGGTGCGATTTGACGGATCACGGGCAATGTCTCCGTCGATAGTACCACCTGCAGTTATCAGTCCCTCTACCACTGCCTCATATTCACGTACTACATTATGCTTTGAAATTGCACGGGTAAGACGGATCTGCGCAAGCTGGGAGAGCGCAATTACCATAAGGCCGGAGGTATCCTTATCAAGACGGTGCACAATGCCGGCTCTTGGCAGTGACGCTGTCTGCGGATAGTGATAAAGCATGGCATTCATGACAGTACCGTCAGGAACACCGGCACCTGGATGTACAACAAAGCCTGAAGGCTTATCAATAACGATAAGATCATCATCTTCATAGATCACGTTTAACGGCAGATCCTGAGGTACAGCATCAATAACATCCTCTGTCGGGATCTCAAGCTCAACGCTCTGTCCTGAACTTACCTTAAAAGAAGGCTTGGTAATTACAGCTCCATCCAGCTTAACCTTACCGTCTGAGATGAAAGAGGTAATGGTTGAACGGGAGCGATCAGGACACAGGGCTGCCATGGCTGCATCCAGACGCTTACCGTGATATTCATCGGTAATATTCAAAATAATGATTTCAGCCATTGGTGTTCCTCATCTCGTCCTGTGGTAAAAATATTTTTCATGCTATACATAGTATAATATTGCACCAGATTGAACAAATTTCGCCTACAACGAATTTACATTTTACGGCCAATGAAGATGCTGAAGAAATTACTTATTAGCGCAACCTGCGCATGCATGCTCGTACTGAGCGGATGCCACAATGACACCGAGAGCGTCAATAAAGACAAGGTTCCCGACATGTCCGCCCACTCGCTGTATCAGACTGCCAAGGCTTCTATGGCTGATGGTGATTATTCCAAGGCCCGCAATTATCTTGAGGCTCTTGATACCCGTTATCCCTTTGGTGAATATACCGATCAGGTTCAGCTTGATTTAATTTACGTCTACTATAAAAGCCGTGAGACAGAGCTTGCCGATGCCGCAGCAACACGCTATCAGCGCATTAATCCTACCTCCATCTATGCAGACTATGTTGCATATATGAAAGGCCTGATTGCCATGCAGAAGCGCGGCAACCTGATCCAGGAATATATCAGCCTCAACCGTTCTCAAAAGGATCCTGTCGCCTACTACGAGGCTATTAAGTGCTTCCAGAGCTTTATTGAGACCTATCCTAACAGCCCGTATGTAAACGATGCCCGTCAGCGTATTCTCTTCATGAAGGATCAGCTTGCCGAGCGCGAATACAGAATTGCAGAGTACTATCAGGAGCGTGGTGCCTATCTGTCCTCAGCCCGTCACTGCCAGAGCATTCTTTACTCCTATCGTGATACCAAGTGGCTTGAGAAGGCAATGCGTATGCTTGCTGACAATTATGACAAGCTGAAGCTTACCGGCCCTGCTGAAAATACCCGCAAGGTGATTGCCGCATCCTTCGGCAAATAAACACCACTCTGCAAAGATTCACTTAAGCATAATTAGATCCCGCCCACCTGAGCGGGATTTGTTTTAAAAGACCATGATAAGTTGTATTTACACTCAGAGCACAGGCAGAAATTACGAGCTCCTGATGCGGGATCACTCGTTAATTGCCATCAACAAGCCATCAGGTCTGCTCTCAGTTCCAGGAAGAGTCAATAAAGACAGCGCCCTCACCCAGATCCGACAGTTTTGTGAGGATGCCAGCGCAGTGCACCGGCTTGATATGGACACCTCCGGGATCCTGGTATATGCCCTTAACAAAAATGCAGTTCGCTCCTTAGGCATACAATTTGAAAAAAGAGAAACCAGAAAAATCTATATTGCCAGGGTTCAGGGATTTTTAGAAGGACAGGGGAGCATAGATGCACCGATGCGCTGTGACTGGGAAAACAGGCCTCTGCAAATAATTGATGAGAAGCTTGGGAAAAATGCCCTGACCTCTTATCAAAGCCTTGAGGCACATAAGGACAGTTCACTCATGCTGCTTTTTCCACATACTGGACGCTCTCACCAGCTGAGAGTTCATATGGCGCATATCGGGCATCCGATAGTTGGTGACAGGTTTTATGGAAATGAAGATAAGGATGATAGCAACTGGAATTTAATGTACCTGCACGCATCAGCCTTATCCTTCAGACATCCTGACTCTGATGAAACCATAGAACTGATTTCTGTACCCGATTATGCAGAAAATGCGATCACCCCAGCTAAGCTTCTGACCTTGCTTCGCCAACCAAAACAGCCAGGCATAGTCCCGTTTATACTCTATTAGCTGCTAACTGTAATTCAAAAGAAAACCGCAATAAAATGCGGCTTTCATAAAAATCAGTCTCTAAACCTCGGCGGGGTTCTAATTTTTCTCTCCCCGAGCTCGCTTGATACAGTCAAAGGCAGCCTGAATATCCTTGGCCTTCTCGGCATAAGAGGCAATCATCTCATCAGGGATCCCCTGAGACTTTAATCTGTCAGGATGGTACTTCAGCATCAATTTCTTGTGAGCCTTGCGCACCTCCTCCCAGCTTGCATCAGGTGACACTCCAATTATCTTATAGGCCTCCTTAAGCTGAGAGGCTGAGGTCTGCTGTTGAGACTGTCCGCCGGCATAACCGTCTGATGAGCCCTGATCGTATTGACCGTTGCCATCCTGATAATACCCGTTACCCTGCTGCTGATATTGATACTGGTAAAATCCCTGACGGAATTGCATTTCAGCAATGCGCATCTGGATCATGCGGTCGATAAGCTCTTTAGGAACGCCTAAGCCATTTGCCACCTCAAGCAGACGACGGTACTCCTCCTCAGAGATTCTGCCGTCAGCCAGAGCCATCTGTACTAGAAGCTCAAGCACAATAGAGACAATATTGATATTTTCCATGCAGGAATGGCGGATGCTGATTATCTCCTCATTTAAATTAAAATCAGCAGCCTTTCCGCGGTTAAAAGCCTGTTGAGCTCTGGATCTTGAAGCAGAATCATTCATCCTCAGCATATCCATGTACTGCTGTGCCTGAAGAATTGCCTCTTTCTGAATAGCTCCGGCTCCGCGCGCAATATAGCCCAGGAGCATAAACAAGCCGTACAGCAGCTCATTATTCTTGCCCTGACTGTACCTGAAGGCCTCACGCGCCTCATTAATGCTGTTACGCTGCTGATTTTCCTTTTTGTCTACAAAATACCAGCCTGCAAAAAAACCGATAGCAGCACCTATCGGCCCCATCACAAACAGACCGATAATTGCCCCCAGGATCCTTCCTTTTTTACTCACACTAAATCTCCGCTACTGACGTTGTCATATTGTAAATTATTTCTGAAAGCTAAACTGCTGCATACAATGGTCTTGAGCATACTGATCTGCCTGCTGCAGGCGCTCTACGGTTCCGACATCAAACCATTTTCCTTCAAGCATACGCCCCTTTAACCTGTTGTTTGCTATAAGTTTTTCAAACACAGGACGCAAAGGATACCTTTTAATCTCCATGTTGCAGAAAACCTCAGGACTGTATAAGGCCGCACCTGAAAAGGTTAGCCCTTCGCCTAAGGCAAGTACCCCGTTGCCTGCCAGGAAGAAATCTCCGCAGGGATGGTGAGGAGGATTTTCAGTCATAAATAATAAGGCCTCCCCTGAGTTGATATCCTGCTTAGTAAACTGCGCATAATCTGCATCCATATAGGTGTCGCCGTTTACCACCAGAAAAGGCCGGTCCTCAAAAAAAGGTAAAGCCTTGACTATTCCGCCGGCAGTCTCAAGACCACCGGCCCCTTCAATACTATGGGAAATATGAACAGCAAATCTATGACCATCACCTAGGAATTCAACAATCTTCTCTGAAAGCCAGGCTGAATTGACAATGATATCCCTGATACCGGCTTTTTTCAGTCTTTCAATATGCCATACCAGAAGCTCAACTCCCCCCACCTTCACCATGGGCTTGGGAATCGAATCAGTAATGGGACGCAGCCGTTCACCGCGACCTGCAGCCAGGATCATTGCACGCATGACATAACTCCGGGAGCCACCCTTTCTTTTAAGAATTCATGCAAATCAGACAGACCTGCATACATGCTTTCATCAAGACAATACTTCATGACCAGTGGCAGATCCTTTAGATATCCGCTCTTCCCGTCACGAAGATTAAGCCGGTTAAAAATACCTAATACCTTCAAATGACGCTGCAGTGAGGTCATATTAAAAGCGATTTTAAAGTCATCAAAAGACCAGTCTTTAATTAATGAGCATTTTTTAAAAGCATCAAAGCTTTCCGCTGTTAACTCATCTCTTAAATCTTCACCTAAATCAACATAGCAGTCACAGATTAAGGATGCAGCATCATAGGTTATCGGCCCCTTTACCATATCCTGAAAATCTATAACCGCCAGATCATTTCCAACAACCATCAGATTCCGGCTGTGAAAATCCCTGTGCATTGCCACCTGCGGCTGCGCTCTGCAGCACAGGGTAAGAGCATGCAGAGTATCCTCAAGCATAGACCTTTCACCTTTGCTCAAGCTTAGATGGAGAGCTTTATCCAATAGCCACTCAAGAAAGATCCAAAACTCCATTTTGATGAATGCATCATCAAAGGGCGGAAGTTTGATGTCTACCTTTGCAATTTCAGGAAGCAGAGAAACAGCTTTTATATACCACGAGTGCCTGGCATCACCTGCAGCAGCCTCAGCAAAGGTGGTGCTTCCAAGATCCTCTTCAATTAAGAAGCCCTCGTTTAAATCACAGGCCAGAATTTCAGGTGCCCTGATCCCGGCCTTAATCAAAGCCTTATCAATGGCAACAAATTCCTGATTTTTCTGTGTCTGCGGAGGAGAATCCACTGCAATTATGTTGTTAAAACGGAAATAGCGACGAAAACTTGCATCGCCTCCTAAAGCAGAGAGCACCACTCTGCCTTGGCAAAGGGTGCTCTCAACAAAAGCCTCAAGGGCCTGTTTTCTAATATCAGTCACGACGGAATACCAGATCCCAAACTCCGTGGCCCAGTCTTTCACCTCGAGCCTCAAATTTCGTCAGAGGTCTCCAGGAGGGACGGGGAATATAAGTACCATCCGGTGCAGTATTGCTAAAACCATCAGCACGGGTCATTACATCCAGCATCTGCTCGGCATACTCCTGCCAGTCGGTTGCAAGTCTGACCTCTGCACCATGCTTTAATACAGGTGCCACCATGGCAATAAAGTCATCATTGATCAGACGGCGCTTGATATGACGCTTCTTAGGCCATGGATCTGGGAAGAAGATCTGCAGTATATCTACACTTTCAGGTCTTAAGCACTTCTTAATCACCTCGAAGGCATCAAAGTGAATAATGCGTACATTGGTAAGTTCCTGCTCCTCAATAAGTTTCAAGCAGGATCCTACTCCCGGAGGATGCACCTCAATACCGCAGTAGTTGCGCAGAGGATCATTTTTGGCCATTTCACAAAAGGAAACGCCCATACCAAATCCAATCTCAACTACCAGAGGAGCACTGCGACCAAAGGCTTTGTCAAAATCGATGTACTCAAGTGAGCTGGCATCGATCAGGTATTTTGGTCCCTGCTCCTCCATTGCCCTGTCCTGAGCTGCAGTCATACGTCCGGCTCTAATGACAAATGAACGTACATGACGGTCATTAGGATCAGTTAATGCCGAACCACGGCTTTGATTCTCGGCCATCAGATAAGTTCCAACTCCTGCATTGCAGTCCTGATTTCAGCACGCAGGCCATCGCTTATAGGCAGCACCGGAAGTCTTACCTCCTCAGAGCACAGGCCCAGGAGAGAAGCTGCATACTTGGCAGGGCCCGGAGACGGCTCCTTAAACATGAGCTTGTGCAGCTCCATGAGCTTATCCTGAAGCTCTCTTGCCTCAACCCACTTATTCTCGGCACACAAGGCCTGAACCTTAGAGACCAGCGCAGGAGCAATATTGGCAGTAACAGAAATACAGCCGACGCCGCCTGCGACGTTATATGAAACCTGAGTTGAATCGTTACCTGATAACCAGGTGAAGTCCTCACGCTTGATTAACTGACGCTCAAGCCAGGGGCGCTCAAGATCACCTGTTGCATCCTTGATACCGGCAATATGAGGAAGCTCTGCCATCTTGGCAACGGTTGCAGGAGTGATATTAACCACAGCACGGCCCGGGATGTTATAGATGATGATAGGGAGAGAGGTCTCATCGTTTATCATCTTAAAGTGGGCATACAGACCATCCTGATTGGGACGGTTGTAATAGCCTGCAACATGCAGCACGCCATCAGCACCGGCCTTTTCAGCGGCATTGGTCAGACGCACAGCCTCAACAGGATTGTTGGAGCCGGCACCTGCCAGAACAGGGATACGGCCTTTTACGATCTGGGCAGTCAGGGCTACAACGCGCTCGTGTTCCTCGTGAGTTAGGGTCGGGCACTCACCGGTGGTGCCTGCAGGAACGATGGCATTGGTACCGTTGGCAATATGCCACTCAACCATCTTCTCAAGAGCAGCTTCATCTAATTTGCCGTTCTTAAACGGAGTAATCAAAGCTACTAAAGAGCCATGAAATAAATGAGCCATATTTAAATCACCTATTAGTTATTAGAAGGTCTTAAAGTCGGGAAAAGAATAACATCACGGATAGTGTGGCAGTTGGAGAACAGCATTACTACACGATCAATACCTATGCCCTCACCTGCAGTAGGAGGCAGGCCGTGCTGCAAAGCAGTAATGTAGTCTGCATCATAGTACATAGCCTCATCATCACCGTGCTTCTTGGCCTCAGCCTGAGCCATGAAGCGGTCGGACTGATCATCAGGATCATTGAGCTCTGAGAAGCCGTTACCTAACTCACGGCCGCCGATGAAGAACTCAAAGCGATCGGTAAAGGCAGGCTCGGTATCAGAGCGACGGGCCAGAGGGGAAATCTCAGCAGGATAGCTGGTAATAAAGGTAGGCTGCTGCAGGTGCTCTTCAACAAGCTCATCAAATAAAGCTGCAATATAGTTGCCAAGAGTCCAGCCGGGGAGCATGTCACAGTGCAGCTTTTCACACCAGGCCTTAGCCTTGGCCTCATCCTCAAGATCAGCCATGGTGATACCCTTGTCAGCGCCGTATTTCACGATTGACTCCTTCATGGTCAAACGCTCAAAAGGCTTGCCGAAATCGATATCAAGACCGGTTTCACCTTCCTTGCCATAGTGGATCTTGGTAGTTCCAAGAATTTCCTGTGACATGGTGCGGAAGAGCTCTTCGGTAAGATCGATCAGATCATGATAGTCATGATAGGCCCAGTAGAACTCAATGGTGGTGAACTCAGGATTGTGACGCACATCGATGCCTTCGTTTCTGAAGCAGCGGTTGATCTCATACACATTCTCAAAGCCGCCGACTACCAGACGCTTCAGGAAGAGCTCAGGGGCGATACGCATATACATATCGATATCAAGAGCATTGTGATGAGTCATGAAAGGCTTGGCATTGGCACCGCCGGGGATGGTATGCATCATAGGAGTCTCAACCTCCATGAAGCGCTTGGAGTCCATGAACTTACGGATGTAAGACACGATCTGGGAGCGGATCTTAAAGGTACGGCGGGAATCCTCGTTGGCAATCAGATCAAGATAACGCTGACGGCAGCGTGCTTCCTGATCAGTCAGGCCCTTGTATTTTTCAGGAAGAGGACGCAGAGCCTTAACCAGCAGACGGAGCTTCTTGACGTGAATTGACAGCTCTCCGGTCTTGGTCTTAAAGGCAAAGCCGGTTACACCGACGATGTCACCTAAATCGAGCTTCTTAAAGAGGTTCTGGTAATCACCCTCAGGGAGATCATCACGTGATACGTACAGCTGGATCTTGCCGTCAACATCCTGAATGGTAGCAAAGGAAGCCTTACCCATGATACGGCGGGTCATCATACGACCTGCAATGGTGTATTCATGCTTTTCAGCCTCCAGGGTTTCTGCATCCTTGTCACCGCAGGCTGCACGCACATCAGCAGAGGTTGCATCACGATGAAAATCATTAGGATAGGCCTGTCCCTGCTCACGCAGAGCCTCGAGCTTGTCGCGGCGCTCCTGCATGACATTGTTCAAATTCTCAGTAGAGTTAAGCTCTTCTTTTTCCTGTGCCATTTTTATTTTCCTAAAAACAATTGGTTACAGCCCTGATTTGAGGCTTGCTTCAATAAATTGGTCCAAATCACCGTTCAATACCTTTTGCGTATCACGGCATTCAACGCCGGTACGCAGATCCTTGATGCGGGCATCATCTAATACATATGAGCGGATCTGACTGCCCCAGCCGATATCTGACTTGCTGTCCTCTACAACCTTAGCCTCAGCCTGACGCTTTTCAAGCTCAAGAGTGTACAGACGGGCGCGCAACTGCTTCATTGCCTGATCACGGTTTTGAAACTGTGAACGCTCATTCTGGCAGGTCACCACAATACCTGTGGGAATGTGGGTAATACGTACAGCAGATTCCGTTTTATTAACATGCTGACCGCCGGCACCGGATGAACGGAACACATCAGTCTTCAAATCAGCAGGATTGATATCAATCTCAATATTGTCATCAATTTCCGGATATACGTAAGCTGAGCAGAATGAGGTATGACGGCGGTTATTAGAATCAAAGGGAGATTTTCTAACCAGACGGTGAACACCGGTTTCTGTACGGAACAGGCCATAGGCATGCTCACCGGTGAACTTCAAGGTTGCTGATTTAATACCAGCAACTTCACCATCGGTTACTTCCTCAACCTCAGTGGTAAGGCCTTTCTTTTCTGCGTACTTGATATACATACGCATAACCATTTCAGCCCAGTCCTGAGCCTCTGTGCCACCTGATCCTGACTGAATGTCCATATAGCAGGGATCATTATCATGAGGACCTGAGAACATGCGTTCAAGCTCTAAGGCAGATATGATCTGCTCAAGCTTATCGGCCTCAGCATGAGCCTCTGCCATAAGCTCAGGATCCTCCTCCTCGCCTGCCATTTCCTCTAAGGTTGCAATGTCATCGAAGGTCTGATCTACAGCTTTAAAACGATCAACAATTGAGCTTAATGAAGTCTTTTCACGACCTAACTCTTGAGCCTTTTCAGGATTATTCCAGAGCTCAGGATCTTCCATAAGTCCTGATACTTCCTCCAGACGTTCCTCTTTAGCTCGCAAGTCAAAGATACCCCCTGAGCGCATCTGCACGCTCTCTAAGCTCCGCGAGTCGGGGCTTTAGGGAAATAGTTTCTTGCACTTTTGTACCCTTAAAATTTCCTGATATCAAATTCATCTCCGCACGCTTTCTGCCACGGAGCAAGTGATCAGACTATTATATCAGAGTAAACAGGCTCTTTCTTTGTAAAAAACCGATGTGAATGGGAAAAGAATGGGGAAAATGAATGTTGCCAAAGATAAGGCGATCCCTGGCAACATCTGCGTTTTATGATCCGATGATCATGCGGCTGTATTTGCCTGCTAAACGCTTAATGGGAGCTGCAACTAAAATGCATAAAAAGCACACGGCAATAGCTAATAAGAAACAGATTAACTGTAGTCCATAAAAGTTAAAGTGAGCGAAGAACGCTTTGTGTCCGTGTCTTTCAAAATTCAGCAGAACAAACTGATGCAGGAAAAAGATTGAAAACGAATACTTTGCAAAGAGGTTTAATATTCCTTTCAGCCATCTCCATCCTGCATCCTTAAACCAGTAGAAGAAATACAGAAGAGACAAAGACAAAAGCATCTTTGCAGGAACAATCCACGCAAGCTTATCAGCGAACTTAAAATCGTAAGTACCCACTGATGGTAACCAGTAAGCAGGATCAACAGACGCCAACGTTGCCATATAGAGTACAGTTGCTGCAACAATGCACAACTTAGTATTGGTATCTAACGCCAGCAATTTGTCATAATAAATGCCAACTAAAATTCCAAAAAAGTAGAAGCAACTCCAGAACAGCACTGATAAAAATGGATTAGTATTATGTCTACCAAGACACATTGCAAAGATGGTTGAAATTACCAGAATTACAAGCTGAGCCTTCAAGCTGGATTCAATAAATTTAAGGAAAAAGCAGGAACACAAAAAGATCAGCATAATAAAAGGCATATACCAAAATGATGCGTAGCAATAGCCTCCGTAATACATAAAATTCGAATCAAAGAAGCTTCCATGACCGGAATACAAACGAAAAGCAGTAAAGATGGTCGCAATAATAAACCAGGGTGTCATTACCTTCAGAAGCTTACTCTTTACAAATCTTCGATAGTCAAAACCTCTTTTATAGAAAACCTGATAAAAAAGCACCCCGGAAATAAATACAAAATGCGAGGATGTACCACAGTCGACATAAGTAGCACGCACTTTTTCAATAATCCACCAGGATGTATTCCAGTCAGCCTTGCTAAAGGCTCCAACCCAGCCCCTCATATGGCACCACAGGATCAGAAAAATAGTAAAACCTCGAAGGTAGTTGATCTCGGCAAGGAAGTTTTTCTTAGGAGAGGATATTGGCGTTGCGCCCGCTTGCGGCACAACTTTAGACAGTTCTTTCATGACAAATACAACGTTTTAAAAATCTTATATTCAACTATATCTGCAAATATAATCTTATTTACAGACAAAAAAGATTGAGCATAAAAAAAAACGTCGCATTGTCAACAAATACAATTTAACTAATTGATTTTAAATCATTTTATTATAAAAAATCCTCCGCCATATAAAACAACAGCGGAGGAAAACTAGAGAGAGCATCATGGTCAGGAAGATCAGGGATTGACCATGTTCTCGCAATACACCTCTCTATTACTTCTTCTTAAACTCATCAGGCATAGGACCATACTGACCGCCGTTTGGATAGTATTTCCAGCCGTCACGGATCTTAATCTTGTCATCCCAAGGAAGCTTGTACTTACCTTCAGCCAGATCCTTAACCCAGGTGAGGTAGTTAGCATGCTCACCACCGGGCTTGCCTACGTAGGCACGGCAACCTAGGTTGAAGATATTGTTCTCCAAAGCCCAGTTCTCACGAGCCTTGTCAGCCAGACGAGGGAAGAGCTCTGCGGTAACAATTTCCCAAGGATTTCTCTGGCCCTGCTGAATGACATTACCGTCGTAATTGCAGATAGTGCCTTCACCGAAGTAGTAGAACACATTGTCATAACCTGCGAGGTTAACTGCAACGGTATACATGAGATTCTGCCATGCATTGGTACGGTTGGTGATAATCCACTGATCGTTAACCTGAGTTGAGTAACCGGAGATACGGATGTATACGTTACAGCCTTTATAAGCAGCCTCACGGGCAAGCTCAGGGAACATACCGTCGTGGCAGATACAAACAGCCAGTTTTGAACCCTTAGGACCGTCACATACAGGCATTCCAAGGTTACCAGGTGCCCAGGGCTCTACCGGTACCCAAGGCTGTAACTTACGGTAATGTAAGGCGATTTCACCGTCAGAGTTGATAATAATGGCAGTATTGAAAGGTGCGCCACCTTCAGGATTCTTCTCCATAATGGAGAAAACGCCCCAAACACCGGCCTTCACGCAGGCTTCCTTGAATTTTCCAACCTCAGGGCTATCCAGAGTGAGCAACATTTCGTCATAGGACCAGATGGCAGTATTTAAGCCCTGAGTTGAATACTCAGGGAAAACAATGAGATCCAAACCGGGGTAACCTGCTTTGGTAGAAACTACTGCTTTGCAAATCTTATCAACGTTGACCTGAATATCCTCAGGACCAGACACAACAGGAACAGGATACTGAACAGCTGCTACAAGCAGAGCCTCTTCCCAGGAACTAACGGAACCAGTACTACCCATATCAATCACCTCTTTTGATGAATAAAAATTGGAATTCTTGTTGTTCATCTCTTTCTGAACACGGGTTCATTATCAGAAAAAACAGAGATCTCAAAAATTGGCAGAATGGAGCATCTAACTACGTTAAATGACGTATATTTCCAGCAGCCAGAAAAAAAATCCTGCAGAACTAAAAAGCAATGCAGGATCGGAGAGAAAGAAAAGAGACTTGATTAAAAGCAGATTATCAAACTATACCGACAGAAATTTGGTTACAGTCTGAGCATCAACTTCATCACGCGGTGCATCATACACAATATCACCGCGTTCCATTACGATAATGCGATCGGCAACATCTAGAGCGAAGCTTAGTACCTGCTCGGATACGAATATCGTAAGACCTCGTTCATCACGGATCTGACGCAAAACCTTGGCCATATCCTTGATGATATTAGGCTGAATACCCTCAGTAGGTTCATCTAAAAGCAAAAGCTTAGGATTACCTGCCAGTGCTCTGGCAATTGCAAGCTGCTGCTGCTGACCTCCTGAAAGATTACCGCCTCGTCTTTTGGCAAATTCCTCCAAAATAGGAAAAGTACGATATAAGTCCTGCGGGATCTGCTTCTGCCCCGTGAAGGTCATACCGCTTTTGATATTTTCATCGACAGTCATCGATGAAAATATCATTCGTCCCTGGGGGACAAATCCAATACCGGCACGAACTCGTTCATAGTTCTTAAGCTTATCAATACTCTTACCAGCTAAAGATACATGTCCTCCGCTACTCTTAATCATCCCGATCAGAGATTTCATAAGAGTGGTTTTACCCATACCATTTCTTCCAAGAAGAGCCACGATCTCATTTTCCTTAATGGATAAATTAAGATCTCTGATCACCGTGCTACTGCCGTAGGAGACTGCATAATTTTCTAATTTGAGCATATCAGACATATCAAGCCTCCTATTGACCTAAGTACACATCGATAACTTGCTGATTGTTCTTAACCGACTCCATGCTGCCTTCTGCCAGCAGCTTTCCCTGATGCATGACGCTTACACGATCGGCAATATTCTCAACAAATTTCATATCATGCTCGATAACAATTACCGAGCGGCCCTTGATGATACGCTTTAGAAGATCTGCAGTCTGAGCGCGCTCAGAAACCGACATTCCCGCAACAGGCTCATCAAGCATCAACAAAGAGGGATCCTGAATTAACAGCATGCCTATCTCAAGCCACTGCTTCTGACCGTGGCTTAGCAATGCTGCAGGAGTATCAAGCTTATCTCCTAACAGCACCGTTTTTGCGATCTCACATACCTTGTCACAGATTTCATCATTACGTCTAAAAGCAAGAGAACCTAAAACACTGCGTCCCTTAGGATAGGCCAGCTCCAGATTTTCAAATACAGTTAGCGTTTCATATACTGATGGATTCTGGAATTTACGGCAAACACCAGCCTCGACAATTTCATACTCCTTCATCCTGGTAAGTTCTTTACCACGGAATTTAATCGAGCCTGCAGTTGACTTGGTTTTACCGCAAATCAAATCCAGAACTGTAGTCTTACCTGCGCCATTTGGACCGATGATCACTCGAATTTCGCCCTCATCGACATACAGGGAAAAATTGTCAACAGCTTTAAAACCATCAAAAGATACTGTTAAACCTTCAATATATAGGGCAAACTGCTTTTGAAGTCCTTTATCAGCTCTAAGCACAGTTTTTTCATTTACGTTGTTCATTTGACCTCCTTGTGGACAGGGACGCCATTTATCATGGTGCTATGTCCAGGATCGCGAATGGTAATAAAACTCTTGAATAAAGCCTTCAGCTGATCACGCACATAATCCTTATAAACACCGGCAAGGCCCATAGGGAAAGCCATAACCACTAAAATAAAGAGTGCGCCCATTGCAAATAACCAAAGCTCAGGGAAGTTTTCCGAAACTGCAGTCTTGGCATAGTTCACCAGGAGAGTGCCATAGACAGCTCCGAAAATGGACATACGTCCGCCAACTGCACAGAAGATCACCATCTCAATTGATGCAACGATGCCCACAAAGGATGGAGACATAAAGCCTACCTGAAGGGTAAACATGGCTCCACCAACAGCTGATAATGCTGAAGCAAAGCATAAGATGAAGATCTTGAAAGAAGCGACATCATAGCCTGTGAAACGAACTCGCTCCTCTTCATCACGTACTGCGACAAGCAGGTGACCGGTCTTCCCTCGTAACAGCAAATGTGAAACAAACAGTGCACCAATAAGCAGAGCAACACAGAGATAATAAAGAATTACCTTAGCTTCATCGGTACGGATATCAAAGCCCATGCAGGTGCGCAAATCGGTAATACCATTAACACCACCGGTATATCCCTGCTGTCCCACAATAAGAATGGTCAGAATTGCAGCAATAGCCTGAGTAATGATGGAGAAATACACACCTCCCACGCGACGCTTAAACATTGCAACACCCAGAATGTAGGCAAAAACAGTTGGCACAGCAATGATGAGGATCAGGGTAAGAGGAAAGCTCTCAAAGGGCTTCCAGAACCATGGCAATTCCGTCACCTGATTCCAGTCCATAAAATCAGGAATGCCTACCGTAGATTGATTAGCCGTAGCCTCCGGAGTTGATGCCTCAAGCTTTAAGAACATGGCCATACAATATCCGCCAAGACCAAAGAATATTCCCTGACCCAGACTTAGAATGCCACCATATCCCCAGCATAAAACCAAACCTACCGCTACAAAGGCATAGCTTAAATATTTACCTAAGAGATTTAATCTGAAAACATCCAAGGCTGCAGGCATAATTACAACTAGCAAAAATACCAGCACCAGGAAGTTCAATGCAGTACTCTTGTCAATTAAGGGTACCTGAAATCGTTGGTTAGCTCTTTTCATACTTTTCCCTCAATTTAACGACGAACCTTAATAGAAATAAGTCCGCTCGGACGCAACATCAAAATACCGATAACCACCAACAGGGTGAGTACCTTGGCCATTGAGCCTGACATGAAGAATTCCATCACACTCTGAGCCTGAGCAATACCAAAGGCAGACAGCACCGTACCCAAAATGGTTCCACCGCCACCGAATACAACCACCAGGAAGGTATCAACAATGTATAGCTGACCTGCTGTAGGACCGGTAGAGCCAATCATGGTAAAGGCACAGCCTGCAATACCAGCAATGCCGCAACCTATTGAGAATGTCAGTCTGTCAACAACAGCTGTGTTAATACCTACAGCACCAGCCATAGGACGGTTTAAAACCACTGCGCGCAGCTGCAAACCCAGGCTTGATTTATACATCAGAGCCCATACACCTAAGGTTACAAAGATGGTCAGAACTAACACGAACAGGCCATTTACAGGGATCTCAATGGAATCTGTTAACTGCAAGGAGCCCATCATCCAGTCAGGTAAAGTAACACCTACCTCGCGCGCACCAAAAATGGAGCGATAAGTCTGCTGCATAATGAGACTTAAGCCCCAGGTTGCCAGAAGAGTATCCAAAGGACGTGAATACAGGTGACGGATCATTAACTTTTCGATTACAGCCCCTACTGCAGCTGTAATGAAGAAAGAGAGAATTAATGCCACGAAGAAGTAAATGCTGAATAACGAGGGCAGATAGTCCTCAAAAAAATGAGAAGTCAGATAGGTGACATAGGCACCTAAAATCATGAACTCACCATGGGCCATATTGATGACGCCCATCTGACCGAAAATAACCGCTAAGCCCAAAGCCATAAGGAGGAATACCGAGAATAAACTCAGACCGGCAAAGCCTTGCATAGCGAAGATAGAGGCGAGCTCGGAGAACGTATAGTCTGAAAACATTGAAAGCTCCTCGTTTTACAAAATTTAGGGAGGAGTTGCCTCCTCCCTCTTAAAAGTTCCCGTTAAAGATTATTTATAACCCTCAGGGAACGGGTTAGGCTCGATGACGCCACTTTGATATACAACCTCAAACTGGCCATCCTTCAGACCACGACCTACAACAGTCTTCATATAGAGGTGGTGATTCTCATGTACCTTGACAGTACCGTTGGGAGCGCCGGTGAACTCAACACCGGGCAAGGCCTTCTTCACAGCATCGATATCAAAAGTTCCGGCCTTCTCAACAGCAGCTTTCCACAACCAAGGTCCTAAGTAAGCAGACTCAGTTACATCACCGATCACGCTCTTATCGCCCCACATCTTCTTAAACTCGGAGGTGAACTTCTTGTTATTCTCGTTATCCATGCTCTGGAAGTACTTGGTAACAGAATAGCCACCTTCATAGTTCTCACCGCCAATGCCAAGAACTTCGTCTTCGGTAACTGAAGTTGAAAGAAGTACAGGCTTCTCCTTGGACAACTCGATACCTGCGGCCTTTAACTGCTTATAGAAAGCAACGTTAGAGCCCCCCACAACAATGGCGAAAATCACATCAGGTTTCTTGAGCTTAATCTTGTTAATAACAGAGTTAAACTGAGTGTGACCTAACGGGTAATACTCCTCACCGACAACATTCAAGCCGTTCTTCTCAATGTGCTTACGGGCGATTTTGAAGGAGGTACGAGGCCAAATATAATCAGACCCGATTAAATAGAATGTCTTAGCCTTCTTTTCCTTCATTACCCAATCAAGGCCTGCCAGGATCTGCTGAGTAGCCTCCTGACCGGTATAGATGATGTTAGGAGATTGCTCAAGTCCTTCGTAGAAGGTTGGATAGAACAGAAGGTTGTTATATTGCTCAAATACAGGTAATACAGCCTTGCGTGATGCAGAAGTCCAGCAGCCAAAGACTGAAGCTACCTTATCGTTAACAATAAGCTTCTGAGCTTTTTCTGCATAGGTTGGCCAGTCAGATGCACCATCTTCCTGAACGATTTCAATCTGGCGGCCCAAAACACCACCAGATTTATTGATCTGATCGATGGCTAACTTTTCAGCCTGAACAGAGCCGGCCTCACTTAGAGCCATGGTACCGGTGACAGAATGCAGGATACCTACCTTAACCGTGGTATCGGTTACTGCAAGATCGGATGCATAGGTGGAACTGACAGCCATGCACATCGCAGCTGCTGTTAAGGTTTTCTTTAATAAAGTCATCTTGGTATGAGCCATGATAAAGACCTCCGTGTGTTATAAATTTGAGATCATTGTCACGAAATATGACTTCTAAAAAAATATGCCGATTACACCACCTGTATACGCAAAATGACGTATACGACAAGCCTTAAGGTGCTTTACACTTAGAGCAAAAGAACATATTGGAGTTATGCCAATGTCAGAAAATCTCATCAGGATCCGCAGAAAATACAGCCGTTTTGCCGCAGACCAAACTCTTGAGGATTACTCTTTACGTTATACATCGCATCAGGTCCGGCACAGACGTGCATCTACTGTATCCATTTCTGCATTAGGCTCCATCAGTTTTCTGGCACTGGAGGTAATTGGTGCAAATATAGCTCTCCACTATGGTCTTAATCATTTGATACTGGCTCTAATAGCTGCTGCTGTCATCATATTTACTATCAGTTACCCAATTGCCAAATATGCAGTCAAATACAATGTTGACATTGACCTTCTAACTCGCGGTGCCGGCTTTGGATATCTCGGATCATCGGTTACCTCCCTTGTTTATGCATCATTTACCTTCATATTCATGGCTTTTGAATCTGCCATCCTAGCCTCGCTCTTAAACATGATCTTCTGCATACCGCTGTATCTCGGGTATGTTATTTCGACATTGCTGGTTATTCCGGCAATTTTGAAGGGCTTTAAATTTTTAAGTCGCTTTCAGGTGTTTACCGAGCCCTTATGGGCTTTATTACAGCTTGCAGCAGTGGTATCCATTTGTCTGGTTGCCAAAGACGGAGGCTTGCCATGTGATGATTTGTTTGCAGAGGGAAGTTTCAATCTTCTGTATTTTGGAGCATCTCTTTCTGTTCTACTATCACTCGTATCTCAAATTGGAGAACAGGTCGATTACCTGCGTTTCATGCCTGATCAAAATGCAGCAAACAAACACAGCATCGCATTTTTTACTTTAATTGCAGGACCTGGCTGGATCATTGTCGGTTCACTTAAAATTCTCATAGGAGCCCTTCTTGGGATCATAATCATGCACGAGCAGGGCTCCCCTGTTGCGGCAATAGATCCGAACTATATGTATCTCCGCGCTTTCCAGGGCTCGGGCGGTGCCACTACATGGGCTTTGATCCTCACCACCCTATTTGTTGCCCTATCACAGGTAAAAATCAATGTAACCAATGGCTACGCAGGCTCAATTGCCTGGTCAAATTTTTTCTCCCGCCTGACTCATTCACATCCAGGTCGCGTCGTCTGGGTATTCTTTAATGCAGGCATTGCCTTTGTATTACTTTGCTGCGGTGTCATCGAAACAACATCTGCCATTCTCAGGATCTATTCCATACTTGCAGTATCCTGGTGTGGAACTATTGCTACAGATCTGCTTATCAATAAAAAATTAGGCTTAAGTCCCAAGTACATAGAATTTAAACGAGGATGCCTATACGATATAAATCCGGTTGGATTTGGCTCGATGATAATTTCCTCACTGACAGGAGTTATCTGTTACACCGGATGTCTGGGTGAAACAGCTTCAGCCTTCTCTGCACTCATTTCTCTAGTCTGTGTCTTCATTCTGACACCAGCTTTTGCTTTTATAACCCATGGAAAATATTACATAGCACGAGAAAGCAAGCTGCCAGATAAAGCCAGACAATGTGCAATCTGCGGCATCGAATACGATTCTGAGGATCTCATTTACTGCCCGTATTGCGGTCAATATATCTGCTCACTTTGCTGTACGCTTGATTCCTGCTGTCAGGATTTCTGTAAGCACAACAGCCATAACTCCCAGAAGAAACTGATTTCATTCCTTGACAGATTTCATCTGGAGCTGCCACTGAAATTTGTAGGATTCATGCTACTGTTTTCCATGGTAATTGCGGTACTAATTCTGATAGTTGATACATCCTTAGGTCCAAATTTTTCAGGCTTTGAGAAAAGCCTGTTTGACAAGGCACAGCTGCTGATGTTCATGCTCATGGAGATCGTTGCCGGGATCTTCACCATGTTATTCTTGCTTGTCTCAGAAAGTCGGCGTCGTGCCAGAGCTGAGCTTAAGAAGCAAAATGAAATATTAATCAGGGAAATCGATGAACATCAAAAAACAGCCAAGCTACTGGAAATGGAACGTGAAAAAGCAGATGCAGCCAATAATGCCAAAACCCGCTATCTCTCAGGGATCAGTCATGAATTGCGTACTCCACTAAACACTATCCTGGGTTATTCTCAGCTTCTTGATAAAGCATCAGATATTCCTTCCAATCATCGCCGCGCACTTGAAACAGTATGTCGCAGCAGTGAATATTTAGCAGATCTAGTTGAGGGATTGCTTGATATATCCAAAATAGAAGCAGGCCATCTTGAACTTCATGAAAGTACTACCGAATTTAGGAAATTGCTTGCACAGCTTTGCTCATATTTCAATGCACTGGCTCAAAAGAAAGGCCTGTCATTTGACTGTCATATAGCATCAACTGTTCCGGATTATGTAAAAACAGATGAAAAAAGATTAAGACAGATATTAACCAACCTGCTGTCAAATGCGGTCAAATATACCGCGCAGGGAGGAGTCACTCTTGATGTTGGATACCGAAGTGAGGTTGCGAGTATTAAGGTCAGTGATACCGGAATAGGAATCAGCAAAGAAGATCTGAAAAGTATCTTCAAGCCTTTTGTACGGCTAGAAAACGCCAAAAAACAAGCCTCTGGCACAGGTCTTGGACTGACTATCACAAAACTGCTTGCAACCATCATGGGAGGAGATCTTGAGCTTAAAAGTGTACTCGGCAAAGGTTCTACATTTAATCTGAAAATAAAATTAAATCGCTGTGAAGCTCTTCAGGACAACCTAAATCCTTTTGAAAACGTGATTGGATATACATGTAAGACAAAGGATTATTTAACCATACTCACTGTTGACGACAATCCCCAGCACAGAGCAATTATTCGTGCCTTTTTGGAACCAATAGGCTTTAACGTTGTTGAGGCTGACAGCGCGCTAAAAGCCCTTGAACAGAATCAGCGTCACAGCCCGGATCTCTTCTTACTTGATATATCTATGCCGGGGGAGGATGGATGGTCACTCTTGAGAAAGCTCCGCGATAATGGTGTTCACGCACCTATAGTCATGGTATCGGCTGAAGCATCAGAGGGCAATGTACCAGATCGCATCCGCCGTATGCACAACGGGTATCTTATAAAGCCCGTGAAGAGGGAAAAGCTTCTTGAGATAATTTCCAAAGTTCTTCCGGTAGATTATTTCCATGACAAACAGGAAGTTATAAATGCTTCATCTAAGCAAGGTCCAAGCCTTCCTGGAACAAATAAGCACAATTTCAATGCAATTGTGCACAAAAATAAGGAGAAGAACACAAACAAGAAGTCTTTACCTAAGATGAGTATGCTCAACGATGAAGATCTTGCACAATATTTGTCTTTTGTAGAACTTGGCTATATAAAAGGTATACGGGAACTAAATAAGGATCTTACAAATCAAGGTAAGCTATCATCAATCGATGCCGAGAAACTGGACACCCTGACGTCTCAATTGAATTTTGATGAACTCGTAGCATTAGTACGGACACTTAAACATGGATAATGCAGTTATTTTAATTGTAGATGATATGGCTGATACACTTGCTATGCTCAATGATGCTCTTGATCATGAAGGATTCTCGGTACTCGTAGCATTAGGAGGTAATCAGGCTCTTTCAATCTGCAAAAGAATTGTTCCTGATCTTATTTTAATGGACGCAATAATGCCGGGAATGTCTGGTTTTGAATGCTGTAAGGCACTACGTGCAGATCCCAGACTTTCGCATATTCCTGTAGTGTTCATGACGGGACTTGATTCTAATGACACTGTTATGAAGAGCTTTGAATCAGGAGCAATCGACTATATTCAAAAGCCAGTACGCATAGAAGAGCTGTGTGCCCGTATACGCGGGCATATTCAAAGATCCCGCCAGCTTGCCCAATCCTATGCCATGCTCGACAGTTGTGGAAAACCGTCGCTCAGTTGCGATGATAAGGGACGCGTACTATGGCAGACAGCCACAGCCGCCTCACTATTAAATGAAACAGAACTATCCCGTATTGATATACAAGCCAAGCTTGCCCAGTTCCTGCCAAAAGCAGAAACAGGAGCAAAATTACCCCTATCACACGGGATTTGCCTAAAACTTGAAGGCAAATCAGAGGAGGGATATGTACTCGAGATCAAGAAAGAACTTGATGATGATCAAGCCGCGGAGATATTACAAAAGGCATTTGGTCTTACCTCACGGGAAGCTCAGGTTCTCTACTGGGTAAGTCTGGGAAAGAGCAATAAGGATCTGGGCATCATACTCAACATCAGTCCGCGTACTGTCAACAAGCATCTTGAGAGTATTTTTGAAAAGCTGCTGACAGAAAACCGTACTGCCGCAGCCTCCATGGCTATAAAAGCCCTGCAAAAAGCCTAACGCACAAAAATTTGTACTACCATCCGGCAAAACAAAATGCACAACCACAGGCATAAAAAGGCCTTTTTGCTTAATCACCACCCAGAAATAAATCAGTTTGAGGTGTACTCTGTATTAACTCGCGGCATGATGTGGCACACGAGCTCATAAGGGATGGTTCCGCAGCGTGATGCCACCGTTTCCACAGGAACTTCCTTGCCCCACAGCACGGCACTGTCACCTATCTCATCATGTGAATCCAATCCCAGATCAACAAACAGCATGTCCATACAGACATGACCGACCGTCGATACGTAACGGCCATTTAGATATACCGGTGTACCAGTCGGAGCTGTACGGGGATAACCATCACCATATCCTGCTGAAATGACACCTAAGACAGTATCGCGAGGGGCCACATAAGCAGCACCATAACCAACCTTATCGCCCTTCTTTAGCTTATGAGTTGCAATTAAGGAAGCCTTCAGTGTCATTACAGGCTCTAATCCGAGATCCTGTCCGTTGGCATCCTCAAAAGGAGAGATCCCGTACATAATGATGCCAGGACGCACCCATGTAGTATGAGATCTGGTCCACTTGCAGATCCCGGCTGAGTTACCTAAAGACAGATCGCCTTCAAAGCCAAGCTTATCAACAAAGTTGAAGAAATTATCCTGCTGCTGCTCGTTATACTTCTGCTCTGACGGGGTATCTGCAACACTCAGGTGAGAAATCAACCCCAGGGGCTTAACGGTATTAGGTGAGGCCTCAAGACGACGTTTGATCTCAGCAACCTCATCAAGATCGCAGGAACCCAGACGATGCATGCCAATATCCACCTGTACCCAGCAGTTTACCGGCTTCTTGATCTGGGCCTTTTCAATGGCCTCAACCTGTCTTAGATCATGTACGGCAGTATAAAGATCGTAACGGGAAACGAGTTCGACATCCTCAGGATTAAAAAAGCCCTCAAGCAAAACTATAGGCTTGATGATCCCCTGAGTTCTGAGGCTTAACGCTTCCTCAATACGGGATACCGCAAAGGCATCGGCATCATCCTTCAGCGCAGCCGCGACCGGATACAGACCATGGCCATAAGCATTTGCCTTAACTACAGCCAGAAGCTTTGAATTCGGGGACATCTCTCTAATACGACGCAAATTACGTACCAGAGCACCAGTATCGATAATTGATGAAATGGCTTTCATTTTTATTAGTCTTTGTTGTTATTCTTCCATTGGTGGCGGAGGCTCATTACCAATCGGCTGCGCCTTATCATAAAAAGAAGTGTATTCACCAATGAACTGTAATTCGATATCACGTAACGCACCGTTACGGTTCTTTCCTACAATCAGCAAGGCCTGACCGTCATCACCGTTTTCATCAGTCTTTTCACGATAGGCTGATTCACGGTGCAGGAACATAATCAAATCGGCATCCTGCTCGATGGATCCTGATTCACGCAGATCAGAGTTCATCGGACGGTGATCCTTACGCGAATCAACCTCACGGTTTAGCTGTGACAGGCAGAGAATAGGACAATCCAGCTCCTTTGATAAAAGCTTCAGGCTTCTGGATATGGAGCCAATTTCTAAGGCTCGGTTTTCCTGGACACCGTCGCCCTTCATAAGCTGAATATAATCGACCATGATGACCGAAATCCCGCCCTCGCGATCTGCAATCTGATGGGCACGGGATCTAAGCTCTGCAGGAGTAATAGCTCCGGTATCATCAATGAAAAGCTTGTTATACATCTCCTGCTGATGTTCTTCATTTTCACGGGTTCCGGTCAAAAGCGTAATTTTGTTGATAATACGCTCCCACTGCGCAGCTCCTGCAGCTCCATTGGTTAACTGCTGCAAAGGCACCTGACCGAAGTTTGAAAGCATACGCATGGCAATAGCCTCGGCCGGCATTTCCATGGAGAACACAAGTCCCGGTTTCTTTACATCCGGATTTAAAACAATGTTCTCAACTATGTTCATGGCAAAGGAGGTTTTGCCAATACCGGGACGGGCGGCAATAATATTCAGGGTGCCACCCTGAAGACCGAGAGTTAACTGATCAAGCTCGGTAAAACCTGTGGGAACACCACGCATCT
This sequence comes from Akkermansia muciniphila, assembly GCA_963622535.1. GTDB lineage: Bacteria > Pseudomonadota > Gammaproteobacteria > Enterobacterales > Succinivibrionaceae > Succinivibrio. The sequence continues at coordinate 31,785 of CAVFIO010000007.1, forward strand.
GCGTGCCGGACTCGAGGTTGGCATGAATTCTGCCAATCAGGACATTGGTAATATCAACAATGGACCGGGGACCTTCAGATACTGAAGAATCATTCTCGGTAACCATATCATAGACTTTGCTTTGAGCCTGAGCAAAAAGATCACGGATGTCTCTTCCCTGGGGAAAATAACCCGAGTCTAATATATCCTCTGCTACCGCAATAAGCTGCCGGCGTCTGAAGCACTCACGAATGATCTTGGCATAATCCGGGGCTGATACTGCAGAGCCGCCGATAGCCGCAATTTCGGCAAGATAACCTGCGCCACCTGCTTTTTCCAAAAATCCGTTATTATCAAGGGTAGACTTGATTACGGTGGGTTCAAAATTATCAGATAACTCTGAGCGTCTTAATATGGCACCGTAGATCAGACGGTTTTTTTCAGAATAGAACTCATCCTCTTCAAGACGGCCTACTTCCTGAATGACCTTTTGCAGGCATGAGCCGTCTAGCATTAATGCAGATAGTAAGCGCTGCTCTGCTGTCTCATCAAAAGGAGGGACACGGAGATCAGTATTTATCTGATTTTTCTTTTTAGGCGGCATTATGAAATTCTCTATCTGAAACTGAGTAAAGAATTTTACAACATGCTTAAAGAGGTTGGAGCCTTGCTATTCACAAATTATCTTTGAAAACAACTTGACACGTATAAAACGCTTATAAATAAAAAATTAATGAGACCGGCTTGGAAACAGAAGTTTAATAAGGGATATGGGACAAAGGATGGCGCACCCGAAGGGATTCGAACCCCTGACCGATCGGTTCGTAGCCGATTACTCTATCCAGCTGAGCTACGGGTGCGTGGCGAAATATTAAACATTTGAGTGGCGCACCCGAAGGGATTCGAACCCCTGACCGATCGGTTCGTAGCCGATTACTCTATCCAGCTGAGCTACGGGTGCGTGGCGAAATATTAAACATTTGAGTGGCGCACCCGAAGGGATTCGAACCCCTGACCGATCGGTTCGTAGCCGATTACTCTATCCAGCTGAGCTACGGGTGCATCAAACGGTTAACGTTTCGGGTTGCTATTATAGTTATATTTTGAGATTGGTCAAGTTATTTTTTTAAAAATAATTCAGCAATGGACCTGCTGGCGATGATATGTATCTTACTTATTGATTTTAAAGCTTTTTATTTTGCAATTCTCGCAAAACATTTATATAAAAGCTTAGACTCCGGTTTGAGGAGATTGATTAATTCAGCAGTTATCTGCAATGTACCAGGCTTCTCGGCCTTAAATCAGGATATATTCGTGATCCCGATCTGGATGCTGCAGCGATGGCAAAACTGACATACAAAGAAAATAAAACAGAGGGAAATTCTGACTGCAGCAGACATAAAAAAAGCACGTCTAAAAACGTGCTCTACTGGCGGATAGAGAGGGATTCGAACCCTCGATACAGTCCTTAAAACCGTATGCTCCCTTAGCAGGGGAGTACCTTCAGCCTCTCGGTCATCTATCCACTAGGCTAATCAGCGCGGACTATTATCCGATGCTTATTATTGATTGTCAAGATCTTTTTTAGTCTGTGCTTTTTTCTCTGAAATCCGGACTCCTGCTCTTTTAATAGCAGCAGTCCTGGGAGCCTCGATACCCAGACGGACGCGTCCATTCTGGATATCGAGAACTCTCACGGTGATCCCGTCTCCAATCTGAAGAGAATCTCCGACCTTAGATGAGACCACCAGCATAGCTTACAGATGGCTCTCTAAGAAGGTTTCAGCACTAGCAACAGCCATGTGCAGGCCTTCAACCTTGGTACCGCCAGCCTGAGCCATGTCAGGACGTCCACCGCCCTTGCCATCGACAAAGACTGCAGCATTCTTAACCAGATCGCCAGCCTTGATCTTAGATACGAGATCTCTGGTTACAGCGGCAGTTAAGGATACCTTGCCATCATTCTCAGAGCCTAAAAGCACCACACCTGACTGCATGCGGTTTAAGCATTCATCAGCAGCAAAGCGCAAAGCCTTGGCATCATAGCCATTTACACATTCAGATAAAAGCTTAACGCCCTTAACTTCCCTGACAGATGCTACAAGCTTTTCACACTCTAAGGTGATGATCTTTTCCTTCAGCGTCTCGTTTTCTTTTTCAAGATCACGACCGCGCTTTACCAGCTGGTCAGTCTTCTCGGCAATTGACATATTGTCAGCCTTCATGAGATTGGCTGTCTTGACTACATTACGGACGATTGCCTGCAGGTATTCAATAGCAGCAGCCCCGGTTACGGCCTCAATACGACGGACACCTGATGCCACAGCCTCATCGGCAATGATCACAAAGGTACCTAAATCACCGGTACGCCCGGCATGAGTACCGCCGCACAGCTCCCTGGAGAAATCACCCATGGAAACTACACGGACCTTGTCCTCATATTTCTCATCAAACAGAGCCAGAGCACCGGACTTCTTAGCCTCATCAAGATCCATGATGTCCGTCTTGATGACATTATTCATACGGATCTGCTCATTGACGATACGTGCAACAGCCTGACGCTCAGGAAGAGTCAGAGGCTGATGATAGGAATAGTCAAAACGCAGACGATCAGCTGCGACATAAGAGCCCTTCTGGGTTACAGTCTTACCGATAACCTGACGCAAAGCGGCATCCAAAAGATGGGTTGCACTGTGATGAGCGGCAATGGCCTTGTGATTTTCAACATCAACAGCAGCGGTAACCTTGGCCCCCCTGGTGAATTCGCCAAGCTCAACACGACCTATGTGAATGATGGTCTTGCCGATACGCTTGGTATCCTCAACAATAAACTCGGTGTTAGAGCCAATCATGATAGAGCCAATATCGCCTACCTGACCGCCCATCTCACCATAGAAAGGAGTTGCATCTAAGGTGATAACCGCACGCTCATCAGTTGAAATTGAATCAACCGCCTGACCGTCCTTGTAAATGCCGGTAATGACAGCATCACAGGAAGAGGTCTCATAGCCCTTGAATTCAGTAACCTCGGTGAGCTTTAGATCCTGGTTATAGTCAACATCAAACTTGGAGTTCTTCTTGGACATGGCCTTTTGCTTGGCCATCTCGGCATTGAAGCCTTCCTCATCGATGGTATAACCGCGATCACGCACCACGTCAGCAGTCAGATCAGTAGGGAAGCCATAGGTGTCATAGAGCTTGAAGACTACGTCACCGGGAATTACCCTGGAGTCACCTAACTTCTTAAGCTCACCCTCAAGCAGAGCCAGACCGCGGTCAAGAGTATTTAAGAACTGCTCTTCCTCACGCTTTAAGGTCTTCTTGATAAGATCCTGCTGCTCAACAAGCTCAGGATAGGCATGGCCCATAAGCTTGACTAAGGTATCCACAAGCTTGTAGAAGAATACATCCTTGGCACCTAACAGACGGCCATGACGTACAGCACGGCGGATAATACGGCGTAATACATAGCCACGGCCTTCATTTGAAGGCAGGACACCGTCTGCAATCAGGAAGGAGCAGGAGCGGATGTGATCTGATATTACACGCAGAGACTTATCCTTAAGATCGCTTACACCCAGGATCTCAGCTGCAGCCTTCTCTAATGACACGAACAGATCGATATCATAGTTTGAATGTACCCCCTGCAATACAGCAGCGATACGCTCAAGACCGAGACCGTTGTCGATCATAGGCTTAGCCAGCTTCTCAAAAGTGCCGTCAGCCTTACGGTTGTACTGCATGAACACGATGTTCCATACTTCAATGAAGCGGTCACCGTCTTCTTCAGGTGATCCCGGAGGACCTCCCCAGATGTCATCACCGTGATCGTAGAAAATCTCAGAGCAGGGACCGCAGGGACCGGTATCGCCCATCTGCCAGAAATTGTCAGAATTGAAGGCACCGCCCTTGTTATCGCCTATGCGGATGATCTTCTCTACCGGAACCTTGATGATGTCCTTCCAGATGTTATAGGCTTCATCATCCTTATCATAGACGGTAACGGTCAGAGACTCCTTGGGAAGACCGAAGCCCTCGGTCAGAAGAGTCCAGGCGTAGGTAATTGCTTCCTTCTTGAAATAATCACCAAAGCTGAAGTTGCCCAGCATTTCAAAGAAGGTGTGATGTCTTGCGGTATAACCGACGTTTTCAAGATCGTTCTGCTTACCGCCTGCGCGTACGCATTTCTGAGCGGTAGTTGCACGCACGTAAGGACGTTTCTCTTTACCAAGATAGATATCCTTGAACTGATTCATACCTGCGTTGGTAAACAGCAGGGTAGGATCGTTATGCGGCACCAGTGAACTCGAGCGCACCACGGTGTGTCCGTGGGACTTGAAGAAATCCAGATATGTCTGACGTATCTGGTCTGTTGTCATATACATAGAAAAAAACCTGTATTAAAAGGGCCTTTTTTTGCCAATTGAGAATTATACAATCAAAGAAGGGTTTTCAAGACAAAGATGCCAAAAATTGCCTTAATGCAGCAATACCTGTTGCGGCACTGAAGCCGCGACGGTATAAGGCTCCGAGCATTTTCTGCTTCATTTTGTAGTCAATTTCCACGTCCTGTCCGTACTTTCGCTCAAGAAATGTACAGGCAAGCTCTTCAAAATCAACCTCACTGAAGGCATCATCCAGCAAAGAAGGATCGATACCGCGCTTCATGCAGTCAACAACTGCACTCTTAGGCCCTGCAAGACGGCCTATGGCATGACGGGCCAGCATCTCGGCAGCCCGTTCATCACTCTGATAGCCGCAATCCCGGCATTTTTCTGCAGTCTCTAAAGCCAGCTCCTCATCGTATTTGCCCTCAAGCTTACGCACCAGCTCCTCAAAACCGTATTCGCGGGATGTCAGAAGACGCAGTGCATAATTGTAACAGCGCGCTGCGTCCTTACTTTTTTCCTTGGATATCATCTGCTGCCTGGGATATTACAGATCCTCGGGGAACTCGGTGATGAGATCCTCATCAGAGATTGCATCCATATCATCAGCAGGTGCCGGCACATCATCATCTACGGAGACAGCTTCAGTATCCACTGCCTCATCCAGCAGATCCATGGCCTCGGCATAGGAGGCATTCTGCTTGAAGAATTCACGGATCTTGTTCTCAATATCCTCGGCAGCCTCCGGATGTTCCTCAAGATACTTGCCGGCATTGATGCGTCCCTGACCGATCTTCAGATCACCATAGCTGTACCAGGCTCCGGTTTTCTTGACACATTTTACTTTCTCACCAAGATCCAGGAGCTCGCCTTCTCTGTAAATACCATGGTTAAAGAGAATATCAAAGTGCGCAGTCTTAAAAGGAGGGGCGACCTTATTCTTAACCACCTTAACACGGGTCAGATTGCCGATTACATTCTCCTCCTCACCCTTTGGAGCCTTGGGTGCCCCCTTTTCCTTCTTTTCAGATTTGGTAATGGTTCCACCCTTGCGGATATCCAGACGTACTGAAGCGTAATACTTCAAGGCATTACCGCCGGTGGTGGTTTCAGGATTTCCATAAGACATACCGATCTTCATACGCAGCTGGTTGATGAAGATCACCATGCAGTTGGCCTGCTTGATGATGCCGGTGAGCTTACGCAGAGCCTGTGACATCAGACGTGCCTGCAGACCTACGTGGGAATCACCCATATCACCTTCAATTTCAGCCTTGGGAACCAGAGCTGCAACCGAGTCGATAACCACGACATCAATGGAGCCTGAACGCACCAGGGTCTCGCAGATATCCAGAGCCTGCTCGCCGTTATCAGGCTGAGCGACAAAGACATCCTCAATCTTAACCCCAAGACGCTTGGCATAAAGAGGATCGAGGGCATGCTCGGCATCGATGAAGGCGCAGATCTTGCCCTTCTTCTGAGCCTGAGCGATAACCTCCAGCGTCAGAGTGGTCTTACCTGAAGACTCAGGTCCGAAGATCTCAATCACACGGCCCATGGGCAGACCGCCGATACCTAAGGCGACATCCAGAGACAGAGAGCCTGTAGGAATTGCCTCGATGTCGATATTGGTATTCTGCCCAAGACGCATGATGGCACCGGTACCGAAGGTGCGCTCAATCTGATCAAGGGCGGCCTGCAGAGCCTGCTCCTTATCAGGATCCTTGGTGAGATTGGCAGCAGACAAGGTGCTCTTAAAGTTCTTGTTTGCTCCGGCCTTGGTAGACTTGGTATCTTTTTTGGCTGCCATAATACGCTCCGTGTAAATTGGATTGGTCAAACCTTATGCAGAGATTATATACAATTTTTGTACTGATTAAAGTTATTTTTTAAATAAGGATATATTTTTATCACTTAGTCTATTTACTCTATGCGCTATTCATCTCACAGGATCACAGACTTCTTCATTATAATAGATGCCTGTTTTATAGCATGCTATTTCTCATTGAATCTCTAAACTCTGGACATCACCATGACCGATATTTCTGAACTCAAAGAAGGCTCTACGCCAATGATGAAACAATACTTTGATGTTAAGGAGAAATATCCTAATGATCTGGTGTTCTACCGCCTTGGAGATTTCTATGAAATGTTTTTTGACGATGCCGTCAAGGCCTCCCGTCTGTTAAATCTCACCCTGACCCATCGCGGAACCAACAAGGGACAGCCGATCCCGCTGGCAGGAGTCCCCTTTCATGCAGTAGACAACTATATCTCACGCCTGATACGCATGGGCGAGTCGGTGGTGATCTGTGAGCAGATTGAGGATAAAACAGAAAATAAAAAGACCAAGAGCTTTTACCGTAAGGTCTCGCGCATCGTAACTCCCGGAACTGCAACCGATGACGGCATTGCACCTGACAGAGAGGATAACCTCATTGCCTGCGTAACTGAAGGCAGCCACTACTTCGGCATAGCCTATTTATCATTGGGCTCAGGAGTCTTTAAATGCTCAATTGCCAGGGATTTAAAAGAGCTCTCACTGTATCTTGATAAGGTAAGCCCTGCCGAGGTGGTCTATTCTGAGGATTTTAGGCACAAGGAGCTCTTCACCTCCTGCAAAAGCATCAAGGAGGTCCCCCAGTGGTCCTTTGATCTGCAGTCCTGCTACCGCCTGCTGTGTAAGCAATTTAAGACCCAGACCCTCTTTGGCTTCGGCATCGAGAATATCGAGGACGGCATAAGTGCCGCAGGAGCTCTTTTAGCCTATGTAAAGACCACCCAGACCGGAGATATAGAGCACATCCGCTCCATATCCCGTGATGATGCCAGCGCTCAGCTTTTGCTTGATCAGACTGCATCACGCAATCTGGAGCTGGTTACCAATCTTCGCGGCGAATTTCACGGCTCACTGCTGTCCGTGCTTGACAAAACAGCAACAGCCATGGGCTCGCGTCACCTGCGCCGTATGATCCTGGAGCCGTTACGTGATAACAATGCGGTAAACGACCGTCTGGATGTAGTTGAGGCTCTGCTTGCAACAGACAGGGCACATCTGTTTGAGATGCTTGATCATATTGGCGATCTTGAGCGTATCACCGCCCGTATAGGCCTGGCCTCGGCAAGACCTAAGGATCTCATGGTACTGCGTGAGGGACTTAAAACCATACCCCGCATCAGGGAGTTCCTCAATAATTCACTCTCGCAGATCCTCTGCAACCTCGCAGCCAGGCTTGATCCTCTGCCTGATATCTATGAGCTTCTGTGCCGGGCTATCAAAGAGGTTCCAGCAACGCTCGTGCGCGACGGCAATGTATTTGCCGACAGCTTTGATGAGGAGCTTGATTCCCTAAGACAGCTTATGAACGGCTCCTCTGATCTTCTGCAGAAGATGGAAGAGCGTGAGCGCGAGGCTACAAAAATTGCCGGACTTAAGGTTAACTTCAACTCCATCTCCGGCTACTTTATCGAGGTTCCGCGCTCCCAGGCAGAAAATGTTCCCGAGCATTACCACAGAAAGCAGACCCTGAAGAATGTTGAGCGCTACACCACGAAGGAATTGCGCAATCTTGAGGAAAAAACACTCACAGCCAAGGAGCGCTCTCTTGAACGCGAAAAGGAGCTCTATGACGATCTTATCCTGAAGCTGCAGGAAGTGCTGCCGCAGCTGTCAAAGCTCTCCTGTGAATTATCACTGCTTGATGCCCAGCTGTCACTTGCGGCCGTTGCTGATGAATACCATTATGTACGCCCGGCTCTGAGCTCTGACAGTGTGATCTCCATTACCGACGGTCGCCATGCGGTAATTGAAACACTTACCAGCAAGCCCTTTGTTGCCAACTCCGTATCCATGGGTGTTGAGCGTATGCTGGTGATCACCGGACCTAACATGGGCGGTAAATCCACCTATATGCGCCAGACAGCCCTCATCACCATCATGGCAAGAGCCGGATCCTTTGTACCTGCAAAGGCTGCCATCATCGGAGATGTCGATCGTATCTTCACCCGCATCGGAGCCTCGGATGATCTGGTATCAGGGCGCTCCACCTTCATGGTGGAGATGGAGGAAGCCTCATCTATACTGAATAATGCCACTGCAAAATCCCTGGTGTTAATGGATGAGGTGGGACGCGGTACCAGCGCTGTCGAGGGGGCAAGTCTTGCATATGCCATTGCCGTCTACCTTTCATCAAAGCTCTCCTGCCTGTCACTGTTTTCAACTCACTACTCCGAGATATGTAATTTAGAGGGTAAATATCCGCAGATCCGTAATCTCTGTTTCAAGGCAAAGGAGACAGGCGGCAGGATCGTATTCCTCTATCATGTAAGCGCAGGTGCCATCTCCCATTCCTATGCAATAGAGGTAGGACGACTTGCCGGACTTCCTGATGAGGTTATCTCCATGGCAACCCATGCCATAAAAAGCAGTGATGAAACAGCTGTAGGCAGGATCAAAGCCACGGCTCATATCAAAGATGACAGCAGCGAAGCAAAAGATCCAAATGCAAAAGCTGATGATGCAGATACAGCTTCAGGCCCGGGCACTGCACCCGATCCCCGTTTCAATGAGCTGGCACAGAAAATTGAAGATCTTGATATAAACTCACTGACTCCGCTTGCAGCGCTCAATACTCTTTATCAGTTAAAGGAAAGCTTAAAGCACTGATCTTACAAGGCCGTAGCCGGTCACGGCCTTAATTCTTATCGTCCTCCTCATCGATTAAGGAGGCATTTTCAATACCCCGGGAAAGACAGTACTGCTTTAAGGAGCGCATGAGCCTTAACTGGATCTGGCGTACTCTTTCGCGCGTTAAATTTACCGAGGATCCTATATTATCAAGGCTCATCTCATCACCGCCTGCAATTCCGAAGCGCGCCATAAGGACGTGTTTTTCTCTGGGGCTTAGAGTTGCAAGATAGGATCTTACAAGAAAGACCAGCTCCTCACGATAGATGCTGTGAGCCGCGCTTGCAGCCGAGCTGTCAGGTGAAATATCCATCAGCGACAGCCCGTCATCATCATCTGGACTGTTCACTATATTATCAACAGGCCTGGTTGCATCGACTATGCCCAGGATCCTGCGCACATGCTCAACATCATCACCGCATTCACTGGCAATCTGCAGATCGCTGACAGACTCCGTATGCAGCTTTTCCTGCAGCTTATATTTGATGCTCAGGTATTTATTGGCCTGCTTCAGGATATGCAACGGCAGACGTACAAAGCGTGACTGCTTGGTAACTGCCAGCTCAACGGACTGCCTGACCCACCAGGTGGCATAGGTTGCAAATCTGAAGCCCTTGTCAGGATCAAACATCGTAACCGCATGAATTAACCCGAGATTGCCCTCTTCAATGAGATCAAGCATGGGAATTCCGCGGTTACGGTAATCCTTGGCAATATTCACAACCAGTCTCAGATTGGCGGTAATGAGCTTGTGGTAGGCATCGAGATCTCCCCTGGCAATACGGTGCGCAAGCTCAATCTCCTCTTTATGAGTAAGAAGTGCAATCGATCGAATGGATTGCATGTAATCGGACACAAGATCAAGGCCCCGCTCCCTGTCACCGGACGAGCGGGCCCTGTTCTTTAAAGCTGCAGCCTCTGCTCTGCCAGAGGCGCTGTTTTTTTCATCAGGCACTAAGCATATCCTCACTGCCTGAGATCATCTACTTAGGCAAGTACCCCAGAGGATTTACAGATTTACCCTTATAGCGGATCTCAAAGTGTAACTGCACGCTTGAAGCATCGGTTGAGCCCATGTTGGCGATCACCTGACCGCGTTTCACCTTCTGCCCTTCCTTTACCAGCAGTTTATCATTATGTGCATAGGCTGACAGATATTCATTATCATGATTGATAATAATCAGCTTGCCATAGCCCCGCAGCGCTGATCCTGAATACACAACCTGACCGTCGGCGGCCGACATTACGTTCTGCCCGCGGCTTCCTGCAATATCGATGCCCTTGTTGCCGTTTTCATTGAGGCTGAAGCCCTTGACAACCTTACCGTTAGCAGGCCACATCCACACGACGCCACCTGCAGTACGGGTTCTGCCTGAGACCACCTTGACAGGCTCATTTGCGGTGACGGCCGCATTATTATCACTCTTTGAGCTGCCGGAAACGACTGCTGCTGAACTTGAGGCGGCTTCACTTGCACCTGCGACCGGAACCACCTTCTGCTCGGTCTTCTCTACCTTACGGACGGCATCGGGGTCCTCTAAGGTAAGCTTCTGCCCCGGGACCAGCTTATACGGATAGCTGAGATTATTGACTCTGACGATAGCTGACGGAGGAAGATCATGAGCCTTGGCAACAGAGGTCAGGGTATCGCCATTCTTTACAGTATAGGTTCCTGACTGGGATGCGGTTGCAGTATCAGTCTCGGCTGCAGATCCCTTGATATGGATCAACTGCCCCACCTTGATGTTATACGGAGGCTCAATCCCGTTTTCCTGAGCCAGGGTCTGGTAATTCTGACCATAGCGGAAGGCAATTGAGAACAGGGTATCACCCTGTACCACACGATAATCAGTACCGCCTGCAGGAGCAGTGCTTACTGTTCCCAGAGGCTGCTCCTGAAAGCTCTGAGGAGTTGCATTAACAGTATGCGAAACAACCTTCGTTGTTGCCTTGCTGCCGGAGCTTTGCCTTGCCGTATAGCTGCTGTTAACGGTACGGTGTCCTGATTTTGCATCCTCTACCGTCACAACCTGCTTAGGAGCATTGGGATCATTTGAAATACAGCCTGTGAGCAGTGAGATCCCGCAGACAGAGATTAAGCCTAGATAATTTTTAAATTTATACAATGAGTTTATATGCAACATATACGACAATAAGTCCAACCATAGCCCAGCCGATTACGTCGATGTAGCGTCTGATAGCACGCTCCATACGCTCGCCGCCCCAGGAAATCACACCGGCCTCCAGGAAAAAGCGCAGACCGCGACCAAGCAGGGACACCGGTACAAAGAACATAATAGAAAGCATGCCGGCAGATCCTGTAGCAAGCACACTCTCGGCAGCCATCACACCCGAGGTCACAGCGATCACCTTATAGGGGATCGGAGTGAAGGCCCCGATAAAAATCATGAGCACGCCATATTCCATGGCAAACCAGCCGCGGACAACAGCCACATTGTGCTGCTGACCGAAGTATTCAATCAGATCCTTGATATAGGGATCATAAATAAAATACCCGAGATAATAGCCGCAGACGGCACCTATTACTGAGGACAGCACCGCCGCTCCGGCATAAAAATAAGCCCTCTTCGGGCGGGCCAGGCACATGGGTGCCAGCATGACATCAGGCGGTATAGGCCAGAAGATTGATTCTATGATGCTGTTAATGCATAAGAACCATAATGCCTTAGGATGCCTGGCAAGTCTGATACAGAGATCATACATGCGTGTAAAGATATTAAATTTCTGCAGTGACATATCTTTAAAATCCTGCCCTTAATCCTTTTCAAGCAAACAGACAGCCTCAACTGCAATGCCCTCGGCACGGCCGGTGAAGCCCAGTTTTTCCGTAGTGGTAGCCTTGATGCTTACCCTGTCTAAGCTGACTTTTAAATCAGCTGCCGTATTTTCGCGCATAGCAGGCTCATAGGCAGCCATCTTTGGAGCCTGGGCAATGATGGTGGCATCCACATTTACCACGTGATAACCCTGCTCATTAATTTTTTCCACAACATCACGCAATAATACCCTGCTGTCGATGTTCTTATATTTTTCATCATTATCAGGATAGAAATGTCCGATATCTCCAAGAGCCAGGGCACCTAAGAGGGCATCAGAGATCGCATGCAGCACCACATCACCATCAGAATGGGCAATAAGTCCCCTCTCATAGGGAACCTTTACACCACCCAGAATACATGGTCCCTCTCCACCGAAACGGTGTACATCAAAACCGTGTCCTATCCTAATCATAATTTTCCTTCAAACTGTAACAGGGCCTGCGCCAGAATGAGATCCTGAGGCGAGGTAAGCTTAAAATTCGGCATTTTGCACTCAACAAGGAGCGGATGACCTCCGCAACTCTCCACTGCTGAGGCCTCATCAGTAACATTAACCCCTTTATTCATGGCAACCGTCAGCGACTTTATCAGAAGGTCGGTGCTGAACATCTGCGGAGTCAAAGCCCGATAGAGGCACTCACGGGGTACAGTCCTTGAAACAGACGGGAAAATCATCCCGGCCGTTTCCGTATTTTTAGAGCTCTTCTTCACGGTATCTGCCATTTTGGAGGCCAGAATGGCGCCATCTGCGGATTTAAATCCCGCATCCAGCAAGGCTTCTAAATCCTCCTCACTCAAAAGGGGACGGGCCGCATCATGCACCAGAACAAAATCAGCACTGACATTGGCAAGACCGTTTAGCACACTGTCAGCCCGCTCCCTGCCGCCAAGAGCCCTGATAACCTTGGGATGATTAGCAATATCAAGAGTTCTGAAGATCGGATCGTCAGGATTTACCGCAATAATAACGCGTCTTATACGGGGATTTTCTAAAAAGATTCTGCAGCTACGCTCAAGCACGGTGAGCTCACCGAGCTTTAAATACTGCTTGGGGATTTTACTCCCCATACGCTTGCCGACTCCCGCAGCGGGGATCACGGCATCAGCGACAAGTTTCATGAATTACCTGCCGTTTTTTGATGGAGTCTTTTGATTGGTATCAATCACTCTATAGAAGGTTTCACCGGGCTTAATCATGCCCAGCTCATCACGGGCCAGCTCCTCAACAGTAAGATTATCCTGCTGAAGATCCTCGATCTCATCTGCTACAGCCTGATTACGCATGGAGAGCTTGTCAGACTTCTCACGGGCATCCTGCACCTTAGCCTCTACCGCCTGATACTGAACATAACCGTTACGGCCATAATAGGTATCATAGCCGAGATAACCGATTACCAGCACTACGATTAAGGTGAGTAATTTCATCTCACAAGCTCTGCACTAAATAAATCCGGCCTGCGCCGGATCATTAATATCAGCGGTGGCTGTCCTGATATTCCTTAGCGGCCTTGATAAAGCCGATAAAGAGCGGATGTCCCTTGCGCGGATTGGAGGTAAACTCGGGATGGAACTGAACACCGATGTACCAGGGGTGATCAGGAAGCTCCACACACTCCACAAGCTTGTTGTCAGTTGACAGACCTGCAATCTTAAGGCCGGCCTCTTCAAGCTTGCCGATAAGATTGTTGTTAACCTCATAACGGTGACGGTGACGCTCAACGATATCATCGGTGCCGTAGAGCTTGCGTACCAGAGAGCCTTCCTTCAAATGGCAAAGCTGTCCGCCAAGACGCATGGTACCGCCCAGATCCGAAGCACCGGAGCGCTTCTCAACACGACCGGCCTCATCAAGCCACTCGGTGATCAATCCGACAACCGGGTATTTGGTATCAGGATTAAACTCGGTGGAGTTGGCACCGTCCATACCGGCCATATCACGGGCATACTCGATAATGGCAACCTGCATACCTAAGCAGATGCCAAGATAAGGGATGTTATTTTCACGGGCGTATTTGGCAGCACGGATCTTGCCTTCAACACCGCGGGAGCCGAAGCCGCCGGGAACCAGGATAGCATCCAAGTCCTTTAAGACCTCTTCGCCCTTGACCTCGACGTCCTCTGAATCGATGTATTTAATGTTTACAGACAGACGGTTCTTCAGGCCGCCGTGCTTTAAGGCCTCGTTTACAGACTTGTAGGCATCGTGCAGCTCGACATACTTGCCGACCATGCCGATATTAACCTCGCCCAGGGTATTGGCCTGCTGATAGAGCACCTGCTCCCAGTCAGAAAGATCAGCCTCAGGCATATCCTTGAAGCCGAAGCGGTCCATCACGAGCTGATCTAAATACTGGCTCTTAAGCATTGCCGGGATCTTGTAGATAGAATCCACGTCCTGCATGGAAATCACAGCACGCTCAGGAACGTTACAGAACATGGCGATCTTATGACGCTCATGCGGAGGAATAGATACCTCAGAGCGCAGAACCAGCACATCAGGCTGAATGCCGATAGAGAGCAGTTCCTTAACGCTGTGCTGGGTAGGCTTGGTCTTAACCTCACCTGAGGTCTTAAGATAAGGCACCAGGGTCAGGTGCATGAACATGGCGTTTTCACGGCCGATCTCAACTGCCAGCTGACGGATGGCCTCAAGGAAAGGCTGAGACTCGATATCACCTACGGTACCGCCGATCTCAACTAAAGTAATATCATTGCCCTCGGCTCCCTCAAGGATCTTCTCCTTGATGGCATTGGTAATATGCGGAATAACCTGAATGGTTGCGCCCAGATAGTCACCGCGGCGCTCCTTGCGGATAACCTCGGAATAAATCTTGCCGGTGGTGCAGTTATTCTTGCGGGACATCTTGGAGGTGATGAAACGCTCATAGTGTCCGAGATCCAGATCGGTCTCAGCACCGTCCTCGGTTACGAAAACCTCACCGTGCTGAATAGGGCTCATCGTGCCCGGATCAACATTGATATAAGGATCAAGCTTGATGATAGTAACCTTAAGACCGCGAGCCTCTAATACAGCGGCCAAGGAGGCGCCGGCAATACCCTTACCTAATGAAGAGACTACACCGCCAGTTACGAAAATAATCTTTGGCTTCTTTTCAGCGCTCTTTACTGCCTTATTATCAGTAGATGCAGACATGACTTCTCCGGATCTAAAAAAATTCATTTTAAAGCCGAATTATAGCACAGAGGGCCGCCGCATTTTCCTGCCCTCCATGCCAGAAATCTACACTACAGACGTTCGACAGCCGTAACCTTGGACATGGCCGCGATCTTCGTGCGAATTCGATCAAAGGCGGTGATATTCGGAATTAACAGATCTATATCAATAATTGACAGCATCTGCTTGCGCTCAACACGCGATCTGACACCGGCGATATTTAATTTATCATTTGCAATCAGCGTGGTTACATCACGTAAGAAGCCCGGATAATCCTGGCCTGTAATGCGCATGGTAAGGGTATAGGATGCATTTTGCATATTCCCCCACTGCGCGGTGATCACCCTGTCAGGGTCGGATATGGCAAGCTTTTTTAACTGCTCGCAGTCACGGCGGTGAATAGATACTCCCCGTCCCTTGGTGATAAAGCCTACGATCTCATCTCCGGGGATCGGCTGGCAGCAGCGCGATACATGAGTCAGAAGATTATCAATGCCCTCAACTGTCACCGATCCTGATTTCTGATGCGAGCTGTTGGCCTGAGCCTGAATATTTTTGCCCTTCTCCTCAATCAGTCTGGAGATGGCCTCATCAGATTCATCCGGCTTATTAACCCCGCTCTTCTCCTCAATATAGGAGGCCACGGTCTGAACATTGAAATCCCCCTGACCGATGCCGGCATAGATATCATCAGCTTTCTTGACATTAAAGTGCTCCAGGCTTGCGATCTGGGTTAGGAAGGAGGTGATCTGATCCTTGTTTAGAGGAAGCGAACGCTTTTCGCACTCAAGTGCCAGCTGTTCGGCTCCGGCCTGACGATTCAGGCCGTAATCCACCTTCCTGAAATAAGCCTGAACCTTGGCACGGGCCTTGGCTGTCTTTAAGAAGCCGTTTTCAGGATTTAGCCAGTCACGTGAAGGATTGGGATTTTTCTGGGTGATGATTTCACAGGTCTCATCGGTTTTCAGCTGATAGGTAAAAGGAACAATGCGTCCGTTGACCTTAGCTCCGATGCAGCGGTGACCTACCATGGTATGTACCTGATAGGCAAAGTCCAGAGGGGTTGCGCCGTTTGGCAGATCAAGAACCTCACCTGCAGGGGTGAAGACATAGACTCTGTCCTCAAATACCTGATTGCGGAATTTCTCCATCAGGGTACCGGATTCAACGAGATCATCCCTCCATGCAAGAAGCTTACGCAGCCAGTTAATACGCTGCTCAACACCTGAGCTCTGTCCTGCACCTTCCTTGTATTTCCAGTGTGCAGCTACTCCAAGCTCGGCTGTATTATGCATATTGCGGGTACGGATCTGGATTTCTACAGCCTTGTCACCATCTCCCAAAACAACAGTATGGATTGACTGATAACCATTAGCCTTGGGATTGGCGATGTAATCGTCAAATTCCTTCTGGATATGCTTCCAGCGGGTATGCACTATAGACAAAGCGGTGTAGCAGTCAGTGATCTTGTCTACGATCACACGTACTGCACGGATATCATAGAGCTGATTGAAGGCAAGGTGCTTGCGCTGCATTTTGCGCCAGATGGAGTAAATGTGCTTCGGGCGGCCGTAAACCTCACAGTTTATCCCTTCCTTGTTTAACAGCTCCTTAAGCTCATTTACAAAATTGTCGATATACTGCTCACGCTCCACACGGCGTTCACCGAGATCGCGGGCAATTTCCTTATACTCATCCTTGTGCAGAAAACGGAAGGCCAGATCCTCAAGCTCCCACTTTAACTGACCGATCCCCAGACGGTTAGCAAGAGGAGCATAGATATTTGCTATCTCGCGTGCAATAGCCTGCTGCGTGGCATCATCTGCATATTTTGAGGCACGGATAACTGCAATACGTTCACCTAACTTGATGACAACCGCACGTACGTCCTGAATCATAGCGAGCATCATACGACGCACTCTATCGACCTTGGCCTCATCATTTTCGCCTGCGTTATTGATGGTATGCAGGAAACGTATAGCCTCCATGTCGCGCACACTCATCAGCAGCTTTTGAGCCTCAACACCAAAGTGCTCAGCGATCTCGGCGCCTGTGATATAACCTTTTTCAAAAGCCGGATAGATAATGCTGACCTTCAGAGAGAGCAGATCCATATTGAGCATCATAATTGCCGATACAATTTCCGCTGAAAGCTTGACGAAATTTTCGGTATCACGGGCAATATCCGCATCCTTTAATTTCTTTTCCTTATCCTGAAGTCTGGCAATTACAAAGTCATAGGTCTCATGCAGCTGTTCCTTCTCTAGAGTATTAAGCTTAAGACCGTCTAGCCAATCCTTGAAATTAAAAGATGCTTCGTGGGTGGTTCTGATGGCAACCATGATTTTTCTCTCATACCTTGCAGATCTGTAAAATCAGATCCTGATTAGGGGCAATTTTAGCAAAGCAAAGATACAGCAAAAGTGCTTTGCACTCTTTGTGAGCCTAATTTCATACATGCGTCCGATCTTTTTATTTTCAACAAGATCCTCGCACTTTTTCTACCTGTGCCTGAGATTAGCCGGCCCCTCTTAGATAGAGCTTAGAAAAGCTATGCTTTCAGCTCCCCTTAGGAGACTGTACAATCCTTGAGCTCAAAGCCGCCAAATACTGCCACAACCTGCTTAAGATTAGGAATATCAGTTACATTATTGGCACTCTTATAGCGTTCAAGCTGAGATATTGCCTCACTCCTGGCCCTGGCAATCTGCTCTTCACTGCAGGCTGTTTTCTTAAGATATTTAAGCTCAAAGATATAGGATGGTCTTGCAGGATCCTTTGACTTCAAAATCAGATCAGTATAGCCCTGCCCTAAGGCCTCTTCTTCTGCCTTTACCTCATAGCCATCACTGAAAAACATTACTGCCTGCAAAGCAGTCTGCAGATTGCTCTCATCAAGATGAGCTGCTGCATGAATGCCACTGCTCTTCATAAACCGGGCACTGACTGTTTCTAACAGGCATCCAGGATTGCCTTGTGCAAGCTCTATAAAAGCCTCTTTAAAATCTCTTGCATTGAGATTAAATCTATTCAGGCCACACAAAAATTTTAAGTAGTACTCAAAAAATTGTTTACATATTGTCTTATTTGGAATCTTAAAGCTAAATTCATCATCTGCATAAGTCAGATAACCTAAATACACCATCAAAGAGATCAAGTCACTGTTATCTAGGAGATTTTTGGAATTTAAATTGATGGCCTCAGGTAATTCATCACAAGTTATTTTTTGAAAATGTAGAGCTTTAGTTACTACATCCCTCACAAAATCCATATTACCCAGGCTTAAAATGCCATGAATTTTAGACAAATCCTGTGCAAAAGCAGGATCTAAGAGATTGCTTGGTTCCTGATTTAATAAAGATAGTTTACGCAGATAATATAAAGACATTGAGGCATTAAAGACCGTTTCCTCACTCTCTAAGCTAAAACGATAACCATCGTATAGCTCCTTCATACGCGCAAAGACTTCATCAACGCTATGTCCATAACGTTTAAGATCTATAACCTGTGGGATGAGGTTCTTAAGCTCATCATCAGTAAAACCAAACAATGTAGCAAAAAGAGACTCTGTATTAATCTTCTCAGCAATATTAAATCCCGAAGTCATGGAGTCTAAGGATACTGAGGTCACTCCTGTAATAAATGTACGTTTCACTACACCAACATCACAGGCAAACTTCAAAGCTACATAAAAATCCTTTAAAAAACCTTCAGAACGGGTGATCTCTTTAAAACGTTCAACGTCTCTTGAAAGCAGATCATTAGTGAACTGATCATACTCATCTATAATTACATATAGTTTATGGGGGATTACTGATTTGATCTTTGAAATAAACTGTCTAAAAAATATCGCAGGAGTTTTATATTTTTCTGAAAAAAAACGCTCTTGATCGATCACAGGATATCTATCAAAAAAATCCTCAAAACTGCATTTTAGTAACGAATAAAAACTTTCTACAACGTCCCCAGAAGCAATACCTGCAAAAGAAAAGTAAAGCACACAATATGAAGATGCTGTTGCTGTTTTATGATCGTAAATATAAGTTCCCTTAAAACTGTCCTCAAAGGATGAAGCCTTAGCACTATCGTAATAGTCAAAAAGAGTATTGGTAAATAATGTTTTTCCAAAGCGACGCGGACGCACAATAAATGGATATTTTATTTTGTAACTTTCCAAAAGCTCAATGAATCTAGTTTTATCACAATAGGCTAAATCCTCACTACGAAGATCTGAAAAGTTACCTGTTCCATAAGGTACAATTTTTAATTGTGTATTCATCTCCATCATTAAGTCCTCGTCTGCATTTTTTTATAATCAAAGGACGACACATTCTTTAAGCTCAAAGCCGCAAAATACAGCAACTACCTGCTTAAGATTAGGAATATCAGTTACATTAGAAGAAGCAGATGCAGTTTTATGATCATAGATATAAGTACCCTTAAAGGTATCATCAAAGGATGAGGCCCTGGCACTATCGTAATAGTCAAAAAGAGTGTTGGTAAATAACGTTTTTCCAAAACGGCGCGGTCTTACAATGAGCGGATAATCGATGTGGAATTTTTCCAGAAGCTCAATATATTTGGTCTTATCACAATAGAAAAAATCTTCACAACGAAGATCATGAAAATTGCCGACACCATAAGGCATTGCTTTTAAGTTTTTATTTATTTCCATCATAAAACTCACTCTTCAGAACTTGTAGTATCGAGCTTAATCCTATTGCAAACTACCGCCAGGAATTCATCAATTTTTATAGGCTTGGCGATATAGTCATTCATACTGGCGTCACTTGCCTGCTTTTTATCCTCTTCAAAGGCATTGGCAGTCATGGCAATGATCGGAAGATTGGCAACCTCTTTATTGGCAAGCTGTCTTATTGCAAGCGTAGCCTCATAACCGTTCATCTTTGGCATCTGTATATCCATCAGGACCAGATCATATTGTCCGGAATGCGCCCTGGATAATATATCTACAGCCTGTGAACCATCCTCGGCCACATCAACTAAGAATCCATGCTGTGACAGGATCTCTGAGGCAATTTCCTGATTGAGCTTATTATCCTCAACCAGAAGTATTCTCTTGCCGCGGTAATCTTCAATTGAATACTGAGACTTAGGCTCTTCCTTGATAACATTTTTTCTAAACGGCTTACTCAGAACATCTCTAAGCTCTGACAGGAAGATAGGCTTGGATACAAATGCAGACACTCCAGCCTCGCGCGCCTCGTCCTCTATATCACCCCAGTCATAGGCAGTAAGAATGATGATAGGTGCACTGTCTCCTATATGGCGACGGATCTGACGTACAGCCTCAATACCATTCATGTCAGGCATGAGCCAGTCAATGATATATACACCGTATTCATCATTATCCTGCTTGGCAACCTTGGCGCGTAATACTGCTTCCTTGCCGGATAAGGTCCAGTCACTGCGCATGCCTATAGACTTGAGCATATTGCAGACACTGATTGCCGTATCTGAATTATCATCTGCAACCAGAGATCTTACGCCCTGAAGCTCAGGTACCACCTCATACCTGACGACATCATCACTTATCTTGAACTTAACCCGTACAATAAATTCAGACCCCACACCCTCCTTACTCTTAACCTCAATGGTGCCTCCCATCATATCCACGATATTCTTGGTAATTGCCATACCAAGACCTGTGCCTTGGGTACCGCTTACAGTTGAGCTGTGCTCACGGGAGAAGGCTTCAAAAATATGCTTCTGGAATTCCTCGCTGATACCGATACCTGTATCCTTAATACGGAACTCAAAGCCTGCATGTCCTACTATACGGCACGGTGTTTCGATAACGCGGACACTGATTGAACCGCCGGGTCTCGTGAATTTTGTAGCGTTTGAAAGTATGTTCAAGAGGATCTGATTTAAACGTAGCTTGTCACAGATGACATCCTCATGAATGACATCTACGGTATCAATATAGAAATCTAATTGCTTGGCCTGAATTGAAGTCTGCGAGATGGTTCTTAAATCATGCAGTATGTCAGGCAGATGTACCTTGGTTTCCTCAATCTTCACCTTACCGCTTTCAATACGGCTCATGTCCAGAACATCGTTAATCAAAGACAGTAGCTGACTGCTTGAGGTTGTGATCTTGGATAAGTAATCCTTAATGCGCTCTTTATTATCCAGATGAGTTGAGGCCAGGGCGGTATAACCTATGATCGCATTCATCGGAGTGCGGATATCATGCGAGATATTGTTTAAGAAGGTTGTCTTGGCGCGGTTGGCATGCTCGGCAGCAACCAGAGCATCCTTTAACAGAGCTGACTGTTTTTCATTATCACGAACAAGCTCATCAACATCATAATGATAGCCTCGCAGTATATAACCGTTAGTAACCTTGATGCTGGTACCGCCGCAGCGAACATAGCGCTCCCCCAGAGTAGGATGGATCCAGAGATAGGTATTCTCATCACGTAATCCAGCCTCCATTCTGGCAACACTGTCCAGCACTGACTGTACGGCATCAGGCTTAATTCTTGAGAACCACAGCTCATAAAGTTCCTCAGGAGATATATCCTTCTGAGTGCTGACTCCAAGCAGCTCCTTCATGCGGTTATCGGCTATCATGAGGGGCTTTTTGCCCTCAATGAGCTCAATATGCCAGATCCCCATTTCAGCTGCAGATATGATGTCATGCATCTCAGCTGCCACAGCAGCCTTACGGGATTCCTCCTCAACCAGGGCATGGACATTTCTAAATCCCATCACAATATAATGAGTACCATCATCAGCTACGAACTTGGCCGTATTTATCTGATAATAGATGGCACCTTCGCCGAAAATACGTCTGTAGCTTAAGGTATGAATGCCCTTTTCCGGAGTTTCTGCAAGAATGGTCTCGGTTTTAGTGTGCTCCAGGATGAAGTCCCTGTCATTTTTTGCAATATATTTTTCCGCATAGGCGTTCATTGCATCCTCAATGACCTCATAGCTTAGAACAAGCTCTACCGCATCCTTATGAAAATCCTCTTTGATGGTACGGATCGGGATAAATTTTCTGCTCTCGATATTAACCAGCAGCAAAATGTCATATTCACTGCCAATAGCATTGATTACCTGCAGCTGTCTGTTATTTCTGCTTTTAAGCTCTGAAGAAAATTTTCTTTCCCCGGTAATATCCTTACCTATGATGACAGCCTGTGTCCCCTCTGCATTAGCTTTGACAAAGCGCAGACGGCAGTAGCGGGAACCGTTCTGCTCACTTTCCTCATACTCTATGATGAATGAGTCCTCTTCTTTAAAGCGAGCTATAACATTGTCAGGCTTTGTCTCCTTTGCAACATTTTCTCTGTCAGACAGAGCAACATCATTTCGGATATAACAGTCCATTGATTGCGAATAAGACTGAGTACTGGTAAACAGTCCCCCATATTTATCGTTGGTTTTATAAGCATGCACGTAATCTGTAGCGAAATCTACAAAATACATGGTCTCAAACTGCTCACGAACCTTGGCTAATACGAGGTATGACTCATCATTTTCCGCAAGATTTCTTCTTGCCAGAAGATCAGTACAGATTAAATTTGCCGCTACGGTTAGAAGCAGACACATATCTGTATTAGCCCTGGGATTAACAATCATCACAAAACCTGTGATCTCACCTGAGATCACCAGAGGAGCCATCATCAGCGAGCTGACTGCAAAGGGGGATAAGAAACGATATAGAGGACTGTCCTTAGCATATTCATCATCTAAGGAGGAAATGGAGCATACACCTCTTTTTAAGCTGTCAAAAATACTGTCAAAACATGGAATGGGAATTTCATTGCAATAATCGTAAAAAGGTACCACACCCTCTGCATAGCAGCTTTGAATTTTGCTCATGATCCCCTTGGCATTGTCTTTTTCAAAAACATATGCCCTGTCTGCTGAATACAAGTCTCCAAGATACTTTAGGAGATTTTCAACCTTATGCCCGTATGATCCCGTGAGCAGACTGCAAATCAACTCATCCTGTCTTACTGTTACCTGAACATCATCTATTGTTGCAGGAGACTTATGATTGTCGTTACGGTTCATGAGTTTTCACAAAAGAAGCTTTAAAATGGTTTGGCGGATCTAGCTACAGCAGAAAATAAATTTAAGCTGCAAACTAGCTGTACAGTTAAGTTATCTTAACAAAAAATAAGCTGTTATAGGGGACCTTTGTCTTCTGATATTTATAAGAGCAGGCAGCAGGTAAAAAAAATTCCCTTGCTCAAATTGAGCATTTAAATGCAGTTTCCGTGTCCCTTAGGGGGTCAGAGCAGCTGATGCAAGGCAGCCATCTGCTCTTGCAGATATAAGTGCCGAGAATATCATGCCTAAGACATGGTCTGTGCCTGCCTGAGGTGTATTTTCCCTTAAATTCTGGATAAAATTAAGGAATTTTACGCCTGACTTATCGCATTTTCCCTTATTTTTAGTTATATTTTAAGGTAAAGATAATGAGGTAAGGTAATGAGATCCTTTAATTACTCCGAGCTTAAAAACCAGAAGTGGGATTCTGGCATTCTTGAATTGGTTGCCGCCATATATAAGGAAGCAGGCAAGCAGGAGCTGTATCTTAAGCAAAAGCCACAGGAATTAGAAAAGCTTGTTGAAATAGCAAAAATACAAAGCACCGAGGCATCTAACGCTATTGAGGGGATTTTCTCCACCACAACTCGCATCAAACAACTGATAGAGGAAAAAACAACACCTAAAAATCGCGACGAACAGGAAATTGCAGGCTACCGTGATGTACTCAATATCATTCACGAAAGCTTTGATGCCATACCAATTTCTAAAAACTATATCCTGCAGCTTCATAAGATCTTATACAGCCATATGAATAATCCCATGGCCGGCAGGACCAAAAGCGTACAGAATTATATCAGCGCCACATATCCTGACGGACGGGTAGAAACGCTGTTCACCCCTCTAGCCCCGTTTGAAACTCCTGAAGCTCTGGATAGAATTTGCACAGAATATAACCGCGTGATCGGCAACATGGAGGTTGAGCCCTTAATTGCTATTGCAATTTTCATCCATGACTTTCTATGTATCCATCCTTTTAACGACGGCAACGGCCGTATGAGCCGCCTGCTCACAACCCTGCTTTTATACAGAAATGGCTTTTACGTCGGAAAATACATTTCCTTAGAGGCCAAAATTGCTCAGAATAAAGATCTGTATTACAGCGCGCTCTCAGATTCACAGCATGGCTGGCACGAGGGATGTGATGATGCACTTCCCTTTATAAAATATCTGCTAGGTACAATCCTTGCGGCCTACAGGGATTTTGAGGATCGTTATTCACTCATTGAAACCAAGCTTTCTGCACTTAAAATGGTCAGGCAGGCAAGTCTATATAAAATAGGACGTTTTAAAAAACAGGATATACGTGAGCTCTGCCCTACTCTTAGCGACAGCTCAATTGAAAAAGCATTTAGAGATCTGATTGCATTAGGTGAACT
>CAVFIO010000008.1:0-49838 GCA_963622535.1 Akkermansia muciniphila
GCTTAATATCGCAATAGCTTCAGGTTTCTTCTGAGCTATGGAAGTGATTTTGTTACACTGCCTTATGGCCGTTGCCTGAGAATTGGGATAGAGCTTCCAAAGCAGGTGAATGATCTCAATAATCGCACTAGGATCAATTTCTTTGCCTTGGCACTCATGATTAAAGAAGGTCTCATACCAGGCACGGTCTCGAGAAACAGCCTTTTCGCGGGCAGTTTTAAAGCAAGGTGCCTTAACGTACTCCGGCACGCCCTTTACGGTCGGGGCAATGTCATAGATATGGATGGACTTTAAGCCATCAGGTGCTAACACATTGAGTTTGAGATCATTCGTAATTTTGAGCAGCAGCTTCATCCCGTGATATTGCTTCCCTATAAAGTAATAGTTCTCCTTATAGGTAACGTAACCGGAGTCTTTACAGCTGGCGCTTCTTACCTGAACGAATACAGGGCGTCTGGATGGTAGAGGCTTGAGGTGCATACGCTCCGTATCCTCAAACATAGCGCGTCGTGACAGCTGTCCACGAGCTCGCTCCATCAGGTTAATGCGCTCAATGCAGGTAGCAATCAGGGTATTAAAGCCTGCCAGATCTTTGCAGTGGGCAGGTAAGGTAATGGAAGGATCAGCAAATAGCTGCTCATTAATGATTGAATTTGCATTCTCACACGAGCCCTTATATTGCGGTCTCCTTACCGGACAACGCTCTCCATATACAGAAAGCTGGCGATAAAGTTCGATTATTTCAGGCTTAAATACAGTTTCAGTACCTCTGGTCTTACTGCCGTGGATAGTAATAGCTGAATCGTTATCACTTCGGATCACCTCTGTAACTCCGCCTATGGCATAGAAAGCATTGGTGATACAGCGGCACCAGGCGGCACAATCCTTCTTTTCCACAGCTTCTGCGTAGATTAGGCCTGAATACTTCAGAACTGCCGTAAAAATGTACGTCCTGTGCGTTACGCCGTGCTCATCTACAAACAGGTATGCATCGCCAATCATGTCAATCTCCAGCATTGATGCAGGACCAAAGTTTAAAGACGGAGATGGATTGTGGGCACTCACTAACAGCTTCTTCTCCTCAAGGTAGTCTGTGTAACGGCGCTTAAAGGTAGAAAAGCTCATGCATCCTTGTGGTAGTGAATCACCGGAGATGTATTCAGGAAACTTCTGCTTGAGGTAAACAAACGTCCATGCATTCCTGAGTGATGGCAGACTGCGGCCTGCTACACGGGGATGATTAATGTAGGCTCTGACATCCTCCCAGTCAGGCTCGGTAAAGCTTTGATCATCCTTACTCTGAGCGCCAAAAAGCTTTTCCAGCTCATCCTCACTCATGCAGATGATGCTTAAAGGAGAAACTCCTGCCTGCTGTGCGAGATCTAGATACGTCCTGGCAGTAGTTTTGCCCATGCCTGCCTTTAAAGCCAAAGCACCTGCTCCGAGCTCGGCATTGCGTGCTTTCTCCTTAAAGAGTGCTTGAATTTTACAAGTTGGTGTTTTCTTCATATAAAAACTCCAGAAATACAGCCACGTCGGCTGCACTTTGCAGTCTAAATACGAAGTGATGAATGAGGGAGGGGTTTTAGCGGAAATTGAGGGGTGCGGATAACTGAGCTACATCGTGCGGATCATGTGAGCTGGATCGGTCCGATAACTGAGCTATTACATGAAAATACCCAAAATCAGCTGACAGTCCTTTCCCCTGTTTAAAACAAAGCCCTGCAGATCATTTCAGCAATCTGACAGGGCTGCATAACAATGAAGTTAGTGATTTACTCAATGATGTCCGTTTTATAAAACGACTTCCTGATAGAGTACCGAGATATCCTCTTCCTCAAGATTATCAGTCTGCGCACGATGAATGATCTCGTCCTGACTGTAGACATCCTCAGGATATACGACCACGACCGCCCTATCACCGTTTTGCAGGAAATTATGCTCGCCGTAATCTGTATAGCGCGTGGCACCTACAGAGATAAGCACTGTATCCGGACAGCCTGCCGCCTTTAAATACTCGCCTATGGTCTCGGCAGGCCCTTCATCCGGCTGGTTATTAAACTTATCAATGCACCAGTTCAGAAGCTTTTCATAAAAATAACTGTAGTCTCGCACCGCAGAATCCTCACCGTAAGGATGAGCAACTCCGTCGCGGATCAGGAAGGAGGCGATACGGTATCTGTCCAGGATCCCCCCCTTTTCAAAGCTGTCAATCTTCAGCTGATGAGAGGCAAAGCCCTTGGATGACGGTCCCCAGTTTTTCTTCTCGGAGATCTTCTTAGCCCCCTGCTTACGGATCGAGCAGTCATTTGAAGCACCAAAAAGAAAAGGCCTGAGCTCCACGATCTTACCGTTGTCCCATTTAACCTGACACACAATGGCACACTCAGGCTCGATCTGTAATTTCTGCTCACCTTTTGGGAAGATGATGCGGTACTCATCGAAGGGATAAACAGTTAAAAACTCAGGTACGGCATCATCAGGTTTATTTGGAATATAGGTTGGGAACAAAGCCTTGGGCGCGTTAGCCTCGGCGGTCTTAACTTTTGTAAAATCTGCAGCTTCACCAGCCTGCTCCAGATGACCGGTAAAATTTCCGGCAACGCCAAAGGTTGCAATTCTGGTCAAATCAATCAACATAAAATCTCCTGATGGGCAAAAAGCATATTTTTAGAGTAGAGTATACAGACTGGAATGATACTCATGAAAGGGGCGCTGCTCATGAAATTAAAAATATTACTCACAGCCACGTTAGCAATTGCATCTATCATTTGCTCACATCAGGCCCAGGCCCTCGATTCCTTCTCCGAGGCTAAAGCAAAGATGCCTGGGATTATGAAACAGCTTGATAATCCGTCAACGCTATACTGCGGCTGTCCTTTGATCTTTGAAAGAAACCGTTATTATCCTGATCTTAAGGCCTGCGGATATAAGGTCCGGCGCAATGCCAAACGCGCAGCCCGTATCGAGGCTGAGCACATTATGCCGGCCTGGGAATTCGGCCGTCAGCGCCTGTGCTGGCAGGACGGCGGACGCAAGCAATGCAACACCACTGATGAACAGTTCCGTAAGATTGAAGGAGATCTCCATAATCTCTATCCTGCAGTAGGTGAAATCAACGGCGATCGCAGCAATTACCGCTTCTCAGACTGGAACGGCAAGGCTATGTACGGTCAGTGCGAAATGGCTGTTGACTTCAAGCACCGTCAGGCCCAGCCTCCTGAAAGAGCCCGCGGACTCATTGCCCGTACCTATTTATATATGGCAGATGAATACAATATTTCCATTACCAAACAGCAGCAAAGACTCTATGAGGCATGGAATAATATCTATCCGCCCAAAAAAGACGAATGCACCTGGAACAGGGTTATTGCCAAGGTTCAGGGTAATGAAAATCACTTCGTAAGTGAAGCATGCGAAATTGCAGGTTTTTAACTTAAAATAAGGACTATACATGCCAGTTGGCAATCTATCACTAGGCTCGTCAGCCACCGTTTATTTTGAAGAATACAATCCTGAGGTTTTACGTCCGATTGAACGCAGCATCGGCAGAGCCTCATTAAGCAAAGCTCAATTTAAGGGCTTTGATCTCTGGCACTGTTATGAAATAACCTTCCTTGATCTTAACGGCATTCCAAAAGCCTGCTGCGGCACTATCAGGGTTGATGCCTCAAGTCCATGCATTATTGAGTCAAAATCATTAAAGCTCTATCTTCTGTCATTTACCATGACGAAATTTAAAGATCTCACCGAGGTTCAGGATCTCATCACATCTGATCTGGAGCGTGAGCTCAAATCACGTCCTGAGGTAAGGCTCTACGATCTTGAAGACTGCCCCTTCAAACTCTCAGACAGAAGTTATGGCCTGCTCATAGACAGTGAACCCTTATCCAGGATCTCCTATAACTATGATGCCTCGCTTTTGAAAAACTCTGATGACAGAACTGTTGAAGAAACATTGCGCTCAAACATACTCAGAACGCTGTGCCCGGTTACCTCTCAGCCGGATCACGCCGAGGTGATTATCAAATACAGGGGCCCAAAGATAGATCATGCAGGACTTCTTGCCTATCTGATATCCCTGCGTACCCACCAGGGCTTTCACGAGCAGTGCTGCGAGCTTATTTTTTCAGATATCCTGCAAAAGCTGACCCCGCTTGATCTTACAGTTGCCTGTGCCTTTACCAGACGCGGCGGTATCGATATCACCCCCGTCCGCTCCACAGCAGGTGATGTCTGTGAGATCGCGCGCACTATCAGGCAATAGCTGTTGCTCATTACAAAGCTCTCACAGAGAATTAACACAAAGCGTTCACAATCAGACAAAAACATCAAGCAGTGACTGAAGTCACTTAAGAGAGGATTTCATGGCAGTTCAGGTGGTATGGCCATCAGGTTCTATGGCCTTGCTCAACCAGATTGAGGCTGACAGTATCTCCAGCATCTATCAGGGAGATCTCTATAATCTTTACCGCAACTGCTCCCTGGCAGTGCTGAACAGCGGCAGCATTACCGACAATTCCAAGGAGCTTCTGGAAAATTACGAAAGCTTTGATATCAACGTGGTGCGTACCGAGCGCGGTCTTAAGATTGAATTAATCAATCCTCCGGAGTCTGCTATCGTAGACGGACAGATCATAAACTCGCTTAGAAATCATCTCTATGCAGTGCTGCGCGATATTGTAATGCTCAAGCTTTACAATCTTGATATGCTCAAAAAGGTTATCAGAACCGGTACCGATTGCGATCTTATTACTAACTATATTTTCTTAATCCTGCGTAATGCTGATGTACTGAAGGCAAATTTCAAACCCAATATCGCAGTCTGCTGGGGCGGTCACTCCATACCTCAGGATGAATACGACTACTGCTATGATGTGGGCTATCAGCTGGGACTGCGTAAAATTGATGTCTGCACCGGCTGCGGCCCCGGTGTAATGGAGGCTCCCATGAGGGGGGCTGTCATGGGGCATGTACTGCAGAATGCAACTGACAGATGCCGTCTCATAGGCCTTACCGAGCCCTCCATCATCGCTGCCGAGCCTCCTAACTGCATGGTATCGGATCTGGTTATTCTGCCGGATATAGAAAAGCGTCTTGAGGCCTTTGTACGCCTTGGGCATACCATGATCATTTTCCCGGGTGGTCCCGGAACTGCGGAGGAACTGCTGTTTATTCTGGCATTAAAGCTCCATCCTGAGAACAAACGTACCATTCTGCCCCTGATCCTTACCGGTAATGAAAAATCCAGAGCCTATCTGGATACCCTTGAAAAATTCATCACTACCTGCTTTGGAAACGAGGCCAGACGTCTGTATACGAGAATAGATAACGATCCGCATGAGGTTGCCTGTCAGGTACGCAACATGCTGGATAACGTCACCGATCACCGGACTCTGCTTCATGATTCCTATACCTTCAACTGGACACTCAAGATCCCCGAAATCCTGCAGCAGCCCATGCAGGTAAATCATGAAAACATGGCCGCACTGGATCTGCACCGCAATCAGGAGCCGTGGAAGCTTGCTGCCAATCTGCGCGCAGCCTTCTCAGGCATTGTATCCGGGAATGTAAAAGAGGCAGGTATCAGTGAGGTGGCTAAAAACGGTCCGTTCCGACTCCATGGTGATGCTGACATCATTGCCGGCATGGAAACCCTGATGCGTGATTTTATCGATCAGGGAAGGATCCTGCTCTCAGGCAGAGACTACACCCCCTGCTACGTTTTTGAACAGGATTAGCAGCTGTCTTAAATACAAAACACCGTCATTTTCCGGCGGTGTTTTTAAGCTTCATTAAGGTTCTGGACTCAGTCTGTCAGCTGAACGTCTTTATTATTACAGCTCATCATCTAGCCCGTTTTCTGCCATGGCAAGCAAATCATACGCATCCTCCTGCCATAAAAGTCTGATTGCCTTGCGTAAAAGCATGCGCATCGGCTCAACATTCATCCCCTCAGCAGTATAGCGGGCAAGAGCCTCGTTATATTCATCGTTCAAGGAACCTACAATCAGCAATGGTGGAAATCCTGCCTCCTGCAGGCAGTAATTCATCAATGCACGGGCAACGTTGCCGGTTTTGGTCACAGTGGGATGAATACGCGTATATTCACATAAAGCATATGCAGCCTTCTCAAAAGGATCAGCAAAGCTCAGGGCTAATTTTTCCAAAAAGGCATTCAAATCCTGCTCTATATTCTTAGCAGGTGCATATTTTATCTGCCCTTTTTTTGATCTGATATTTTTACTTCTCATCTCACATACTGCATGCTGATGCGGATTCGGGCTTACCAGAGTATTGCCAAGACTGTCTATCATCTCACGGCTGATCCCGCTTCTGGCACGGGCGCAGGCTGCAATATGAGAGCAAACCATGCTGTCAACATAGAAGAGAGAAACATATTTCTGTGTTTCCTCTGATACGTATGCAGTTGGATCACTTGAAGTTAAGACAGTCGCAAGATCTGCAAGAAAAACGGACTGAAATCCTTTCCCTCCAAATCATAATCAGCTACGGCATAATGCATTGAGAAAGAAAACATAAGAAGTGACAGCTGATCAGCAGGATTAAATTTACTGATCCGCTCAAAAAAAGACACTGCTGCCATCTCTGCATCAAGCTCTGATGCTTTTGCCAGTACATCATATGCCGAGCCTGTTTTATTTAAAGCAAAAGTCTTATCCAGGGTCTTTTTAAAATCCTCCTGAAGAGACTTAAAATATTTTTCTATCTGCTTCGGCTCCCGCATGCTGTATGTTGAATCAAGATAATCCTGCTGATCAAATTTCATGGATTTCATTAATGATCCTCTCTGCATAAAGATTTCCTTTCCAGATGTTCCGTCCTAACGTTTTTTAATGATACTCTGCAGTCTGGCAAGATTTAAAAGCCTGCCTGAGCTGAAAATATCCCTGCAATTGGCTACCAGCGCCTCACGCCAGGCCCTCTCAGATGCCGTACAATCCTTAAGCCATGGTCTTAACTGTCTTTGTGCAACAGTTGCAATCAGCTCTATGACACTCTTTAAATCTCCAGACTGCTTATACTGATTCAAGGCCTCATCATATTGAGCTTTGTCATTTTCTTCAAAAAATATCCAGGGGATTTCATTGCGCAAAAGCACGTAATTCATCATCATGCGCGCACAGTGACCATTGGCTATTTTAAAGGGTTTCATTCTTTCAAGCTCAGCTAAGGCATAGGCTGCAAGCTCAAGGCCTGCCCCGGTATCAATACGGTTCAGCTTCTGTGCATAAGCATCAAAGGCAACCCTGGCACCATCAGATCTGAAGACAGAGCTTTTATCAAAGCGCCTGCCATAATCAAAGGAACAGGCAAAGCCGATGAGTTTATCCCCGGTAATATCCTGCCCTGAAAGAAAAAGTGAATTCACCTCCGCTACAGCCATAAAACATGCAAGAAGCTCCAGAGCCTCGGCAGGAGGAAGTGCATCTGCAGGCTTTTCCAGAAGAGCATTGAAGATCTCGCACATCTGTCTGAAGGATATCCGGTGTCCCTCATATAAACAGCTACTCTCAGAGAAAGGAATGGGAACCACCCCAATCATATCCCCCATCAGAGTTTCATCATTTTCGTAAATCTTATTTACGAGATCATTAATATGGCTTTGAAGATCCGTCATGGATAAATCCTGTTTTTCAAAATTTAATGCATTTTAAAAGACATCGTTACACACAGTACCGATGAGACTGCAGCTTGCTGATATTACCTCATTTAAATCAGCGGTGAAATTACCCATAAAGGCTCCAAGCGATATCACAATGGTGGAAATTCCCACAATCATGGAAATTGCAAAGCCTAATGAAAAGATATTAAGCTGCGGAGCTGCACGCGTCATCACACCCAGGGTGAAATTCACTATAAGCATGGTACAGATTGATGACAGAGCCATCGCCACCGCCCCCTGGAACATGAACGTTCCGAAGGCGGCAATCCCGTACAGACCATCAGGAGGCAGCATACCTGAGCCGATGGGCACGGTGTTAAAGCTCTCAAGCATCAGTCTTATAAAGGCAAGATGTCCGTTTAAGGCAAGAAACACCAGCGTCGCCAGAATGGTAAAAAACTGACCTACCACCGGAGCATTGGTTCCTGATACAGGATCGACCAGAGATGCAAAGCCAAGACCTGTCTGCATGGCAACTGCCTGTCCTGCCATGGAGAAGATCTGCGCAATAAGCTGCGTCATAAAACCTATCGCAAGCCCCTTTAACACCTCAGATCCGACAGTCATCATCCCCTCAACTGAAAAAGGATAAAGTCCCTCCGGGGCTGCGGGAATTGACGGGAGCACGCATACGGTAAAGGCAAGAGCAAACAGCGCCCGTACCATTACCGGTACGTTAGATCCTGAAATTACAAAGAATACAGCTAAAAACGCACCTATCCTGCAAAGAGGGAATATAAAGGAGGCAAGACTTCCCAGAACAATAGGATCGGTAAAATCCATTTAACCTAATACCTGCGGGATAGCCTCAACAATCTCATTGAAAAAAGACATCAGCTTTTCCAATCCCCAGTGGGCACCCAGCATCAGAGCCCCGACCGTCACCAGAAGGCGCGGCAGAAAGGATAAGGTCTGCTCATTGATAGAGGTTGCCGCCTGAAAGACAGACACACAAAGACCTATCAGCAAGGACGGCAGAATGGAGGCTGCAACCAGTAAGGCCACGAGGCCTAAGGCCTGTCTTACGATATCAACAAATACTTCAGGTTCCATCATTCCTCCGCTAAGCAGGAATTCCCAGGCCAAAGCTCTGCACCAGGGTTCCGGTGATGAGTGACCAGCCATCTACCAGCACAAAAAGCATCAGCTTAAAGGGCAGCGATACGATCATAGGCGAGAGCATCATCATACCCATAGCCATGAGAATGGAGGCTACCACCAGATCGATGATTAAAAAAGGCAGGAACAGCATAAAGCCTATCTGAAAGGCAGTCTTAAGCTCAGATACCATGAAGGCGGGGATCACCACCCGCAACGGCAGCTCCTCAGGTGTGGCCGCAGTTACATTGCCATAGTCTGCAAAGGATTTGAGATCGCTCTCACGGGTCTGCTCAATCATAAAATGCTTAAGCGGGATCTGTCCTCTGGCAAAGGCCTCGCGCGCATCGATCTGATCATTTAAATAAGGCTCAATGGCATCACTGTAGACTCTGTCAAACACCGGAGTCATGATGAAAACCGTCAGAAAAAGACCAATGCCAATTAAGATCTGATTTGAAGGAGAGGTCTGCAATCCCATAGCCTGACGCAAAATAGCCAGCACTATCACGATACGAGTAAACGAGGTCATCATCACCAGTATGGACGGCAGAAACGACAAAAGGGTCATCAGGATCACAACCTGCAGTGACACGCTGTAATCTGAGGTACCGTCAGGATTGGTCTTAACTGTAAAGGCGGTTATATCAAGATCAGCGGCACTGGCAGTCGATAAAAAATAAAGCGCCGCCCCTGACAGCAGGGTTAAAAAAGCACTGATAAAAAATCTGCGCTTTAAGGAGGACAGCAGCGCTGCCCTTTGCTGTGGATTTTGCAATAAGAGTTTCAAATCTTCTTCCTGCCTGCATTATCATTCTGCGTATCTGAGCTCTCAGATGGTCTGTGCTCATCATCACTGCCGTCAGTCATCTTACCTGATCTGATTTTATTTAAGGCAAGCTCGTCTGTAACAGCATTTTTAAAATCCTCGCCGGTGCTTAAATCACAAAGCAGCCGTACATTGCCGGGACCTACCCCCAATAAAAGAGTTCTGCCACAGGCTTTGATCTCCACTACACGTTCCTTTGGGCCCACGCTTAATGAGGACACTACAGTAAGATGTCCTGACTGCCCGAATCTTACCTTCGTTTTCTTAATAAGAAGCGCCAGAATAAAAATAAAGGCTACCACTCCAAGGGTGGAGAGTAGCCATGAGATAAGATCACCTGTACTTTTCAATCCCCCGTCCTGAGCCAGGGCCGTAGCGGGGAGGACAGCTGCTGCAAGTGCCCCGAATATTAAATTTTTCATTTAAGCTTTTTAATACGCTCAACCTGACTTATGACATCAGTCAGACGGATACCGAATTTATCGTTGACGACCACCACCTCACCATGGGCAATCAGGGTGCCGTTTACCAGAACATCCAGCGGTTCACCTGCCAGACGCTCAAGCTCGATAACCGATCCCTGATTTAACTGTAATAAATTGCGGATCGGGATCTTGGCATGTCCGACCTCCATGGTGATGGTGACCGGAATATCCATAACCGCATCAAGCTTGCGCTTTTCCTCACGTGACAGAGGTACCTTACTCTCCTCGATGCTGTCCTCTTCAAACTTTTGCAGATCTGCCCTGGAGGTTTCAACACCGCCAACAGCAGCAGCACCCGCTTCCTGTTCATTCAGCGCAGCAGCCCATTCATCGGCTAATTTCTGATCATCTGTCATAAAACACCTTAGTCATCATCATATTCCTGGATCTCCTCCTCATCGTTGAGAGCCATATTGGTTCCCTTGATGAAGGTGATCTCACTCTTCATGCTCTTAGGTCTTTCGAGCACGTGGCTGATCCTGACAGCAAGCTTGTCACGGGAGCATCCGAGCTTGCCGCGGTAGGAAGGCAGATCCTCAACATATATGAGCAGATCCTCAGGCATTTCAACCGGGATCACATCGCCCTCTTTAAAATTCATTACCTCACCTAAAGTCAGATCGCAATCTAGAAGCTTGGCCCTGATATCAACCGGAACATCCAGCACCTCCTCGCGCAGGGCCTTGTTCCAGCGTATATCAGTATCACCCTTGTCAGACTGGACACCTGCATCAAGCAGCTCGCGGATTGGCTCTATCATGGAGTACGGGAAGCATATATGAAGATCGCCGCTTCCTCCATCAAGATCAATATGAAACCTGTTTACAACCAGAACCTCTGAGGGACTTACGATATTGGCCATCGACGGATTAACCTCTGAATCGAGGTATTCAAATTCAGCATCCATCACCGGCGCCCAGGCCTCTTTATAGTCTTCAAAGGTCATCTTTATGACCTTTTGAATAATGCGTCTTTCTGTAGGAGTAAACTCACGGCCTTCAATCTTGGTACGAAAACGCCCCTCGCCTCCAAAGAAATTCTCCACCAGAATAAATACGAGTCTGGCCTCAAGAGTAATCAATGCAGTCCCCTTCAACGGACGGAAGCGCACCATATTAAGTGAGGTCGGTACATACAGCGTCTGTACATACTCTGAAAATTTCATCATCTGTACGCCGGACCATGTGACCTCGGCACTGTGGCGCAGCATATTGAATAATGAAATGCGCATGTGACGGGCAAAACGCTCATCCACAAGCTCTAAGGTGGGCATACGGCCACGGACAATGCGCTCCTGTGATGCAAAGTCGAAGGTTTTGACGCCGCCGTCATCTACAGGATTTTCAGGCGCTATTTCCTCAGCACCGTGAAGCAGCGCATCGATCTCCTCTTGAGTCAGAAATTCGGTCATTGAGATCCCCGTTACTGCAGGACAAAAGCAGAATAAAGTACCTGCTCGATTGCAGGTGTTTTGGCAACCTCAGTCAGACGGCCGCGCAGGGCATCAACCAGTCTTATGCGCAGCTGCTCACGGCCTGTAGGCTGCAGCAGCTCCTCATAGACCTGATCAGAGAGGATCTGTAAAGAAGTAGCCGCCAGGAGATCAAGATGCTTCTTGGCAAGCTTTTCGTTCTCAACCCCTGATACAACCAGAACAAGCTCAACCTGACAGGCATGAGAGCGGTTGTTATACACGAGATTAAAGGTAAAGGGCTTTTCAAATTTTATATAGAGATCGCGATTTAATTCAGCATCATAGGCAGCCTTTTCCGCCTTCTGCTTTGCCAGATCCTCAATGGTCGGTCCCTGAGCCTCAAAGGGGAAAAACTCAAAATACCATGCCGCAGCCGTATAGCCTGCAGATGCAACAAGTAAAAAAAGGAAGATCAGGATAAACAGCAGCAGCTTACGCCCGCGACGAGGAACCTTCACCTCCTCATCGTCTGCAACCTCTTTATTATTCTTAGCCATGCTCTCTCTCCGTAACTGTTGTTCATTGTAGCCTGAAAGTACCAAAGTTCTTATATTTTTCAATCAAGTACGCGATCATGATCGCGTGCAGAAAATGCACCATGGCTTATGCAAACAGATTTAATGCCCCGTCATCATCTGCTGTTTCATCAGCTGACAACGCTTCGACACCTTCATCCTCCGGACTGTTCTGTGCAAATAATATGCCTGTATTTTCCTGTCTGTTCCGCTCCTGCTGCCTCTCATTGAAATTTCCGTCTCCGCAAAATTCGCTCATGGAGGCTCTGGCATCAACTCCATGATCGTTAAGAGCCAGCTTTAAGGCATCAAGACTTTGTGAAACCAGACGGCGGGTGGCTGATTCCTGAGCTGCAATGGTGACACTGACGGCCCTGTCACTCTCATCAGCATCGATTGAAATCTCCATACGTCCCAGTCCGTTTGGATTTAGGTCAAAGGTAAACCTCTTCATATTGCGCGCGGCCATAGTCATTACCGCCTTTGAAATCTCCTCGGCATTTTTGCGCACGTCAGCAGATAGTGTCAGCATATCGCTGCGCAATTGAGAGGCTCTGTTCTCCCTAGACAGGCTCCTTGCATCAGATAAGCCCTGAGCAGCACCTGAAATTTCATCAGTGAGCTCTGTATCCTCCTGCACCCCCGGGTACCGGGTATCAGACGAAGAGAATTCATCTGCCATGGCAGAAGCTGCAGTATTTACAGCAGTTCCGTCAGAGCTGCCAAGACTCTCTCTAAGCTGTGATAAGACATAATTTAAATTCTCGGACTGATCCCCGCTGTTGTCTGACAGGTTGCTGTTATCTATATCCTGCAATGCGTGCAGGGAATCATCAATAAGCCCAAGCTCCTCGGCATTTTTATCAAGCAGTGATTGCTGTGAGCTGTCACTTATCCTTAGATCCTTTACCCCGCTTTGAGCCATCATATAGGCAAGAGAGGAATCCTCGTTACGGATGCCCGATCTCTCCTGCAGACTGCCGTTTGCAGGCAGGCTTTCGGCATAATCCTGAAGCAAATCTGTATTTTCATCCGTATTCAGCTGCTTTGAGATTACCTGTGTAATGCCGTTTTTTGATTTATCCGATCCTCTGGTACCTGACAGAATGTCAAAGTCTGCGTTTTCATCTGCTGATGCCCCTGATAAGCCCGCCTCATCTGAAGAGCACTCATCAGCATCTGCCGCAGGGCCTTGGAGAGCACTCATCCACTGACAGGTATCATGAGAAACTGCTGATGCATGCTCCTGCTTCTTTTCATCATCATCTTCAGCTGTACGCTCATCATCATCGCGCATATCACTGCGCCCGGTCTTTTCAAAAGAGTAGCTTTTATCTGCAGGATTTGAGGCGGTATATGAATTTTTAGAAGAGGACAGGGGCACTCTGGCGCCTATCCCCTGATTTGCAGCATGGATCCTGGCTATTGCCGAAAAGATCCCGCCAAGACCTTTTTTCTCATTTGCCGATAATTCAGACAGCATGGCGGCAAAATCTGCACCTGAAGGCCTGGCAGAACCTGCAGAGCTACCGCCTGCGGCACAGTCGCCGGCAATTGAAGTGCTTATGTTGTTTAAAGACTGCATACGTCAGCTCCGTTATTTATGCGCATCTCCATGCCCTGTAACCTTATTTTCATATCAGGGCTGCGGATTAGAAGAGCATTGCTGACATATAAAAAGCAATATACTTGCCAAGTTTATAAATTAAGCCACTGCTACAGCTTAAAAAAATTTATTCCTCCTCGGAGCCGTCTTTTTCCTTTAAAGCACGCAGTGCCCTGACTGCAGCCTCAAGCTCCGGCGGTAACGGTGCCTCGGCCTTGAGCGTACGTCCGTCTGTCGGTGAGAAAAAGGTAATACGGAAGGCATGTAAAAACATGCGCTTTAATCCAAGAGATCTTAAATAGGCGTTAAATTCCCTGTCACCGTATTTTTCATCTCCGCCTACAGGATGCCTGGCATAGGCACTGTGGACACGGATCTGATGAGTTCTGCCGGTATGCGGCATGGCCGCCATCAGCGTGGCTCCCGGTAATACCTCAACTATGTCATAGCCTGTAGATGACGGAGCGCCGCGACGGAAATCAACCTCCACCATACGCTCACCTGAGCGCAGCTCGTTTCTTATAAGCGGGGCACTGACAAGCTTCTGTTTTCTGTCCCACTTGCCGGGAACTAAAGTCAGATAACGCTTGTGCACTGAGCGCTGTCTGAACTGCTCATGAAGATTGCGCAAGGCACTGCGGCGCTTGGCAACAATCAGGCAACCTGAGGTTTCACGGTCCAGACGGTGACACAGCTCAAGATATCTTGATTCAGGACGCAAGGCCCGCAAAGCCTCGATAAGACCGAATTCAATGCCGCTGCCTCCGTGGGCTGCCAGTCCTGCAGGCTTGTCAACCACCAGAAGATCATCATCCTCATACACAATGCGGTTTTTAAGATCCTGCACCAGATGGAGATTGGAGGAGGGAACTGTAACTGCACCTCTGGTTACGGTTACAGGAGGAATTCTTATTATGTCGCCGGCCTTAAGCTTATAGGAGGGCTGTACACGTCCCTTGTTAACCCGCACCTCGCCGCGTCGGAGAATTCTGTAAATAAGTGATCTGGGCACGCCCTTTAAATTACGTGCCAAATAATTATCAAGTCTCTGACCTGCATCATCTTCGTTTGCAGTCTTAAAACTTACACCCTCATGAACGGTGTTTTCTGTAACTGGTGGGAGCATGCTAACCTCATTTATCAATGTGCCTATTTTACCAAAGTTACTGCAGTACAAAAATGGTGCGATAACACGCAATTTTTTCAGAAAAAACAAAAGCCACGGCTAACTATGTGGCATAATATCGCCTGCGAAAATACGACAGCCTAATGTTCATGGTTTCTGTTTTCGTAATTTGCGTGATTCCTGCTTGGGATGCCAAGCGTCCACCTCTAATGAGCGACGGTATATTAGCGCTCTTCAATGTGGATAAAGGATACACCGCGGCACCGTGGGTGTGACCCCTCCCCTAAAGGGACAAGGCGCGTCTGCTTACGGTTTGTGAAACAAAACGCGTTGCTTGAAGAATACCTTTTTACCGGACGAATTTTTACGGCAGAAGTTTAAGCACAGCTTATAATTCGGCCGTGTTTCGCTTTTAAAAGTGCACCCTGCCTTTTAAAACAAACTAAGGGAACGACATTCCCAGCTTGCCTGCTGGTAATCATTTACCCGCGGGAACCTTTGCCTGCTGTTAAACAACATCAGGTATATATTCTTTTATAGATAAGGATGCCAACGGCTGTGCTGTTATACCCAGGCCCGTTTTAAAGAAAGGTTCAGGGATCTCTTTGAGAGCGCCTTATTAAGGAGCTTTTCTCGTGAAGAGAATGCTTATTAACGCCACTCAGCAAGAAGAGGTGCGCGTTGCTTTGGTTGACGGTCAGAAGCTGTATGATCTCGACATTGAATCCCCGCAGCATGCCAACAAGAAAGCCAATATCTACAAGGGCATCATTACCCGTGTTGAACCGTCCCTGGAGGCTGCGTTCGTAGATTACGGTGTTGAACGTCACGGCTTTCTCCCGTTAAAGGAAATTGCACCTGAGTACTTCCCTCAGGGTACAAACCTCCAGGACAGAGCATCCCTCAAGGGTGCCTTAAAGGAGGGTACCGAGGTTATCGTGCAGATTGAGAAGGAGGAGCGCGGCCTTAAGGGTGCTGCTCTTACCACCTATGTCTCACTTGCAGGATCATATCTCGTACTGATGCCCAACAACCCGCGTGCAGGCGGTATTTCCCGCCGTATCGAGGGTGAGGACCGCTCTGAGCTTAAGGCTGCCATGAAGGGACTTGAGGTTCCTGAGGGTATGGGCATTATCGTTCGTACTGCAGGTGTGGGTAAAACCGCCGATGAGCTTTCATGGGATCTTTCCATCCTGATTAAGCTCTGGGATCTCATCAAGGATGCCGGTGCCAAACGTCGTGCCCCCTTCCTTATCCATCAGGAATCAAACATTGCCCTGCGTGCCATCCGTGATTACCTGCGCCAGGATGTAGGCGAGATCCTGGTTGACAGTCAGAATGTCTATGACGAGGTCCTGCATTACATCCGTCAGGTCCGTCCTGAATTTGAAAGCAAGATCCACCTGTATTCCTCCGCAGGCGGCGTCCCCCTGTTCTCCAAATTCCAGATTGAGTCCCAGATCGATTCTGCCTATCAGCGCGAGGTGCGTCTGCCCTCAGGCGGTGCCATTGTCATCGATCCTACCGAGGCCCTAACCTCCATTGACGTCAATTCAGCCAAGGCTACCCGCGGCGGTGATATCGAGGAAACCGCACTTCAGACCAATATTGAAGCTGCCGAGGAAATTGCCCGTCAGTTAAGACTGCGCGACATAGGCGGTCTCGTCGTCATCGATTTTATCGATATGACTCCGCTTAAGAATCAGCGTGAGATTGAAAACCGCATGCATGAGGCTGTCCGTCAGGACAGGGCCCGCATTCAGTTCAGCCGTATTTCACGCTTTGGTCTGCTTGAGATGTCCCGTCAGAGACTGCGTCCGTCCTTAGAAGAATCATCATCTCACGTATGCCCGATGTGTAAGGGTCAGGGTACCGTCCGTGACACCTCATCACTGGCACTGTCCATCATGCGTCTGATTGAGGAGGAGGCTCACAAGGATACTGCATGTGACGTATACGCAGTATGTCCGGTCGAGGTTGCAACCTTTATTTTAAATGAGAAGCGCGATCAGCTGGCCTCCATTGAAAAACGCAACCACATGACCATTACCGTGATCCCTGATAAGCATTACATGCCCCAGGATTACATGGTTCAGCGTGTTCCCCAGCAGAATGCAGGTCAGACTCAGAACAGCATTCAGATGCTGCGCTCCTTAAATGAAGAGGCCCGCCGCAACGATGAGGAGAAATTCTTAAACCGTGAAGAGCAGACTGAGGTAAAGCAGAGCGATGAGCCTGCAATCTCAGCCCAGCAGCTCTCTGAGACCTATATCCAGCCCTCCCAGCCTCCTGTTCGCCGTGAGGTCAAAAGTGAGACTAAAAGCGAGCGTAAGCCCCGTCAGAGCAGAGAGCACCGCCGCCGTGAGGAGCCTCAGCCTCAGAGCAAAGGAATACTCGGAGCAGTAACCAGCTTCCTCTCCGGGATCTTCGGTACCAAGAAGGAAGAGGAGGAGCCTGCCACCAAGCGTCGCAGCCCCCGCAGCACCGAGCGTCGTACTGCAGCCAAGACTACCCGTACTCAGACCAAGCGTACTGCCACCCGTACAGCCAAGCAGGATAAGACCGAGGCTGCAGCAGAGCGTCCTGAAAAGAGCGAGCGTACTCCCCGTGCAGAGCGCCCCGAGCGTGCCGAGAAGGTTGAAAAGACCGAGCGCCGTCCACGTCGTACCCGTAGCACCGAGACTCAGAATGAGCCGCGTGTAAAGGCTGAGCGTCCCGAGCGTGC
This sequence comes from Akkermansia muciniphila, assembly GCA_963622535.1. Classification (GTDB taxonomy): domain Bacteria; phylum Pseudomonadota; class Gammaproteobacteria; order Enterobacterales; family Succinivibrionaceae; genus Succinivibrio. The sequence continues at coordinate 17,546 of CAVFIO010000008.1, forward strand.
CATCGAGCGTGCCGCAGACGAGGAAAAGAGTGAACGTCCGCAGCGTCAGCGCCGTCAGCGCAGTGAGGGTGAGACTGCCCGCCGTGCCCCTGCCCGCCGTCGCGGTGTTGAGGTTAGCGCAACACAGATCATCCGTGCCAATGCTGCCGCCAAACCTCAGGAGTGGCAGGCAGTTGAGCATAAGGCTCTGGAGTTTACCGAGGAGCCTATGGGCAACATCGAGGATCCTAATGCACCTGATTTCACTCAGGTTCCAAAGGCCAGATCCTATGATGCGGGTATGGAATATACCATGGCCGATCGTGCCGCAGGCTTTGCAACTGCTGTGGAGACTGCGGAGATCCAGGGTATTTCCGAGCCTGAGGATATCCGTCCTGACTTCAGCGGCGAAACTTCAGTAAGAGCCTATGAGGATGGTGCTTTGTTTGACAAGGCTCAAAGCTACGGCGGTTTCTCAAGTGCCTCTGCAAAAGCCGGTACCTACCGCTCAATCGATACTCAGCGCAATTCAGATCCCTTTGATGATCGTGATTAATATGAGGCGTTGAATTAAAAAGGGGATCACATGATCCCCTTTTTTGCACATGGCTTTGTAAATTTGCAGAACATGAAATTTCCAAAGCCTTGTGCAAAAGACAGTGAAAATGGAGATAAATATGGATCAATCACTTCTGCCCAGTATCTATGACTTCATATCTCACACCTATCCCTTCTCACAGCTCTCCCCTCTTGAGACCGATGCCGTTGCCGCAGCCATCCGCATTTCCTACAAAAGCACCGAGGATACTCTTGATAACGAGGATCTGACAGGCGGTCTTTATATGGTTCGCACCGGAGTTGCCGAGGAGGTAAATAAAAATGACAACACCCTGCGTGCACGTCTTGGCGTTGGTGATACCTTCGGCTATACCCAGATCAGCAAGGAAGGTCCCAGCGACTATTTTGTACGCTTTGTGGAAAACACTCTGCTGTATTTTATCAACAAGCAGGTGCTGCATTTTTTAATAGACAAGAACCATGCTGTAGGTGAATACTTCAATGCCAAGGAGTGGGTACGTCTGTCATCCACTCATTCCTTTGATGAAGACGGCAATGTGGTTAAAAATGAGCGTACGGCAAAAACCATCTGCCGTGACAGACCGCCTCTCATTTCAAAGGACAGCACCGTACAGCAGGCAGCTGCCGCCATTGCCAGAAATCACAGCTATATGGCCGTGGTAACCGATGATCCTGAGGAAAAGCCCGTAGGAGTTATTACCGAGAGCGATATTGCAGGACGTGCCGTGGCCAGGGGACTGTCCTTTGATACAAAAGTAAGTCAGATCATGACGCCCAAAGTCATCTCAATTGATGCCTCATTGCCGATTGAGCATGTCTATGAGCTCATGATCATGAACAACGTGCGCTGTGTCCCGGTAACCGAAAACGGCAGAATAACAGGTCTTATCACCACCACCGAGCTTTTGCAGAACTCAGCACTTGAGGCCGTATTCTTAATCCGTGATATCAGGAACGCCCCCTCGATTGAAGCGCTGGAGCAGCTTTCAAAGCGCGTCAAAAACGTATTTATCTCCATGCTTGAATCGCAGATGCGACCGCATCTTATGCAGCGCATGATGTCGCGCATTGCCGATATGTTTGCCGACAGGGTGATTAATATTGTCCTTGAGGAGGTTGGCAGTGCCCCCTGTATCTTCTCCTTTGTAGCAGCAGGCTCCCTTGCCCGCTGCGAGGTGCAGCTGCTGTCAGATCAGGACAATGCGATCATCACCGAGCGTCCGCTTAACCATGAGGAAACCCTGTATTTCAGAACACTGGCCGAGAAAATCTGTCAGGGCTTAAACCGCTGCGGCTACCCTCTGTGTGACGGCAACTATATGGCATCCAACCCGCAATGGTGTGCATCATATTCTGAATGGACGCAAAAATACGACAGCTGGATAGCCGAGACCTCCTCTCAGGCCATTTTAAACAGCATAGTCTTTATGGACATACGCCTGCTTTACGGTGATGAGTTCCTCGTAAACAAGCTAAAGCAGCATCTTATAAACAAGGTAAAAAGCAATTCAAGATTCCTTGCAACCCTCTCACAGGCCACCACGGCTGTAGCGCCGCCCCTTGGAACCTTCAGACAGTTTGTACTTACCAAGGACGGCAGCTCAACCCCGTCACTTAATATCAAGTCGCAGGCGGTAAACCTTATCGTGGAGCTCGGACGTCTGTACGGACTGGGAGCAGGCTCCATGAGTGCTGATACCTATCAGAGGCTTTCAGATGCCGTGGATGCCGGATTATTAAAGCGCGATGATTTCCGTGAGCTTGCCGAGGCCTACTCTTTTTTAAACTCCGTACGTTTCAAACATCAGCTCGATGCTTTAAAATCAGGACAGAAGCTGTCAAATTCATTAGCTCCGTCAGAGCTTACACAGTTTGAGCGCAACCATCTGCGTGATGCCTTCAGGATCATTGCAAGACATCAGGCGGCAGCTAATGTCAGATTTGCCCCGGGATTTGGAATTTTAAGCTAAGGAATTGGACAGAATATGCTGTCAGCATTATTTGATCCGCTCTCAAGACTCAAGCGCCGTATTGACAGAAGTAAAAGCTCAGGAAGGATCCCGCCTGAGTTTATATCAATGTATGATGTCCCCATCCCCGATGCGCATACACCGTTTTCAAGCCTTGAATTTATCGCTCTGGATTTTGAAACCACCGGTCTTGATTTTAATTCAGACAAGGTTTTATCCTGCGGCGGGATCACACTTGACAGGCATGGAATAGATTTTCAGACCGCCTTTCACCATATTCTGAAAACGGATGCCGCTATCAACAGGGACAGCGCCGTTATCAATATGATCACGCCCGAGCAGCTGCTGCAAGGAGAGGATCCGCAGCAGATTTACACTGAGCTTGCGCACAGGCTTGCAGGCAGGATCCTGATCACCCACTGCGCGGTCATCGAATACACCTTTTTAAAAAAATGCTTCAACCTCTCTCAGGATCTCGAGCTTCCCATGATCTTTCTTGATACGCTGAATATTGAGCGCTCCATGGTAAAAGCAAGTGGCCGTGAGGGGGAATTCTCCTTAAACAGAATAAGAGAGCGTCGCGGCTTTCCTCAATATGAGGCACATAATGCGCTGTGGGATTCAATTGCCACAGCAGAGCTCTTTATGGCGCAGCTTAAGGATCTGTTTGGCAAAAAGGAGCCTAAGCTCTGTGAGCTCTACCGGCGCTCACATTAGCTTTCAGCGTCGGCGAAGCGACATTCCGTATGCATTTCGCGCTTTTAAGGATGCGACCATATGCGGTCTGCTCTCAGATGTCCTAGCAGCTCTTGCATTTTTCAGGCTGTTATCAAAGAGTACTGTATCATTGAGATCAGGCTGCAGCATCTTTGAGATCATATCGACCTCACCTGCAGGAAGACCGGTTCTCGATGCCACCTCCTGTTCATCAAGCCCCTGTCTTAACATCTCGCGCGCAGACTGCTCTGATGTAAGCGGCGCATGCTGATGAATTACATTATCTTTTCTGCCTGCCTGCTCATCGGCAGCTGAGTTTTTTACCGGGGCCTTTTCACAGCTTTTTTTTGTCTTTTCCAGATCTTCTTTGAGCTCTTTTATATTTTTATCTAAAGCTGTCACCTGCGCTTTGAGTGAATTTACCGATACATCATAAGCCTTCTGCACATCCTGAGAGTGCTGAGCATGATCGGTAAAATACTGTGAAGTACGCTCAAGCACCTTGATACGTGTTTCACATCCTGATTGCGCCTGTGCGGCTTTTTCTGACAGCTCCGAGAGCTCAGAGAGCCTGGCCTCAAGAGTATCAAGACGCTTTTCCACAGCCCTGGCACGACGGACTGAAAGTATGAACGAAACCAGGATCAGAACGAGCAGTGCAATAACACAGCTGAAGATCAGAACCATCGACACATCAATATAAGAATGCACTTTTTTTCCTAAGCTTAACTGTTTATTGCAGCAACATCTTCCCACTCTTCATCAGAGAGCAGTTTAGTCAAATCAATCAGGATCAGCAGATCATCGTTGGTATTGCAGACACCGCTTATGAATTTGGTGGCCTCATCGGTACCTACGCTGGGGGTCTCATCTATATCATTGGTATTAAGATCAGCCACCTCGGCTACACTGTCTACCAGAATACCTACTACATGAGACCCAGATTCGGTGATCATGATGCGGGTATTATCACTGATCTCGGCAGGCTCAAGACCGAAACGCTTGCGGGTATCGATTACAGTTACCACATTACCGCGCAGATTTATGATCCCCAGAACATAATCAGGAGCCCCCGGCACCGGAGCAATATCGGTATAGCGCAATACCTCACGCACCTGCATTACATTCACACCATATAATTCCTGTCCCAAACGGAAGGTTACCCAGCGTTTAAGCTCACCATCGGCATTTTTAGCAGGAGCTGCTGAAATTGCATCGTTTGCCATATGTCTGTCCTTTTTCATGTCCGGAAAACAACGTTTACTATACCATTTTTCATAAGATTTAAATGCCAGACAGTGCTCATTTGACGCTCTGACATCATTAACTCTCAGGGATGCTCCTGCGCAAGCGCATCGAGGGCAAGCCCTCTGTCCAGCATGGCGATCAACGCGCGCACATGTAAAAGCGCACACATCTCTTTTTTAACTATTCCTGCAAGATACGGCCTTAAGCCTGCTTTAAGTCTGAATTTGACCTGCTCCTTTTCAAGGATGCGGTTACCCTCAAGTACATCACAGCCTAAGGCCCAGGTGCTGTTATTGAGCACTATCATATATTGATAAGTGTGCTCAAAGCTATCCTCAGGCTTTACATAACGCAGGGTATCCACCACCGAGATCCTCTCACCGCGCATATCACAAAGCCCGAGATACCATGGCGGCCGTCTGGCAATTTTTGTAAGATGAGCTGTTTCATATATTCCGCCAAGCTCAACTAAGGGCACGGCAAAGCGTACTCCCCTGACCTTGAAGAAAAGCACCTGAAATTCATCCTCAGGAGAGATATTGGTCCAGTTGAGGATCTCAGGCAGTTTATCCAGAGTTTGAGCCTTTTGAGCATGCTCTGATGTCTCATCTGCAGCACTTAAATTCTTTTGAAGATCCTCGGTTTTCTGCTCACAGCTGCTGATCTTTAAGGGCTCATCCTGAACGGCAGTGTCATTTTCAAGAACTTCTGCATCAGAAACAGGCTCTGTAACAGCCTCCATATTATGAGTCGCTGTATTTTTCTTTTGAGTAATTTCAGCTGCTGCTTCTTTTTTAGTGACTGCTGCAGGAGCTTCTTCAATGTAAGTTGAGCAATTTATGGCCTCAAGCAAGGAGGCGATGGAGGGAGCAGTGCAAAGCGCGACCATCTTGCTTTTTCTCAGCTCGGAGGGTACTGCCTGAGGCTCTGTTTCAGCCTCAGGCCTGTAAGGTTCTAAATATCCATGCCCGATAAAATTATCCTCCAGGGTGTGCTCTCTTTGAGCGTCCTCATAATGAGATAAACTGCTGTTTAAATAAGCATCAGGCTCATTGTCATCTGCAGCCTCAGGTGACGGCATTTCACCACAATTCAAGGGAGTATCCTCACAGCAAGGCTCAAAGCAGCTCTGTGCAATCAGGCTCTCATGAAAAGCTGTATAAGATGAATCTGATTCATGTCCGTCATCATCAGAAGATCCCTTAGCGGCAATGCACAGAGGATCAATACCGCCGTCGTCAGCATAGCTCTTCGCTGCCTTATTATCCTCAGCATCATCCTGGGCCTTTGCAGATGCGATCCCGGGATGATTTTTCCTGGATGACAGGAACTTGCGCGGTGCTGCAGTAAGCGTTATTTCATCATGATAATTACATCCAGACGGTACCGGATCGCTCTTATATAGCTCCTTTTCATCAGGCTCCTCTGCTGCGATCTGCTCAGGCTCATCAGAAAGCATCTGCTCAAAATAAGAGAGCAGATCCTCCTTTTCTGTTTCATAATGAGTCATGCTCTCTCCTATAGAAGCAGCATTGAGCTGACATCGTCTTCAATAAACCTCTGTGAGGAACGCTCAGGCTTTTGCTGCAGCTCATCCTCTAAAAGCTTCTTCAGAGGATCGGGAACACCGGCACTGTTGTGCTCCATCTCAAAGGCCACGGCACTCTTTAACAGACGCAGATAGGCAGCATTGCCGCGGGATCTGCGGTTCATAAGCGGCAGGGGAATATGCCGGAAGCTTGAATCACGAAAGCCGTTATCAAGAGGGATCAGATCATCCCACAGATGATCTTCATAGCGCTCATGCAGCTCGGCAACCGACTCCTCAGCACCTTCTACATGATCATCATACATGGTAGGAACGATAAGATAATTTATTTCCTTACCTCCCATGGCCTTTTGCATGATATCAAAGGTCTTTACCATGCCCTCAAGTCCCTTCAGGGCCAGAAATTCAGCCTGGGTCGGCACAATAACCAGAGAGGCTGCCACCAGGGCATTGACCATGAGAGCCCCTAATACCGGCGGACAGTCTATCAGGACCACATCATAGTCATCCTGCATAAGATTCAGGATCCTGCTTAGGATACGGCCCACCCCCTGACGGCCTGACAGCTGTCTGTCAACTGTGGCCAGGGCCATGGTAGATGCAATGAGATCAAGGCCTGCAAAGCGGGTATAGGTTACGGCACTGCTTACACTGTCCTCATCAAAATGAGGCAGCTTGTAGAGATCATACAAAGAGCGTTCAAGCTTTTCATCGCTGAAGCCTAGGTAGGCTGTAAGGGATGCATGAGGATCAGTATCAACTGCTAAAACCCTGAGGCCCTGACGCACGAGCCATCCTGCCAGGGTGGCCACGCTGGTGGTTTTACCCACTCCCCCCTTCTGACTTGCAACAGCCCATACCAGCATGATCTGCTCCTAATCTTTAAAAAAGTATCAGTGTCCGAAATTCAAGATAACACTGTCATCATCAGAACGTTTGATCTGAAGTCTGCCATCACCGGCCTTGTCATCACCTGCAGGAGATATAACCTTTTCAGCATCATCACCCTCCACAGTCTCAAGTACCTTACGCTCGTTCATGATGTAGCGTGAGATGGCAATTACCACACGGCGGTTTAACGCACGCCCCGCTCCGGTTTCATTTGAGACAAAGGGATGATACTGACCGTAGCTTTCAACAGCCATGCGTTCAGGCTCTATGCCGTCTGCAACCAGCTCCTTGAGCACATTAACGCCGCGCTGAGCAGAAAGCTGCCAGCTGTCTTTAAATATTCCATCGGGAATAAAGGCATCATCGGTATAACCGCGCACGCGTATATAGTTATTAAGCGGAGTCAGGGCCACCGCAATGCGTGCAATTATCGGACGGGCACGGCTTAAAATAGAGGCAGAGTCCTTGGCAAACAGCACTCCTGAATTGATATTGAGCGTAAGCCAGTTTTCATCCTCTTCAATCTGAACCTCCTTTTCAGCACCGCTTTGCGCAAGAGATTCTGTGATGGATTTACGGATTGAATCAAAAGGAGTACCGAATTCCCCCTGCCCCAGATCCTCACCGTCAACATTGGTCCTTCCGCCCTCTGCGACCATCTTGGAGGTGTTCCCACCCGGTGTGAATCCTCCGGCACCTGAATCAGAGCCGCCATCAGGCAGCTGCGTATGGGGGGAGCCGTTGTTACGGGTTTTGTTTTCAGTAACCAGCAGATCGCCTGAGGCAGTTGAGATCTCAGCACTGTTCTGGCCGCTTTGTCCCATATCAGAGCCACCGTTGCCGCCTGAGGTATTAGGAGAGTTATCCGCAGGAGAGCCTGCCGAGGTAAAGTTCATAATGGTGCCGCCGCCGTGCACGGAGCGTGATCTGGGCTCTACCGAGTCGGCTGCATTCTGAGCACTCTCTGCCATCTTCGATACGGTTTCCTCAAGAGATCCCGGAATTAAGAGTACCCCTCCTGCTGCCGATACCAGATTTTCACTGAAGGCCGAGGCTACGGACTGTGCCATGGACTGCGCTTCAGACTGCTTGGCCATGGCAAAGGCATACAGCACCACGAACACTGCAAACAGCAGCGTCATGAAGTCTGCATATGACACCATCCAACGTTCAAGATTGGCATGCTCCGGTGGTTTCTTTTTAGGCATAGTCTCCGCCCTTTACTGCTGATCGCGCTTGCCGGTATAAATTGCCAGTCGACGCTTTAACATCAGGGAATTTTCTCCGGCGGCAATTGATACCAGGCCTTCCATGGTCATGATCTTATATACCGACACGGTTTCAATTGCCATCTTTATACGTCCTGAGGCCGGCAGACACAGCAGGTTTGCAAACACCAGACCGAAAATGGTGGCCACGAAGGCAGTTGCAATTGAAGGTCCCAGGAGATCAGGACGGTCCAGAAGTGACATGGCATGAATAAGACCTAACACGGCACCGATAATACCCATGGTAGGAGCAAAGCCGCCCATGGCCTCAAAATATTTGACTGCCACCGCGCCCTTATCCTCCTCAAGGGAGATGGCGTTATCAAGAAGCTCCTTTATTACATCCTTATCCACACCGTCGACTATCATCTGCACGCCGTCACGGGTGAAATCATCAGGAGCTGAGTTGATTGAGCCCTCAAGTGCCAGCATACCCTGTGCACGTGCGGTATTAGACAGCGAAACCAGAAATTCAGCCTGGGCATCCAGATTAGGATTGGGAGCTGAGAGCAGCCACATGAATTTTTTCCAGGAGGAGCCTAATGAGGATACGGGAAACTGCACGAGACAGGCGGCAAAGGCTGTTCCGCACACCACCACGAATGCCGGGAGATTGATAAGAATAGCAGGAGATGTACCCTCCATCATCATACCGGCGATGATACATCCCATACCTACAACCAGACCTATTAAGTTCATGTATAACTCCTGGCTCTTTACTAAAATTCCCTGCAGATATCTGCTGCAAGCTCATCAAGAGGCAGCACCAGATCTGCAATTCCTGCATTTACCACCGCCTGCGGCATACCGTATACCACACAGGAGGCTTCATTCTGTGCCCATATAACGGCACCCTTGTTTTTTAACAGCCGGCAGCCCTCGCAGCCGTCAGATCCCATACCGGTCAGAATAATTCCCAGTACCCTTGAGCCGTAGATCTGCGCAAGGGAGGCAAAGGAAACATCCACACAGGGATTGTAATTTACACGGCCGTTGTCCTTTAATATTCTGATCCTGGCACTGTTTCCCGCCCGCTCAAAGATCATCTGCATTCCGCCTGGTGCTATATATACCCAGTCAGGCTGCAGAATATCTCCGTCACTGGCCTCAACCACATGCAACTTGGACATCTCATCAAGACGCTGGGCAAAGGTTTTGGTAAATGTTCCCGGCATGTGCTGGACTATCACGACGGGTACATTAAGCCTGGGGAGCTTCGGGATCACATTCTGCAGTGCAATCGGACCGCCTGTTGAGCTGCCTATGGCTAAAATTGAATGCCTTACATTGGATTTTTTAAAGCCGGTGGTTTTGCTCTGGTGATCACCAAAGGAGAATTTAACTGCCGCCGGGACTCCCTGATCATGCCCCAGCATATTGTTAATTCTGTCATATTCCCCTCTTATCTGAGAGGAGACACGGGGGGAGGGGGCGGTGGATACAGTTGAGGTATGCTGACGCAGACGCTCGATGATCCCGAGGTTATCAGAGGAAGCTGCTGATACTGTATTTGCTCTGCCGGCAGCGGTGCCTTTTTTTGGCATCATACGGTAGCGGCTTCTGGCGACAGTCCTGATAAGACTGCGCAGACCGTTTAACACATCTTCCTTACGTGAGGCTATCTCCTGAAAGTTCTTGGGCATAAAGTCGACAGCACCGGCCTCCAGTGCCTTCATGGTGGCACTTGCCCCCTCAGTGGTCAGAGAGGAGAACATCAGCACCGGTGTCGGATTTTTAGCCATGATCTCCTTTACAGCACTGATCCCGTCCAGTACCGGCATCTCAATATCCATGGTGATGACATCAGGATGCAGTGCCAGCGCCATATCGACGCCCTCACGTCCGTTTTTAGCCTCACCTGCTATTTCAAGCAGAGGATCGGCGCTGATGATCTCTATAAGGCGCTTTCTGAAAAAGGTCGAGTCATCGACAATCAGAACCTTAAAAGTCATGGCTCCTCCTTAATACCGCTTGGTGCTTTTGTGGGCATAGGCCTTGATAAGCCCGGGAATATCCAGGATAAGCGCAATACCGCCATCTGAGGTTACGGTGGCTCCGGCAAGTCCCGGTACCTTATGGAGTATGTTATCAAGAGGCTTGATAACCACCTCCTCCTGCCCCAGGAGATCGTCTACAACAAATCCCACCTGCAGTGCAGCCGATACCTGTACCAGGACTATATGTGCCTTATGGCCAAAATACTCATCAATATCTGCGTTCTCAAACCACTGACGCAGGAAGAACAGCGGAATGGCCTTGTCTCGGATGACAATGGTATTCAGGCCGTCGACATTGCGCATGGAATCAAGCGGCAGATAGAAAATTTCTGATACCGAGGTCAGAGGCAGAGCGAAGGTTCTCTTTGAGATCTGGATCATAAGCGTAGGCAGAATGGCAAGCGTCAGCGGGACCTTGATTTCAATGGTCGTACCCTTGCCATACTCGGAGAGGACACGTACGGAGCCGTTTAGCTTGTTGATGTTGGTCTTAACCACATCCATGCCCACCCCGCGTCCTGAAATATCGGTCACCACGGTGTTGGTGGAAAAGCCCGGTGCAAAGATAAGGTTCAAGGCCTCCTCATCTGACAGCCTGTCAGCTGTAGCCTTATCCATGATCCCCTTGCGCACAGCCGCCTCACGCAGCTTTGCAGGATCCATGCCCTGTCCGTCATCAGAGATTTTAAGCAGGATATGATCACCCTGCTGCGATGCGGCAAGCAGCACGGTACCGGTCTCACTCTTACCTGCAGCCGTACGCTCTCTGGGGGTCTCCACACCGTGATCACAGCAGTTGCGTACCATGTGCACCATAGGATCTGCCAGGGCATCCACCAGATTCTTGTCAAGCTCGGTATCCTCACCCTCCATACGCAGCTCTATCTTCTTTCCAAGCTTATGTGCCAGATCTCTGACTACTCGCGGGAAGCGGCCGAATACCTTTTTGACAGGCTGCATGCGCGTCTTCATCACCGCACTTTGCAGATCACCTGTTATGACATCCAGATTGGAGATGGTTTTTGAAAGATCATGATCATCTGAGCGGTGCTGTGCCATGTTGACGAGACGGTTGCGTACCAGCACCAGCTCTCCTACCATGTTCATGATGTCATCAAGCACCTTGGTATCCACACGTACCGTGCTCTCCTGCTCACTCTTATGCTCGCTCCTGACACTGCCTCTGGCAGCTGTGTTTGCCGATCCTGCAGGAACAGGCGCAGCACCTGCTGAGGGGGCAGATGCTTTTTCCGTGGAAGCTTCTGCATCATCATGTCCATGAACATTGTTTAAGGAGGCATCAGCCAAAGAGAGCAGCTCATCAAAGTCTTTGTCGGTATCATCGCTTAAGGCCTTGTCCCCGTCAGCCCCGGGGGCCTTGCCCTTGCCGTGAAGCTCATCAAGCAGTGCCTCAAATTCAGCCTCGGTTATATCATCAGAGCCTGGGGAGGAGTTTGATGCATCATTGTCAGCACCGGGAGCTACTCCCTTGCCGTGAAGCTCATCTAGCAGTGCCTCAAACTCTGCCTCGGTAATATCATCCACACTGCCCTCGCCGTCATCTGACTTTGCAGCAGCCTCCTCATGCTCTTTTTTAAAAGACTGCTCTGTAACCTGAGGCTCAGGTGCCAAGGCTGCAGGAACAAAGGTCTGACCCTCTGACAGTGCATGCAGTCTTTCAATAAGATCTGCGGGGGGCTCAGGGAGGGGGTCACCGTTCTTGACATTTTCAAACATCGCCGTGATCTCATCGTAGGCGGCAAGCACCGCATCCATAAGATCAGAGCTCATGGTGATACGCCCGTTACGCAGCTCATCAAACAGGCTTTCTGCAGCATGACAGACTTCAACTAGGGAGTTTAACTGCAGGAATCCGGCACCGCCTTTTACAGTGTGGAAACCTCTGAAGATCGCATTTAAAAGCTCCCTGTCATCAGGAGTCTTTTCAATCTGCACCAGCTGCTCGTCAAGACGCTCAATGATCTCTCCGGCCTCGACGATAAAATCCTGCAGAATTTCCTCATCCATAATAAATCCTCGGTCTAGAATCCAAGACTTGCCAGCAGATCATCAACCTCATCCTGGGAAGAGGCCACATCAGCCTTCAAATCCTTTGATGTGACTGACGGCCCCTGCGCAGTCAGATTATCCGCAGCGGCAACCCTGCCTTGAGTCCCGGCTTTGCCTTTGTCACAGAATGTAACCAAAAAGCTTACTAATTTGTCTTCAACCTCGCCCACAAGGCTTATGACCTTCTGCAGCATCTGCCCGGTAAGATCCTGATAACTCTGGGCCATCATAATGCTGCTAAGCTCCTCCTGCATAAGAGTGCTCTGCTGCTTTGATTTTTCTATAAAATCATCTACTCTGTGGCACAGCTCCACAAAGGCAGAACGCTCGATGCGCTTATGCATGAGCTCATTCCACATAGGCTCGAGACTGGCAATGAGATCCTGCAGCTGCGACACCCGAGAGAGGCTCTTATCCACCGCATCAAGTGTTCTGTTGGCGGCATCTGCAGTCATGCTGATAATAGCCTGCAAACGCTCGGTGGCATCGGGAAGCTCTTCTGAGGTTATCTTCTGCAGATGCTCATCTTCGGCAAACCTGGAGAGTGACTGATGCAGATCACGCGTAAGATTACCTACTGCATGATAGAGATCATCCTCTCTAAGCCTTCTGGCAATCTCAAGGAAAGTCAGCTCAGCCTCATCATACATGCCAGCATCCAGCAGATCTCGAATTTCATCAAGCTCGCTTTTGTGCAATCTTCTGGCATCTAAGGCTGTAAGCTCACTCATGATCTTTCCTAATTGAAGCGCTCAAAAATCTTATCAAGCTTTTCTCTTAAGGTGGCGGCGGTGAATGGCTTGACAATATAACCGTTCACACCGGCCTTGGCAGCCTCGATGATCTGATCACGCTTGGCCTCGGCGGTCACCATCAGCACCGGCATGGCATGAAGCTTTGGATTCCGTCTGATAGCCCGCAGCAGATCGATACCCTGCATGATCGGCATATTCCAGTCGGTAATCACAAACTGAAAATCACCGTTTTCAAGCATAGGCAAAGCTGTAGCACCGTCATCTGCCTCATAGGTATTGTTGTATCCCAGGTCACGCAGTAAATTTTTGATGATGCGACGCATCGTAGAAAAATCATCCACGATCAGGATCTTGATACTCTTGTCCAAAATAATGCTCCTAAATGAGACCTCGGGGCTAACGCGAGCAGCATTATTCCCCCTTTTAATCCTATATCGGTTGAAAACACTCTTTTATACAGCGTAATCAGCCTGAAATTCCTTAAAAATCTATGTCCGCCAGCTGCGTAATCCAGAACGCAGTCTTGCCATGGCAGAGGACATGATCTGACATATGCGTGATTCAGACAGATCAAGCACCTGTCCAATTTCCCGAAGATTGAGCTCCTCGTCATAATACAAGGCCAGCACCTGCTGCTCACGCTCAGGAAGCCTTGAAATAGCAGCTGACAGCGCCTGCTTAAACTCGGAGGCTGCCAGAAGTTCAAAGAGCTTATCCTCTTTATGATCACGGTTCTGCGCAATCACATCATCAGTTACCCCCAGATCCTCAATACCTATGATCTGCGAGGTTGAGGAATCCAGAAGCATCTGGCGGTATTTATCAAGCGCAACCCCCAGCTCATCTGCTATTTCCGTATCCTTAGGAGGACGCCCTAAAGTCCCCTGCAGTCTGGAGACTGCATCTGCAATCTGCCTTGTTCCCTGATGCACGGCACGCGGAGCCCAGTCTGACTGACGCATTTCATCGATCATGGCTCCGCGCACACGGATGGTGGCATAGGTCTCAAAGGAGGCCCCGTGACCGTCCTCAAAATGGGAGAGGGCATCCATAAGTCCAAGCATGCCTGACTGTATGAGATCATCAAGCTCCACGCTTGCAGGCAATCTTGCTTTTAAGTGCAAGGCTACACGCTTGACGAGCGGCGCATAATGCTCCACCCTCACTGCCATGTCGTTACGGCTTACATCACGGTAAGCTCTGGCGCCCTGACTCTTAGCCATCTGTCATCCTTAAAAAAGTTCTGCTTTAGCTTTTAATCTTTATCCTGCCTGTCAGGCTGATGCCCGACCAGATGCTGTACAAAAAACTCAAGGTGCCCTCCCGGGATCTCAGGCACAGGCCATTGCATTACCCTCTGAGCCAGCATCTTGAAGATCTTTGATGCAGGAGACTGCGGATACTGCTCAACAGCACAGGAGCGGGAGCGGATCGCACTGCGTATCGCCACGTCTGCAGGGATACAGGCACAAAGATCCAGTGTCACATTTAAAAATCTTGAGGTAACTGCTGACAGCTTGGCAAACATCAGCTTGCCCTCCTCAAGCGAGTGCAGATTGTTGCCTATGATATGAAAACGGCTTACGCCGTATTCATTGGACAGCACCTTCATTTCCGCATAGGCATCAGCAACAGAGGTGGGCTCGTTACACACCACCATCATCACATCCTGAGCAGCTCTGCAAAAGGACAGCACCATATCCGAGATCCCCGCTGCGGTATCCACAATCAGAAAATCTATATCCTCATCAAGATCGGAAAAGGCTCTGATGAGTCCTGCATGCTGCTCAATGCTGAGCTCTGCCATCTGCCTAAGTCCCGAGGATGCCGGCACGATGCGCAACCTGCTGGGGCCTGTCAGAATGATATCCTTAAGCTCACACTCTCCGCTTAGGACATCGCCAAGGTTCTTTTTAACCTTCAATCCAAGCATCACATCGATATTAGCAAGTCCCAGATCGGCATCAAAAAGCATCACCTTAGCGCCAAGCTGACACAGAGCAACCGCCAGATTCAGGGAAACACTTGATTTACCTACGCCTCCCTTGCCTCCGGTTACTGTGATCACCTTGACCCTTCTTTGTTGCAAAGATGTGCTCATGTTCTTATAAATCTCCAAGCGCGCTCTGCGCCGTCTCATTTTCAAGTGAAGACAAAGCCTCTCTTACAAAGGCTCTGGCGTCTGCAGGCTTAAGATCCTCAGGTACCCTCTGCCCGCAGCTTAAATAGCACAGCGGCAGATCAGTCTTAAGGCATAATGACAATGCATCACAAAGCGATCCGCTTTCATCAGTCTTCGTCAAAATCAAGCCGCGCGGCTTCAATGATGCAAAATGTGCGCCTGCTTCCTCAAGCACCCGCCTCTGCGCAGTGGCAGGTAACACCAGATAATGCTTCATCTGCAACGCCTTTTGCGCCTTAAGCTCACTAAGCTGCATTTCAAAGCGCTCATCTCCCAAACCTACCCCGGCAGTATCGATGAGTACCAGACTCTTGGTGGCAAGCTTTGGCAGCAGATCCTGAAGCTCGGTAAGTGACTTTACTGCATAGGCATCACAGCCCATGATCCTGCCGTAGGTTCTTATCTGATCAAAGGCTCCGATACGGTAGCGGTCACAGGTCACAAGTGAGAGCGCCTGCGGACCGTATTTAATCACAAAGCGGGCGGCAAGCTTGGCGACGGTGGTGGTTTTTCCCACTCCTGCAGGACCTACCAGGGTTACGACGCCGCCATCAGTGATTATCTCATCCTCACAGATCTTAAGCTTTGATATACAGATATCCGCAAGCTCACGGAAAGCAAAATTTACTGAGGCATCGGCAGAGATCTGTGATGAGAGTGAGGCTGCAAGCTCCCTGTCAAAGCCCGATGCCGTTAAAAGCTGACAGAGCATGGCTCTTACAGGCTGCTCACGCATGCCCTTATCAGAGATCAGTCCTGCAAGCTCAAACTGCAAAAGCTTTCTTATGCTCTGCAGCTCATCAGAGAGACTTGCTATATGCTCATCAGTCTTATCTGTTTTTTTCAGACTTTGCTGATCAAAGCTTTTTATACCATGCTTAAGCTCGATATCCTCACGCTTTTTTGCCTGGGACTGCATATCAGAGAGCAGCTTTTTAATCCCCTGACGCTCGGCAATAGGCCTGGGAGGAGCAGCTTTTTCTAAAGGAGGCTCATCATTATGCCGGCTTACTGTTACATCATGTTGCAGCAAAGCACCTAAGGCACTCTCTGATGCTGCTTTGGCAGCACCGTCTGTGTCATCTCTTGCAGAGCCTGAGGAGGGGAGCCTGCCCTGACTTTTCTGGCGCTCTAATATTTCAAGCAGGGATCTGGCAAAGCTTTCATGCAACCTGTCCTGATCCTGTGGAATATTGAGGCTTTCTTTGCCGTCTGCTGTATCTGAGGATAAGGATACCGCATCCTCACCCACTCCATCTTCTATATAGCGGGCAAGAGGCGAATCCTTTTTAGAGGCTACCTGAGTCAGAGGACCTCTCACTTCATTTTTATCTGACACTTGGGCGGATGCCTTGGGAGAGGGATCATCTGCAAGTCCTGCGACGATCTCTACGCCGTCATCAACGCGTTTGCTCGACATGATCACCGCCTCAGGCCCTAACTCTGCCTTAATCAGAGTCAATGCCGAGCGCATGTCCTGAGCGACAAAACGCCTAAGTTTCATGGTAACTTCCTTAAATGCAGGGCTACTGCAGCCCCGCAGCTTCAGTAATTCTAATTCTGACTTTTAAAAATAACAGTTATTCAACAAAAAAGCCGCATTTTCATCATGACTTTTCAACGCGGCGCGCAAAAATGACACAATTTTGCATCTATGAAATGCTCTTGCGGCCATTGCCCACCACCGACACGATTTTAATCTGCTTGTCATCAGGGATCTCCTGATAGGAGAGCACGCGCAGTGCCGGGATGGTATTGCGCACGAAGCGTGAAAGGGTTGAGCGCAGCACTCCTGAGGTCAGAAGAATGGCAGGCTCCCCCTTCATTTCCTGATCATTAGAGCTCTCAAGCAGTGATTTCTGCAGTCTGTCAGCAAGCCCGGGCTCAATACCTATGCCTGAGGAGCCGCCGGTCTCAAGTGACTTTGTCAGTACCTTCTCAAGATCAGGTGCCAGTGTGATGACCGGGATCACCTTCTCATCTCCTGCAACATCCTGCACAATAAGACGGCGCAGACCTATACGGCAGGCAGCGGTCAGAACCTCAGGATCCTGCGAACGCGGTGCATACTGTACCAGAGTCTCAAGGATGGTACGCATATCACGCACCGGCACACCTTCTGCAAGCAAAGACTGCAGAATATGTGTTAAAAGTCCGAGGTTTACCACTGACGGTACGAGGCCGTTTACAAGCTTGGGCTGGGTCTTGGCTACCAGATTCAAGATATTCTGCACTTCCTCCTGGCCAAGCAGCGAGGCACAGTTTGACGAGAGGATCTGCGAAAGATGGGTGGCTATCACAGTAGGACAGTCGACCACGGTATAGCCCAAAGACAGAGCCTTGTCATTATCGCTTTTGGCAATCCACACGGCATCAAGACCAAAGGCCGGATCCAGTGTGGCTATACCGTCAATCTTGCCGAATACATGCCCCGGATCAATTGCCATGTCACGCTCAGGCTGAACCTCGGCCTCACCGAAGGTAACTCCCATCAGGGTGATGCGATAGGCACCCGGGGCCAGATCCAGATTGTCACGGATATGCACCGGAGGCACTAAAAATCCAAGATCCTGGGAAAGCTTTTTGCGCACACCCTTAATGCGTGACAGAAGCTCTCCGTTCTGCTTTTTATCAACCAGGGGAATAAGACGGTAACCCACCTCAAGTCCTACTACATCGACCTCGGTTACATCATCCCAGCTAAGCTCCCTGGGCTCATTGCCGTTCTTTGCATCAAGCTCCTCTCTGGTGGGTGCCTTAGCTGCCAGTGCCTTTTCCTGATCCTGCCTGAATTTAATATAGCGGCCACATGCAAAGGATATGACTGCCAGCATCAGGAAGGCAAAATGCGGCATTCCGGGCACTATCCCCATCACAGCTAAAATAACCGCTACGATGTACATCACCTTGTAGTTGCCCAGTATTTCAGATGAGACCTGGGCGCCCATCTCCTTTTTCTGTCCTGACTGGCGCGTCACAATAATGGCAGAGGCAACAGATAACAGCAATGAGGGGATCTGGGCTACAAGTCCGTCACCTATTGAGAGAATGGTATAGACATGCGCAGAATCCTTCATGCTCATGTCATACTGGAACACGCCTATGACCATGCCGCCTATAAGGTTTATGAACAGAATAAGCACACCGGCTATGGCATCGCCCTTGACAAATTTTGATGCACCATCCATGGAGCCGTAGAAATCAGCCTCGGCGGTGACCTCAAGGCGGCGCTCCCTGGCCTGATCCTGATTGATAATGCCGGCATTCAAATCAGCATCGATTGCCATCTGCTTTCCGGGCATGGCATCCAAGGTAAAGCGTGCTGACACCTCCGCAATACGTCCTGCGCCCTTGGTAACCACCACAAAGTTGATGATAACCAGTATGGCAAAGACAATGATACCTACCGTATAGGAGCCGCCCATGACCACGTTACCGAAGGACTCAATCACATGACCTGCAGCTGCGGTACCGTCCTGACCGTTGAGCAGGATCACACGCGTGGAGGCCACATTCAGTGACAGTCTTAAAATAGTGGTTAACAGCAGTACTGTCGGAAAGGAGCCGAAATCAAGCGGTCTTTTGGCATAGATTGCAACCAGCAGCACCACCATCGACAAGGCTATATTGAAGGAGAAGAGAATATCCAGAAGGGTTGGCGGCAGCGGCAGCGTGATCATAGACAGGCACGCCAGCACTAAAAGAGGCGTGCCGATGCGCATCGTGACCGCCTTTTTATAAGCTGTCCCGCCGATGGCAAGGCCTCTGGCAATCTTAGGATTTGCCAGGGCCTTACCGCTTATACTGCTAAAAAACGCTGCTGTCTTCTGCCTGATACCTGCAATAAATGCCATGAGCTCGTGTCAAATTTCCGTAACAATCACTTTATTTCATGTTTTTCAGGCATAGTGCAAGCTTTGTGCCCTGTCATCAGTTATGCAGGTAATGATTACCCTTGGCAATTCCAAGTACCCCCGAGCGCACCACCTCAAGGACATCAGCAAGCTTTACTACTGTTGCACAGAAGGAATCAACCTCGGCAGACGATCCCACATACTGCAGCGTAATGACCTCGGCACAGACATCGATAATCCTGGCACCGAAGATATCAGACAGCGATTTAATATCCTCACGGATATTGCGGTTGGGAGTCGGAACCTTGATTAAAACCAGCTCGCGCTCCATGCCGCCCTCAGGCTCCTCGGTGATGGCGCTTACCCGCAGCACACACACGAGCTTATGGAGCTGCTTGGTGATCTGCTCGATAACCTCCTCATCGCCTAAGGTCAGTATGGTGCAGCGTGAGAGCGTGGGATCATCTGTGGGAGCCACAGTCAGGGATTCAATGTTATAACCGCGCTGTGAGAACAGACCGACAACACGCGACAGTGCTCCTGCCTCATTTTCAATCAGAATTGAAACCACATGACGCATCTTAGTTGTTCTCCTCATCTAAAATCATTTCCACCATGGAGCCGTCAGCTCTCTGCCATGGAAGCACGATGGCATTGGTATCAGTGATAACATCCACTATTACGACTCTGTCATCAGTCTCAAGAGCAGTCTTTACCGCATCTTGGAGCTCATCCTCGCGCGTAACTCTGATGCCTAGTGCTCCGTAGGCCTCGGCGATCTTTAAAAAGTCAGGGTTGAAATCAAGATTGGTCCCGGCATAGCGATGATGATAAAACACCGTCTGAAACTGTCTTACCATGCCTAATACGCTGTTGTCCAGAATAAAGATCTTAAGCGGCATCCTGTATTTGGCAGCCACCGCAAGCTCCTGAAAACACATCTGGAAGGAGCCGTCTCCGGTAAAGGTGATGACGGTTCTGTCAGGCAGAGCCTTCTGCACCCCCACTGCAGCCGGCACTCCAAAGCCCATGGTGCCGAGTCCGCCTGAGGTGATAAGACGGCGGGGCTTATCAAATTTGAAGTACTGCGCAGTGAACATCTGATGCTGACCTACGTCGGTGGTGACTATAGGATCAAGTGCTCTGCTCTGTCTTGAGACCTCCTCAATCACGCTCTGAGGTCTTATCATGTCAGGCTTTCTTACATAATCAAGACACTTCTTGCCACGCCAGCTCTCAATCTCCTTCCACCAGGGGGAGAGCTCGTGATTGTCACGCAGCTGCATGTCATTTAGGCAGGAGGTTATCTGACCTAATACAGTCTTCACATCACCTACGATTGGTACATCGGCATGCACCGTCTTGGATATGGAGGCCGGATCGACATCGATGTGAATGATGGTGGCGTCAGGACAGAACTTTGAAATGTTGTTAGTTGAGCGATCAGCAAAGCGGGTACCGCAGGCAAACACGAGATCAGAGCCGTTCATGGCCTCGTTGGCCTCATAAAGACCATGCATGCCCAGCATGCCAAGGCACTGGGGATCAGTCTCGGGGAAGGCACCGATGCCCATTAAGGTGGTTGTAACCGGCAGATTGAGACGTTTTGCCAGAGCCGCTGCCTCAGCTGAGGCCTCACCCTGCACGACTCCTCCGCCTAACAGCATCACGGGACGGCGGGCCCTGTTTAAAAGCTCGGCGGCACGTCTTACCTGTCCTTTGTGACCAAAGACAGTTGGATTGTATGAACGCAGACGCATCTCAGAGTTTGGCTGATAATCAAAGAGATAACGCTTGTTCTGGCAGTTCTTGGCAATATCAACCAGCACCGGTCCCTTGCGGCCGGTGGATGCAATATAGAAGGCCTTGCGGATATTAACCACAATATCCTCAGGCTTTTTGCACAGGAAGGAGTATTTGACCACCGGACGGGTTACACCTACGGTATCCACCTCCTGAAAGGCATCGGTACCGATTAAACTGGTGGATACCTGACCTGAAATCACCACCAGGGGAATGCTGTCCATATAGGCTGTTGCAATAGCAGTCACCGTATTGGTAGCGCCGGGCCCTGAGGTCACCAGCGCCACACCTGTCTTACCCGATGCACGCGCATAGCCGTCAGCCTCATGCACTGCACCCTGCTCATGGCGGGCCAGATTGTGATGAATTATCTTTGAATTTAAAAGTTCATCATAGATATCAACAACTGTAGCTCCGGGATAGCCGAAGATCTCAGTTACACCAAGCTCCTCTAATGCACGCACCAGCTGGGCTGCACCGTTCATTTTTTCCATGGCATTGCCTCTAAATTTTATTCTTTTTAACTGTCACGAGCATCTGCCGTCGCTCTGTATGCTCTTGTATCTGAAAACTACAATACCTTAGTATCAAGACCTGAGGCATAATCAGGTCTCTCATAGCTAAAGGGGGTCAGCTCTGCATTCTTCTGACGGAAAAGATTCAGCAGATCGAGAGCAGTGTGGGTGGATCTGTAGATACATTCCACCGGACGTAAGGGGATCACCTGGAAGAAATGTACCATCGAGCCATCCTGCAATGATACGCTCTGCGCATCCCCCGGGTAATCCCCCATAGCAGTAAGCATGGCCCCTCTGAAATCAGCGGCTGCCGAGAAGGGCTGATCCTGCATGGTAAAATAGCCAAAGCCGATGAAATTTCTTGAGGAAATTACATGCTCAATAAGGCTTATCAGGAGGAACACCTCCCAGTTTCTGACCTTATCTGCTGAAAAATCATAATCCTTAGGCAGTGCTATGCAAAGCTCCAGATGAGAATTGGCCCCCTCATCAAAGCCTGATGGCACCATAAGCTTTTTCCCGCCTAAGCCGCAGGTAACCAGCAGCTGATAATCATGTCCCTCATGCGGAGTACAGCGCAGAATATCCACATTGAAGGAGGTGGCAAGCTTTTTATACTCGCCGAAATTATCCGAGATATGCTCAAGCACTCTGAGCTTGTCCTCACCCTTAAGCCCAGGAAACTCAGCTTCAATCATGCGCGTTCTGCAAAGATCAAGCATTGTTGAGACCTTCTGCATGAGATCCCCTGAGTTTACGCTGACATACTGCATGGCATGCTCAAGACGGATCAACGCCTCAGGCACCAGTCCCTGCTTAAAGAGCACATAGCCCTTATAGAAAAGCCATCTGGGATCATCACGTCCCTCAATGGCCCAGGAATCCAATCCCTGATCGGCGGCATCTAACAGAGAATAACCATCCTGCACGGTATTTGAGGCATTGATACAGGCGCGCACGAATTCCAGTGTCAGATCATAATCAGGATCCTTTTGCTTATCTATGAGCCTGATGATGGCAAAAAAATCATTCTTGTCAGACAGCTGCCGTATGGTCTTATACAGATCTGCGTTTTTCAAAATATAACCCTTGTATTACAAAAGACAGTTACAGCAAAAGACAGCCGTCCTATAAGCAGGCGACTGTCTTTTCATAATTTTTTTACTGATGCAATGAATGATCGCCTCTGAAGATACCGCATACACCGGAGCGTACAGTTTCGGTAACCTCAAATTGCTCAGACACCGCCTTTAGGAAACGATCGATTTCAGCAGAGGTATTTACATACTGCAAAATAAAGATCTCAGGGGTCACATCCACGATCTCCGCCTTAAAGATATCACAGAGATTCTTGATCTCAGCACGGGCGGTATGACCTATGGCCTGAACCTTGACAAAGAGGATCTCACGCTCAACCACACCGTTTGAATCATCTGCAAGAGATGAGACCTTGATGACATTGACAAGCTTATGCAGCTGCTTGGTGATCTGCTCAAGCTCAACCTTGTCGCTTTCAGTGATAATGGTGATGCGGGTGACACTCTTGTTCTCTGTAGGGGCTGCGGTAATATCCTCGATATTATAGCCACGCTGGGAAAAGAGCCCCACCACGCGTGAAAGGGCACCGGATTCATTCTCAAGCAGAATGGAAATTATTTGTCTCATGATCACTCTCCGCTTAAGAACATATCAGACATTGAGCCGCCCATCTGCTGCATAGGCATCACCTTAGCCTCGGTTTCACAGCGCAGATCGCAGATCACCAGCTCATCCTTCATGGAAAGGGTCTTCCTGACGGCTTCATTGAGATCCTGGGGCTTGTCAACATACATACCCTGATGACCGTAGGCCCTGGCAACTGCCACAAAATCAGGATTGTCATTGAGATCAGTCCAGCTGATGCGGCCGCGATAGAACATCATCTGCCACTGATGCACCATACCTAAGGTATGGTTGTCGAGGATAAAGATCTTGATCGGAATATGGAACTGACGGCAGGTTGACAGCTCCTGAATATTCATCTGGAAGGATCCGTCACCGGTTATCAGGCACACAGGACGCTTGCGCTCACCTACCCAGGCACCGATTGCAGCCGGGAAGCCGTAGCCCATGGTTCCAAGACCTCCTGATGAGAGGAAGGATCTTGGCTTGTCAAACTTGTAATACTGAGCAGAGAACATCTGGTGCTGTCCCACATCGGTTACGATGATGGCGTCTCCCTGTGTTTCCTTATAGATAGCCTCGATGATCTGCTGAGGCTTCATCATCTTGTCATCAGTTGCATAGGCCAGGCAGTTGGTGGCACGCCATTTTTCAATCTCATTCCACCACAGATCCATGGCCTCGTCATCACACTTGAGATCCTGCTCCGAGAAGGCCTCGATAAACTGTCCCATGACGGTATTGGCATCACCGACAATAGGAAGATCTGCAGGAATGGTCTTGGAAATGGATGCCGGATCAACATCTACATGCACAATCTTGGCTGCCGGGCAGAATTTAGTGACGTTATTGGTCACTCTGTCATCAAAGCGTACGCCTACAGCCAGCACGAGATCTGCCTTATCCATGGCCATATTGGCCTCATAGGTGCCGTGCATGCCGAGCATGCCTAAAAACTGCTTATCAGTTCCCGGATACACCCCAAGGCCCATTAAGGTTGCAGTAACCGGCAGACGGAAGGCATGAGCTATCTCACGGATACGCTCGGAGGCATTGGAGGCAATGGCACCGCCGCCTACCATCAGTACCGGACGCTTGGCATCAGCAAGCAGCTTGGCGGCACGGCGGATCTGTCCGCGGTGTCCTGCCCTGGCAGGATTGTAGGATTGCATCACCACCATCTCAGGCTCGGGGTATTCAAACTTGACACTGGGACGCACACAGTCCTTGGGCACATCCACCACCACAGGACCCGGGCGACCTGTGGATGCCAGATAAAAGGCCTGACGCAGATACTTTGGAATATCCAGGGCCTTCTGGCAAAGATAGGAATGCTTGACAATAGGTCTTGTGATACCTATGGTATCAACCTCCTGGAAGGCATCAGATCCGATCAGGGGGGTACCCACCTGACCTGTGATCACCACCATGGGGACTGAATCCATATAGGCAGTTGCAATAGCGGTAACGGTATTGGTAGCACCGGGTCCTGAGGTTACCAGGGCCACACCGACCTTACCGGTCACGCGCGCATAGCCGTCAGCTGCATGAGCTACAGCCTGCTCATGCCGGCCTAGCACATGATGAATTTTGGTTGAATCATGCAGGGCATCATAGATGTCAAGTACTGCACCACCCGGATAACCGAACAGGTAATCAACACCCAAATCCTCTAAAGTACGCACCAACATCTGGGCGCCTGACATCATAGTCATTAATACGGCTCCTGATTTTTATAGTATTAATTCTGTAACTTGCTTATTCTATTATTTTTGCAACGGGAAAGATGGGAGAAAACGCGGAACTTTCGCACTCCATCTTTCGTAGGCATCTCCGAAATCTCTTTTGAGCCTTGGTTCATCAATATACACCGCAAATAGAAAAGCGACTACCCCTGTAAGCACAGGAATTGACAAACACAGCAGAGAATTTAAAAAGCAGGCTATGCCAAGATAGTAAAAAACAAGCCCTAGATGCATGGGATTGCGGCACAGGGCATAAGGTCCCGTAGTAACCAGGACACGTGTCTCCTGCATAAGCTTTATCTTACCGATGACCGCAGCTCCGCCATGTCCTTTGCTTATAAGAGCATAGTTTGACCATATTATCAGGACAAGGCCCCAGGATGAGCACAGTGTTGCAAGTAAAGAGGAAATACTTTCTGACGGCAGAAATTCCAGAGCACAGAAATACTGCAGTCCCCGCATGAGCAAGGGCACTGCCGCAAGCAGCATCACTGCACCGAAGGCCAGGGCAAGAAAATCAGTTTTTCTCATTAACAAGCATGCTTGAATCTGTATCCTGTGCATGAGAGCTGCTTTCTCACAGCACTCATGCACATAAAAGCTACTTTGTAAACAGGGCCTCTAAAACCTCTACCGGATGATGAGCCTTTCTGCCCTCCATACGCTCTACCTGAGAGCGGCAGGAATAGCCGGTGACAAGACATCTGTCAAAGGGACGGGAGGCAAGAGCGCCCTTCCAGTTCTTCTCATACACTCTGTAGCTCTCATCCTGATTCTGCACCATATGTCCGTGCAGTCCGGCCATACCGCAGCAGGCAACAGGTACCGGGATCAGTGACAGATTGAAGGCCTGCAAAATCTCCTGCCACTGACGCACAGATTTTGGCAGCAGCGCCTGCTCGGTGCAGTGGGCAAAAAGATAGTAAGGCTCGGAGGAGAGGAGCTTGCCTGAAGTAGTGACGGTCTTTAAAATCTGCCTGGTCTTCTCCTGCTTTAAGGCATCACTTAGCCATTCCTCAGGCAGCTGCACCTCAAAGCTTCCGCGGGCATCTCCCAATATAGCCTCATATTCATCACGATAGCAGATAGTAAGTGCCGGATCATAGCCGACCAGGGTGATGCCTTTTTCTGCAAGAGCTGCAAGGCGGGCAGCCTGCTTTGAGGCAAAATGCACGAATTTACGGCGTGCACCGCGGATCACCATCAGCTTGCCGTTTACATATGGTCTTAAAAACTGCACATCATAACCTAAATGACGGATAAGACTTGCAAAGGTTATGAGCCCGTCTGTTTCATAGGAGGCGGTAAAGGGATCCACTACTATCAAAACCTCAGGCTTTAGCGTAAGAGCCTGCTGCGCACTTAAGAGTCTGAAGCCATGCCCGGCACATTGAGCCTTCAGGGTTTTCTCAGATAAGGGAGGCAGATCAACTAGCTTAAATACCTTTGCACAGAGCTTTTTAAACAGGAAATTCTGCAGCACCATATTTGAAAGTCTGGGGAATTTCGCCCCCAGGGGAATAAGCCACTCGGCGTTAAGGGTCAGAAGATCCATGCTGGGTCTTAAATAGCGATCGTAATACATGGAGATAAAACGCGAGTTGAGATCGGCTGCATTCACATGCGCAGGACATACGCCCTTGCATGATTTGCAGGCAAGACAGGTGCGGATCTTATGCAGGATCTCGGTGTTGTAGTCCTCATGGGCAGTGGTCAGCGTGTTTATGACTCTTCTGACAAAATGCACCGGATTTGGCGATGCCGTCATAGCCGATGCCTCCTCGGCCTGAGGATTAAAGCCCCTGTCATTTAACAGACGCAGCCATTCACGCATGAGCTCGGCATAGCCCTTAGGGCCCCGGGTATGATCCTTTGAGTAACGGTAGCTCGGGCACATCAGGGAGGATTTTGAATAGCTGAAGCACTGACCGTTACCGTTGCAGCTTACAGCACCCTTAAAGCTGTCACGAACGCTCTGCGGAATGGTTCTGTCCAGATCTCCGCGCATAGGTCCGTCAATTGCAACCAGATTGTCGTAATCATTTGAAAAGGGAACACAGATCTTGCCTGGATTTAAGATATTCTCAGGATCAAAGAGCTCCTTGACCTTGCGGGCAACAGGATACAGCTCCTTAAAGAATACCTGCCCGAAGCATGATCTGTAGCCGCGGCCGTGCTCACCCCACATCTGACCTTCATATTTGTTGACAAGCTCTACCACGCCGTTTGAGATTTCAACAAGCTTCTGACGGTCCTCATCGGTAGTAAGATCAAGTGCAGGTCTTACATGCATAAGACCGGTATCCACGTGACCGAACATGCCGTAGGGTACATTCTTGGAGTCAAGAAGCGCTCTGAACTCGACTATGTAGTCGGCAAGATTCTGCGGAGGAACCACCGTATCCTCGGTAAAAGGTACGAGCTTTCTGCGCCCGGCGGCATTGCCCAAAAGACCAACCGCCTTCTTTCTCATACCGTAGACGGCTGCAATACCTGCAGGCGTCAGGACCTTCTGTACACCGAGGATGCCGTCCTGCTGTGAGGATACACAGGTCATGAGCTCAGAGAAAAGCATTTCAAGCTTCTGCCTTTCCTCAGCCTCGTCAGCACCTGCAAACTCGACAATATTCAAGCCGGCAATCTCGTGACGCTCTACCTCCTGAATATACTCCTGCACGCTAAGCCAGATGGAATCCTGCTTGGCAAGTCCCAGAACCTTGGAATCCACAGTTTCAACAGATAATGCTCCGGCCTTAATAAGCGGAATAGCATTTCTTAAAGCCGAGATAAAGTTGTCATATTTGACTACCAAGAGCGCACGGTACTTTGGCAGAGGGGTTAAATCCAAGGTTGCCTCACAAATAACACCTAAGGTACCCTCAGCACCGCAGATTAAACGCGCAAGATTTACCGTATCAGTCTTAGGATCATAGGCATGATAGAGATCATAGCCGGTCATGAAGCGGTTGAGCTTGGGGAAGATCTCCTCAATCTTTGCACGGTTTTCCTTTAAAAGAGGCACCAGGGCACGGTACAGATCACCCTCCATGCCCTCTTTTTTAAGACATTCATCAAGCTCATCCCCGCTTACCGGGCCAAAGGTTGCAATGGAGCCATCGGTTAACACTACCTTAAGCTTTTTGATATGAGTTGAGGTACGGCCGTATTTTAATGAGCCCTGACCTGCCGCATCATCTGAGATCATGCCGCTGATACAGGCACGCGAGGAGGTGGAGAGCTCCGGGGAGAAGAAAAGACCGTCCTTCTTCACCATCTCATTTAGCTCATCCTTAATCACACCTGCCTGTACCGTCACCTCACGCTTTTGCACATTCAAAGCTGTGACGGCCTTCATATGACGGGAGCAGTCGATCATGATGCCCTTATTTAGGGACTGACCATTGGTACCGGTGCCACCACCGCGGGGTGAGAAGATTATGCTTTTATAATCAGGATGGTTACGCAGTTTAAGTGCAAGAGAAATATCCTCGGCGTTTCTTGGAAAAATTACGGCCTCGGGCATGCACTGATAGACAGAGTTATCAGTTGCACATAAAAGACGTGAGGCATGATCCTCTTCGATATCACCTGAAAATCCGGAATTTTTAAGCTCGGCTAAATACTCACGGTACAGAGATTTTGTTTTGGGTAAATCGGTAAGCTGCGGGATCATAAAAAGTCCTCACTAAGTGTAATTGCATGTGTAGTCATGCTATTTCACAACAAGGACGGGACAATTTCAAACTCTGCTGAATATGCACAAAAAACGTGAAAAGACCTGCAGTAAAACTGTCTAAAATGTGTTAACAGGCCTGCTTAAGACCGGTGAGAAAAGGAAGGGAGATGAAGGCAGACAGGCAAAGCCATCCTGATCTTAAAAAAGATCCCGCGCCAAGGCGGGATCATTTTGTAAAGAGAGCCTTACTCTATATTAAAGACGCACGAACTGTGCACCATCAAAGGCCTTGGTCTCAAAGATAGTGGCATCACGACCTGAGATCTGCTTGTAGCCAGCGTTAACTGCCTCACGAACCTTCTCAACATTCTGCGGCTCAACCATAGCAACAATAGAACCGCCAAAGCCGCCGCCGGTCATACGGACTGCACCATACTCATCACCTAAGGCCTTGCGTACGATCTCAACTAAGCCATCGATTTCGGGAATGGTGATTTCAAAGTCATCACGCATTGAGCAGTGAGATGCATACATAAGCTTAGCCAGAGTCTTAAGATCGCCCTGCTCCAAGGCAACTGATGCATCCAGTACACGCTGATCTTCAGTGATCACGTGACGGGCACGGCGGTAAGATACCTCATCAAGCTCAGCCTTATGAGCATCAAGCAGCTCCATGGTGGCATCACGCAGAAGCTTGACACCTAATACAGCAGCAGCCTTCTCACAGGACTCACGGCGATCGTTGTACTCAGAGCCTACGAGCTGGTGCTTGACATTTGAGTTGATGATCATCACCACCAGAGACTCAGGGATCCTGACCTGGGTTAGCTCAAGGCTCTTGCAGTCAATACGCAGTGCGTGGTTGGCAGTGCCGCAGGCGGAAATGGTCTGATCCATAATGCCGCACTTCATGCCGATATAGGCCTCGGCAGCCTGACCCATGAGGGCAATCTCCTGCAGAGGAATATCAAGACCGAAGGCACTTGAAACGAGATGTCCGAAGGTAACCTCCAGTGATGCAGAGGATGAAAGACCGGCTCCTAAGGGAACATCACCTGAAATAGCCACATCGAGGCCCTTAACTTTGCCCGGGAACTTCTGCTCGATAAGCTGAGTCATACCGCGCAGGTAATTTACCCACAGCTTGTCGGCATTCTTTTCAATTGCTGATGAGATTTCAAACTCATCATAATCGCCGTTTAAATCACAGGCTAAAACGCGCATCTTATTGGTACCGTTTTCCTTTGCGGACATAGAGGTACCGTATTTGATGGCGCAGGGAAGCACGAAGCCGCCGTTGTAATCGGTATGTTCACCGATGATGTTTACACGGCCCGGAGCATAGGCCTGCATTGAAGGCTTGGAGCCAAACTGCTTTTCAAAAGCCTCAGCGGTAGTTTTACGTACGTCTGACATAGATATTCCTTTAAATTACTTGGAGCTGTAGTGGGTATCGCTTAAATCACGCAATCTCTGTGCTGCCTGCTCTGCAGTAAGATCACGCTGTCTCTCTGCCAGAAGCTCAAAGCCTGCAACAAACTTCTTAACAGTCGCAGAGCGCAAAAGAGGAGGATAGTAATGAGCATGAAGCTGCCAGCCAGGATGCTCCTCACCATCAGTAGGAGCATTATGCCAGCCCATGGCATACGGGAAGGAGGTTTCAAACAGATTGTCATAACGGGTGGTGATCATCTTGATGGCAAGAGCGAGATCATCACGCTGGGCGTCATTAAGCTCATCAATGGTTGCAGCTGAGAATTTAGGCAGCAGCATGGTCTCAAACGGCCAGAATGCCCAGAAGGGAACCAGACACACCCAGTGCTCGGTTTCAAACACGATACGCTCTTTCTTCTCAAGCTCGGCCTTGAGGTAATCCTCAAGAAGCTTGGTGCCGTGCCTTGCAAAATAGTCAGTCTGCTGCTTAAGTTCCTTGAAAATTTCCTCAGGGATGAAATCACAGGCCCAGATCTGTCCGTGCGGATGAGGATTCGAGCATCCCATCACTGCGCCCTTGTTCTCAAAGAGCTGAACATAGGTATAGGTCTTTTTGAGATCTGCAAACTGCTCACCCCAGAGATCAACTACACGGCGGATCTCAGGAACTGATAACAGTGGCAGGGTCTTGGAGTGATCAGGGGAGAAACAGATAACCCTGGCAGTGCCTCTTGCAGGCTGAAGCTTGAAGAGCTCCGAGCTCTCAGCACCATCCTTGGGGGTATCGGGCATTAGGGCGGCAAAATCATTTACGAAAACGTAATTTTCCTTGTAGTCAGGATTCTTGTCACCGTTTACACGGGTATTGCCGGGGCACAGATAGCATTTTGGATCATATGAGGGCTTGACTGCATCAGGTAATTTTTCAGTCTGACCAAGCCAGGGACGCTTAGCACGATGGGGAGAGATCAAAATCCACTCACCGGTTAAGGCGTTATATCTGCGATGAGGATGGGATGACACATCAAAGTCTGCCATAAGAACTCCTATGTACAAGTGCGGAATCTTTAAACACGAAAAAGGCGCAGATGCATTAGCTGCGCCACAGTTAAATCAGGCATCGTAGCCGTTTGGATTATTCTTCTGCCAGTTATAGGAATCGGCAGCCATTTCATCGAGGGTCTTCTCAGCCTTCCATCCAAGCTCCTTCTGGGCCTTGGCAGGATCGGCATAGCACTGAACCACGTCACCTGCACGGCGGGGGGCAAACTTGTAAGGAAGCTCTCTGCCTATTGCCTTTGAGAAGGCCTTAACCATATCAAGCACGCTGTAGCCGATGCCGGTGCCTAAGTTATAGATGAAGGTACCGCTCTTGTTCAAGCAGGCATTCAAGGCTGCAACATGACCCTTGGCCAGATCAACTACATGGATGTAATCGCGTACGCAGGTACCGTCAGGGGTAGGATAGTCATTACCGAAGATATTGAGGAATGGCAGACGGCCTACAGCAACCTGGGTAAGATAAGGCATGAGATTGTTGGGAATGCCGCGGGGATCCTCACCTATAAGGCCTGATTCATGAGCTCCTACCGGGTTGAAATAACGCAAGAGCACCATGGAGAACTCGGGAACAGCCTTCTGCAGCTCCTGACACATATACTCGATATCAACCTTGGTCTGACCGTAAGGGCAGTTGGCACGCTTTACAGGAGACTCCTCAGTCAGAGGTACGCTGTCAGGCTCACCGTATACGGTGGCTGATGAGGAGAAAATAAAGTTATAGCACTTGAACTCACGCATTACAGCAAGCAGGGTACGGGCACCGGAGACATTGTTATCGTAGTACTCAAGAGGCTTTTTGACCGACTCACCTACAGCCTTAAGGCCTGCAAAATTGATCACACCGTCAATCTTGTAGGAGGAGAAAACCGCCTCAAGTTGCTCACGTGATCTGATATCACCTGCCATAAAGGGAATGGTCTTACCGGTAATACGATGCAGACGCTCAAGCACTGCCGGCTTGGAATTTGAGAAATTGTCAAAGATAACAACATCATAGCCTGCATTAACAAGCTCAATGACAGTGTGAGAGCCGATATAGCCGGCACCGCCGGTAACAAGGATCGTTGACATAAATGCACTACCTTTTGCTGTTTAATAAAAATCTGGTATCCATGGTGCAAATTTAAGCCCTGATTTTATTAAGATTTTTATCAGATCGGCTTAAATATGACGATGTAAACGCTTACATGAATTATAAACAACTAAAAGCTTTTGTGCACAAAAAAATTGCAAAATGTTAAAAAATTTGCATTTTTGGAGCATTGAGAAAAGGAATGTGAAATTTTCTCCAACAAAATCAAGAGATAATGATAAAAGCTGCAAAATGCAGACTT
>CAVFIO010000009.1:0-40428 GCA_963622535.1 Akkermansia muciniphila
CAGCACCATCAATCATCGGCCCTGACTTCTGTCGGGGTTTTTTGTTTTCTGCAACCTATGTATGTGATTTAATCAAAGTTAAGTTTTTTCTTAAACTGTGATTTTGTGCTTTTTTTTTACTTTAACCATTTTAAATTTCTACCATATTTTCATTATTGATATAAAATTATGCTCAATAATGACAATATTCTTATTTAGCCGGATCTATATACTTTTAAGCATCGGGCAGTTTTGCTGAATTTCAGCATTAGCCTCGAATTTTATCTGCTGGAAAAAATGGGTGTTTCCTATGGAAGATCCTCGCATAGTTATCTCCACTCTAACTTTTAATTATCTGAATATTTTTGAGATCAGGGTTGATGAGGATCTCGTCAATATTCTAAAGCTTGATGGCTATGTTACTGAGGGTATGAGTAAGAATGCCTATGATCTTAAATATGATCTGATCCTTAAAACCTACTGCACCAATCGTTGTTTTGCCGATGACAGGGAGTATGTGTTTAATGCTTTATGTAAAAGCTCTCTTAAAAAGGCTTTTACCCCTGATAAGGTGCAGTTGGAAATTACTTATAGGGTATTGGCTGAGGGGATCTTTCACTATTATACCGGTACCTATATCCGGGTCTCCAAGTTAGATGAACCCTTAAGGTTAGTTGCCGGTTTTCGTAATATTGATGCTCTTGTTGCAAAGCAGGATCTCATAAGGGATGAAGCTATCATGAAGGGCTATGAGGCGCTTTCATCTCTTTATCTGTGTATGTACCGCTTTGACCTTATAAGTGGTAAGTATCAGTGTATTAAGAGTGAGACTTTTATACGCGAGCAGGCTATCCCTAATCTTAATGACTTCAGACGGCAGTTACCCTATGCAATGCGTTATCTTGCTGTTGCATCCTTTCAGGATGCAGTGATGAGGTTTATAGACTTTACCACTTTATCTGAGCGTATGAAGGGACGTAATACCATAGCCATGGAGTTTTACGGAACACTCTCTGGCTGGTGCCGTATGCGTTTTATACGTGAAGATGTTGATGATCATGATAATCTTAAGACGGTTATTTTTGCTGTTGAGGTGATTGACGAGGAAAAACAGCGGGAGATCTCTTTAAAGCATCTGAGCGAAACAGATCAATTAAGCGGTCTCAAGAACCGTGCTACAGGGGTCAATGAGATCATAAGACTTATGCATGATAATATTCATGGATTGTTCTGTATGATCGATTGTGACAAGTTTAAGAGCATCAATGATACCTATGGTCACGGAATTGGCGATCAGGTCATCATTGCTGTAGCTAAATGTCTGCAAAAAGCCTGCCGCAGTAGCGATGTGCTGATGCGTCTGGGAGGGGATGAGTTTGCGCTGTTTGCACCTAATATCAGTACTGCTGATGAGGCACAAAAACTGTGGCAGCGGATATTTGCTGAGCTTGACAATATTGTGATCCCCAAGATCCGCGACCGGAAAATCAGTGTAAGCTTTGGTTGTGCTTTTTTTAAGGGTGAGAGTGATATAGACTTCGATGAGTTGTATCGCCGGGCTGATTTTGCAATGTATCAAAGCAAAAAGGTTGAGGGCAATTTTGCAACGATAAGCAGTCAGATGGTCTTATCTGATAATAAAGGCTGATCTCTCAAATTTCTACCTGTTCCAGTTCAGTACAGTGATCGGTGCATCAGCGGTTAACGGCTGATCTGCACTTTGGGAAGTAGCGTCAGGCTGCTTAGGTTGTTCTGCTGCATTCATTTTGTTTCTAAGCGGTAATACGGCTTTTCTTATCTTATCTGAAATAGGGCGTACCATATCGGCCCGTCTTAAGGATACACCGGCACTGATGGCCTGCAGTACTGCCATTGATGCAATTCGTCCGGTTATTAGTGAGCCTTCGTTCTCATCCCTGTAGCCGCATTTCATCACAAGCGGACTCTGCTCTGCCAAAGAGGTATTGGCAGGGCATAAAGCAAGTACGGATACGCCGTTATCTTTCGCAGCTCCTACAGCAAGAGGCAGATCACGACTCTCTCCTGTTGATGAAATAACTATTAAAAGATCTCCTGAGTGCAGGGATGCAACAGCTCTTAGCAGTAGAGTAGGATCACTGTAGTTTTCACAGTGCATGCCCATATTCAAAAGACTTAGACTGAAGTCTGCAGCCGGTGCTATAGATAAGCCCTGGGCTCCTATCACTATTCTTGTGGCCTGGGATACCAAATCAATAGCGCGGGCCAGCAAATTGTTGTCTATATTGCGCTCTGCATCCTTAAGAGCCGCACCCAGGCAGGAGAATACTTTGGATACTACGTCAGATACACTATCCCCTGAACGGATACTTTTCTGCGGACTTTGAGGATCTTCCTTTACAGCAGCAGAAAGAGTAAGACGGAATTCCCTGTATCCTGATGCGCCAAAGCGGGTACAGAAACGACATACAGTAGGCTGCGACACTCCTGCTCTGCAGGCAAGCTCTGCAATATTTTCTGAAGAGGTTTTGGCAGGATCATCTAATATAGCTTTGGCAACAGCTCTTTCACCCTTGGATAATTCGGCTGATTTTTTGCTGATTCTGTCTAATATGTTTTCCATCAGAGCACGTCCCCGATGTTCTTGATGTATCCGTTTTGCAGGACGTATTTAATCTTAAAGTTATCATCAAAGATTACCAGATCTGCAATCGATCCCGGTGCAATGATACCGATTTCTGTGAGTCCGAGACATTTTGCCGGGGCCTGTGTTGCGGCATACAGGGCTTCATCCAGGGTAAAGCTGCAATGCTTTACCAGATACCTGACACCATCGAACATGGTGATTCCGGTACCTGCAAGTGATCCCTTTGAATCAATCATTCCCCGGCGCTGGTCGATGAAGACCTCTGTTCCTGCAACAGAAAAGGAGCCTCGGTCCTTATTAGTTCCGGCAGGTGCCTGGGAATCTGAGACTATATAAAGCCGATCTCCTAAAAGATTATGCATAAGCTTAATCACTGAAGGATGAATATGCCTGCCGTCGGGGATCATTCCAAGCATAACATGATCACATTCGAGAGCTGCTCCTATGATCCCAGGATCCCGTCCCATGATGGGACGCATACCGTTATACATATGCGTTACCATCCCGATGCCTGCTTTAAATGCTGACAGAGCTTCAAAATATGAAGCAGCACTATGGCTTACTGCAAGACGTATGTTTCCTCGCAGCAGTGAAATAATATTCTTAGGACGCACCAGCTCGGGGGCTATTGTCATATAGGCAATTTCATCACGGTTTTGCAGTATGGTGATGATATCAGCCTCGCTTATCGGACGGATATAGTTCTCAGGTTGAAAGCCCTTGAAGAGAATATTTATAAAAGGTCCTTCAAGGTGAATCCCGGGACATACCAAGGCATGGTTTTCCTTGAATGCCCTGATGGTATTGAAGGCCTTCTGCATCATTTCATATGAGCTTGAGAGCAGGGTTGGTACGAAGGTGGTCGTACCGTTTTGCAGCATATATGCACGGATAGCCTCAAGCGAGAAAATTGAAGGAGAGTTGGTAAAAGATTCTCCGGCACAGCCATTAACTAAGAGATCGATAAATCCGGGACATACATGCATGCCGTTAAGATCGATCTCTTCTGTTGAGGTATTTTCAAGGAGCATGGGATCTGCAGGGATCACACGATGATCTTGTACAGCAAAATCAGTAACTCCCGCAAAACGCTTATCTGTCACGTGCAGTTTAGCGTTGCGGAAGATGGTTGCACTCATCATAAAATTGCTCCTTCACCAAAATTTGGCTGTTACTGCGCCTGCTCGCTATCCTGCACTTTCTTTGCCAGTTTTGCGGCTTTTTTGGCACGCTTGGCGGCAAAGTCTGGTTTACCCTTATTCTTCATGTCACGGTGACGTTTCTTGATATGAGGTTTCTTCTCCTCATCCTTGCCCTTTTTATCAAAGCCGCCATTTCCGCCATCAGATGCTCTTTTGCGCTTCTTTTCTGATTGATGGAATTTTAAGCTTTCCTTATCCGGGAAGGTTGCACAGACATTTTTTATCTGACGGCGTTCAATAGTGCGACCGGTGTAGCGCTCTAAGCTTTCAAGTGCATTGAGCTGCTCTGCGGTAACCAGAAGAATACAGGTTCCCTGCGCCCCTGCACGGGCGGTACGTCCGGCGCGGTGGGTAAATACGGCAGCATTACCGGCCATGTCAAAATT
The DNA here is from genome assembly GCA_963622535.1 of Akkermansia muciniphila. Classification (GTDB taxonomy): domain Bacteria; phylum Pseudomonadota; class Gammaproteobacteria; order Enterobacterales; family Succinivibrionaceae; genus Succinivibrio. The sequence continues at coordinate 4,194 of CAVFIO010000009.1, forward strand.
GAAGACATAACGAACCTCGGGAAGATCAAGACCGCGGGCGGCCACGTCTGTTGCAACGAGGATTTCGGCATTGCCGTCACGGAAACGACCGACTGCAGCTTCACGTTCAGACTGGTTCATCTCTCCTTCTAAGGTTGCAACACTGAACTTATTGCGTTTTAAAAGGCTTGCTACTTTCTTAATGCGATCACGGGTCTTCACAAAGACAACCGAGCGTCCCTTCATAGTGTTCAGAAGGTGTACAAGGATGTTTGCCTTTTGCTCATCACCTGCTGCGTAATAAGCGCGCAGCATCATCTGCTCAGGGATCTTCTCGCCGTTATCACCTGCTGAGAGCCTGACCTCAAAGGGGGTATTTAAAACCTCTGTTGCAAATTCGCGAATACCTGCTCCCTCCAGTGTTGCAGAGAACAGCATAGTCTGGAAACGGGCAGAGCATTCACGTACGATAGCGGCTACGTCATCACGAAAGCCCATATCGAGCATACGGTCGGCCTCGTCAATTACCAGGATCTCAATTGATCTGGTATCAACCTTATCCTTGCGTAAAAACTCAAGCAGACGGCCCGGAGTTGCTGCCGTAATATTACGGGCATCCAGCAGCTGCTCCTCACGCCCTGCGCCACCTATTACACAGCCACAGGTAATATCAGATCCTTCAGTTAAATTCTTGGCCTCCTGGGTAACCTGCATGGCAAGCTCTCGGGATGGCTCTAAAATCAGGGCTCTGATGCCATCTTTGCGCTGTAGTGCAAGACGGGCAATGATAGGGATCAGAAAGGCGGCACTTTTACCTGTACCCGTGGGGGCTCCACCTAAGATATCTGCGCCCTCCAGTGCTTTGGGGATCACTATCTGCTGAATAGGGGTTGGAGTCTCCCAGCCCTTAAATAAAATATCGTCCTGCAGAAAATCAGGCAGAGGAAATTCCTCAAAAGTCATCATACGCCTTCTCTCCCGATACGAGTTGCATGACAGTCCTTGATGATCTTGACTATCCTGCGGCGGCGTTCTGTGTCTGCCTCACAGGTACCATTGAACCAGCGTACGAGCTCAAGATCTGAGGCTTCAAGCAGATCCTCATAATCCTTCAGCACTTCCTCAGTCATGTTTGGCAGATCGTGCTCTACAAAGGGGAGAAGCATGAGATCTATTTCGCGCATACCGCGACGGGATTGCCATTTTACTTTGCCGGATACTTCCATGATTACTCCTTAAACACTTACAGTGGCCTTGATTGCCGGGTAGGGATCATAGTTTTCAAGCTCGAAATCCTCATATTTGAAGTCAAAGAGACTTTGCGGGATCCGTTTGAGCTTCATGGTAGGTAATGCTCTGGGAGTGCGACTTAATTGTAATTTTACCTGATCAAAGTGATTGTTATAGATATGGGTGTCTCCGCCTGTCCAGACGAAATCTCCTGGTTCAAGATTGTTTACAGCGGCAACCATCTGTGTAAGCAGAGCATAGCTTGCAATGTTGAAGGGAACACCCAGGAACATATCACAGCTTCTCTGATAGAGCTGGCAGGAGAGCTTGCCGTTTGCCACATAGAACTGATAGAGGGTGTGGCATGGAGGCAGAGCCATCTTGTCGACATCAGATGGATTCCATGCGCAGACAATTATGCGGCGGGAGTCTGGATTATTCCTGATAAGATCAAGTGCGTTTGAGAGCTGATCTATATGACGTCCATCCGGAGTTACCCAGTCACGCCACTGTTTGCCGTAGACCGGTCCCAGCTCGCCGTTTTCATCGGCCCATTCATTCCAGATGCGAACACCATTTTCCTGAAGGTATCTGATATTGGTAGAGCCTGAGATAAACCACAAAAGCTCATGAATGATGGATTTCAGATGGACCTTTTTAGTAGTTAACAGAGGAAATCCTTCCTGTAGATTAAAACGCATCTGCGCTCCGAAAATGGAGCGGGTGCCAGTACCTGTTCTGTCGGATTTGTCGGTACCTTCAGCCATGATCTTCTTTAGGAGATCTAAATAAACTTGCATTTTGTGTCCTTAAAAATTTAATCTGCTGCCGTATATTTTGAAAGACTTGCGGCGATGATCTTATCAAGACCTACAGAGGCTGCATAATCTATATACAGCTGTCGGATGTCTTCTGAGTGATGACATTTAACGGCTTTATTGCCGATTTCACGCAGGTCCTTGAGATTTACACGGCGTACTATATAGCCGATACGGGCCATTTCAGAATAGTTCATTGAAAGCTCGGTGTAGCCTAGCGATAACAGCATCAGGCAGCCCAGGGGAGAGCCTGCTATTTCTCCGCATACGGCAATTGGCTTGCCGGCAGCGCTGGCACGATCACTTAAATACTTAAGGCAACGGATCACCGCCGGATGGAAGGTATTCAGGAAGCGCGCAACCTTAGGATTGCCTCGATCGACTGCCAGAAGATACTGGATCAGATCATTTGAGCCAATAGAGAAGAAATCTACCTCATCTATAAGCTCATCCATCATATAGACCACTGACGGAACCTCCAGCATGACACCGAATTTCGGCATCGTGATCTCCTGACCGCATTGTGCTGAAAGCTCCTCAAGGGCCTCTTTCAGGCATTTTTTAACCGTGTTAACCTCAGATAGTCTTGTGACCATAGGGATCATGATCTTTAAATTACCATATTCCCTGTGAGCCATGAGCATGGCTCGCAGCTGAGTCTTGAGGATCTGTGGCTGATCAACGGTAATACGTACACCGCGCCATCCCAATAGAGGATTGGATTCTTCAATGGGGAGGTAGGTTAAGGATTTGTCACCGCCTACGTCAAGGGTACGCATGGTGACGCTTTTGCCTTTAAACTGTTTCAGCACCGAGCGGTACCATTCACACTGCTGTCCTTCAGAGGGGAAGGATTTACACAGCATGAAGGAAATCTCTGTACGATACAGCCCGATACCGTCGGTCTGCTCCGGCAGATTAGTCATTTCCTCCTGTGACAATCCTGCATTCAGTTTAATCTTGATACGCTGACCGTCTAAGGTTATACCCTTATCAAATTTCTCCTTTGAGAACAGATCCTCCTGCTCTCTGTCAAGATTCATCAGCTGTTTGTATTCGGCTATGACGCTTTCTGCTGGATCTACCAGGAGCTCAATATTATTTCCATCGACGATGACGGTATGGCCATCTATGGATTTTATGTCAAAGAAGAGACCTGATACCGAGGGAATACCAAGATCGCGGGCGAGCACGGTTGAATGAGAGTTTGAGGCACTCTCCATGGAAACGAAGCCGCAGACATGATAGCGTCTGAGCTCTGCAACCATGGCTGCAGGAAGATTTCGGACCACCAAAACCACGTCCTCTTTAAGCTCAGCGGTGGTGGTAGTAAAGTTCATGAGGCGTGAGAGAATGATCTCAGATAGATCTCGCAGATCAAGGTATTTCTGGTGCTCATCCTCGCCCATAAGATCTGCAAGACGGCGCTCGGCTACAATTTTAACTGCGGAAGCTGCAGTAAGGCCGTTGGCAATAATTTCAGTGTCGATGTCATCCTGGAATGTCGGATCATCAAGCAATGCCCCGTAGCCTGACATATAGCCAAAGGCTGCAGCCTTCTGACCGTTCTCATTCATCTGCAGTGCATTAAGATCCATCTCTGTCTGCAGCTGAAACAGTGTCTGATGGAACAGTTCCTGCTGCACGTATGGTTCTTCAGTATGAGAAACAGTGACATCTGAGAGCAGTACATCAGGTTGCCAGACTACGGCCTTTGCAATTGCGATGCCTCCTGTTCCCTGCTCACCACGGTAGCGTGTCACGCATTCAACTGCATCATCCTTAGCAGCTCTCGATACCGCAATGATCGATGACATCTGGGTAGCCAGAGTCACCAGGAATGATTCTTCAACAGGGCCAAATTGTTTTTTATCACGGCTTTGGATAACCAGTACACCGAGTATTTCTCCCTGGCTGATGATAGGTACACCAAGGAAGGAGAAAAACTTATCCTCACCGACTTCCGGCAGGTATTTAAATTTAGGATCAGAGGGGGCATCGGCCAAATCCATCAGTTCCTGTTTTTGCGCAACAGATCCAACCAGCCCCTCACCTACGCGCAACCTTGCTTTACCGACAGCTTTTTTCTCAAGACCGTCAGTTCCTGCAAGAGTCAGGTATTCACGTGAGCTGTCAATCAGATACATTGAGCAGCAGTCAGCCATAGTTGCATTACGTATGCTGACAACCAGTAAGGCTATTGCATCTTCAAGTGAATTCTGTGCCGATACGTTCTCTGTGATCTGTCTTAAAGCCAAAAGCATCTGACTTTGTCGTTCGTCCACCTTTAACCTCCGCGTTTATTATTCGTTTTCTTACGTTCACCGTATGAGAGAGCGCCACCGTTCAGTGTAAGCACGACAGGTGCAAATTCGGCCAGTACTCGGCGATAAACGTCTTGCTTGAAACTTACTACCTGACGCACGGGGTACCAGAAGGTAACCCAGCGCCAGCCATCAAATTCCGGGTGTCCCCGGCGATCGAATTCAATGTGTTTTTGTCTGTCTTTGAGGATCATCAGCAAAAACCATTTCTGCTTTTGTCCTATGCACAGCGGCTTCTCATCCCAACGTACAAGCCGTTTGGGTAATTTGTATCTAAGCCAGGTTTTGGAGGTTCTTAATAATTTAACCTCATCCCGGCGTAGTCCCAGTTCTTCATAAAGCTCGCGATACATGGCGTCCAGAGGATGTTCCCCCGGATCGATCCCCCCCTGAGGAAATTGCCATGAGTTCTGACGTATACGCCGAGCCCATAACAGCTGCCCGCGGTGATTGCAGATCACAATTCCGACATTCGACCTGTAACCGTCTTTGTCTATCACGAAAAATATTCTTAAAATTGATTCTTGTGCATCATAGGATGCGATAGCTTATTATCTCACAACTGCTTGATTTTTCACTGTGAACTAAGGCTTATAACACGAGCAAAAGTAAGGATTTTAAAAGGGCTGATGAGTATAAATAAACGAAATGAGGGATATCATGCAACGCCCCCTCAGAGTGTAGAGGAACTAGTAGCAAGATTAAATGATATTGCGGGGATGAGCATAGCCGAGCTTGCAAAGCAGGCACAGGTTGCACTGCCGATATCTCCCCTTCACGGCAAAGGTTTCCAGGGAGAGCTGATAGAGCGTTTTCTGGGAGCGTCAGCTCCGGGGTTACCTGTACCTGATTTTGTGGAGCTTGGAATTGAGCTTAAGACTGTACCTCTATCTGCTGATATGAAGCCTCTTGAGTCAACCTTTATCTGTTCAGCTCCGCTTACGGGGATACGCGGCCTTGGCTTTGAGGATAGTGTGCTGTGGCATAAGCTCAGACAGGTCTTGTTTGTTTTTATTGTTTCCCCTCGCGAGTACATGTATGAGGAACGCTATATTGCAGGCTTTCATTTCTGGTCTCCGTCATCTGAGGATAAGAGCATCATCAGGGAGGACTATGACGAACTTATGGAAATGGTCGCAACAGGACATATAGACGATATTACGGCAAGACTTGGAACTATTATGCAGCTGCGCCCCAAGGCCGCCGACGGGAAGGCTCTGACAGACTGTCCCGGTCCTGATGGCGAAATTATTAAAGTTAGACCTCGTGGTTTTTATATGAGACGCAGCTTTATGCTTGAGCTTCTTTCAAGATTTATGAATGAGTAATTACAAAAAAACAGAGTATAGAGAGTGCTGCATGGCGAAAATATGTGACTAATATTAATATCTTTTAAAAATAAGAATTAAAAATAGATGAGATACATGTTTTTACTGATAGCACTTAAAGCAAAGTGCTGACGAACAAGGATCTTTTGTTTGTACAAAAAATTTCGTCAACTTTTCGCCAGAATTCGCCAATATGACGAAAAACTAAAAAAATTACGATAATTTCATTTACAAACAAACAGTTATACTTTTCGCCAAATTGATAAAAATTCTAAAATCTGTATTTAAAATCTGTTAAGTTTGGCACAAAAGCAGTCTAATTTTTGTATCTGTGCAAAAAATACCAAGCTAAAAGTCTTCATATCATGTACAATAACCCCTGACAAAAGGCATGCGAAAGCCTTTTTTAGTGTTTTTTATCGTGCAACTTATTGATTTTCTAATCGATTTTCAAAAACAGCACGAAGGAATTTAAATGAGCGTTTCTAAAAGATTTAAAGAAAAGAAGTTAACTGTATCCTTCTATATGAAGAAAGAAGCTGCCCAGGACGCAAAGCAGATCGATTTACTGTGTGAACACAATGGCTGGCAGCCTGTTGCCATGAAGCCTCAGAAAAACGGCACCTTCCGTGGCTCTATCACTGTGACCTTAGGGGAGAAACCTTCTTATCAGTACCGTTTCCGTTACACCATGCCTGACGGTACAATTAAGTATGACAATGACTGGGATGCAGAAATGTATACTCCCAATCCTTTTGGTGGCGAGAACTCTGTTTTTTCAGCAGTCAAAAACGCCTGATAAAAAATTATTTTGCATGCGGGCTTGACATATGGCTGTTTGGCTCGTATCATGCGCACCAGAATTTGACGCGGGGTGGAGCAGGGGTAGCTCGTCGGGCTCATAACCCGAAGGTCATTGGTTCGAATCCTTTCCCCGCAACCATCAAGTTCTAAAAAAATTAAATCGTGTCGCGGGGTGGAGCAGGGGTAGCTCGTCGGGCTCATAACCCGAAGGTCATTGGTTCGAATCCTTTCCCCGCAACCATCAAGTTCTAAAAAAATTAAATCGTGTCGCGGGGTGGAGCAGGGGTAGCTCGTCGGGCTCATAACCCGAAGGTCATTGGTTCGAATCCTTTCCCCGCAACCAGAAACAATAGAAAGAGGGACTGCATTTAGGCGGTCTTTTTTATTTTCTACTCTTGAACCCTCTTAAATTTCACCATACTTTTTATTTACAATCTCAAGCTGGATGTAAACGTGACAGAATCTGAGAAGATGACAGCTGGTCTGTGGTACGACGCCAACAATGACAGGAATTTACTTGAACAACGTCTGATGGCAGAGGATCTTTGCTTTGATCTGAATATGACCCGGCCAAAAGATACCACTAGGCGGGCAGAAATTTTGCATAAGCTTCTTCCGCATATGGAGGAGAACTGCGTGATTTTATCTCCATTCGTTACTGACTACGGGAGCCTTTGTCATATAGGACATGATACCTTTGTAAATCACAACGCCTATTTTATGGATGGCGGCGGGATCACTATCGGACATCACTGTTTCATAGGTCCTAATTGCGGTATATACACGGCAATTCATCCTGTGTTATCTCACGAGCGCAATCTGGGATTAGAGAGGGCTTTGCCGGTTAAAATAGGTGATAACTGCTGGATTGGTGCCGATGTAACCTTCTTGCCCGGGGTTAGTGTTGGGGATAATTGCGTGATAGGTGCCAAGAGTGTTGTTACTCGGGATATTCCATCAGGTGTTATTGCTGTAGGAAATCCCTGCAGGATTCTGCGAGAGATAACCTCTGCTGACAGCATCGATAATATGCCGCTTTAAAAAAATCCCTGCTTTATTGCAGGGATCATAATAATAAGTGGCTTAGAACTAGTTTCTGATCTGTCCTAAGTCAACCCACAGCGGAGCTGTTTCAACAAGTCCGTTCTGACCTAGTGAGATATCTCCGGATAAGCCGTGGAGAACATCCTTGTTATCCTTGGCAAGCTCAGGCATAAGCTTGGCAAGTGAAATTGCATCGTAGGCTGCGCAGAATATGCGTTGTGCAGTGGCATTAGCCTTAGGCACAGTCTTCATCAGAGAGTTCTTCAGCTCACTGTCGGAGAGCAGCCAAGGCATATTGCCCATCTTTGCTCCACGCAGAGCCAGCTGCTGACCTGAGTTATTGAACCCGTCAAAGCTTTGATTGGTGAGGTATACCTTAAGCTCCGTTGGAAGCCCTGACTTATAGCTTACGGCTTCACTGGTGGACCCTACGATATAGGCGACGTCAGCTCCCTGAACAGGGCATTTTTTGACCTGAGTGTCGCCGTGTACAGGATCGCTAATGGAGCAGCTCTTTACAGCCTTGCCAAAGGCCTTGGTAAAGCCGGCTGCTGCACGGGTTGAATTCTTATCATTTGAATAGATGACAATTGGAGTCTTGAATCCGTCAGCCTTAATCTTGGCGGCAGCCAAAGCTCCTTCATAATCAGGACCTAAATTAAAATACCATTCATTAGAGGGGCGGTTGCCATCAGGGGTATTGAGTGCAATTACCGGAATATTGGGGGTGGCAGCGTTGAGTTCTGCAACCTCAGGTTTTAACAAAGGTCCGATGATAAGTGCAGTTCCATCATTTTTTAAGGTGTTAACGATGGCAGAAACCGGTTGCTTGGCTGTGTCGTAGAATGACACCTTATATCGTGCGCCACTGTTGGTTAGTGCGGACATCACTCCAAGCTTGGCGGGCTCACCGACAGCGCTGGCGTAACGACCTGATAGAGGGAGTAATACTGCAACCTTGGCATCATCTGCAATATTGATGATACCAGAGGCGTTTACGGGAACTATTTCTCCCTGATCTATGCTTACAGCAGAAGCAGCCTTTACACTTGCTCCTGATTTTGCGTCTACAGAGGCTGAAGGCGAGTCAGACTGGAAATTCTGCGTGCTTGCGACAGCAGCATCAGAGTCACTGATTAAGATGTTCAGCGGATGATCAGGGTATTTTTGCTTAAAGGATGCAAACAGCTTGGCTTTGGCATCTTTAGATGAACTCATATCAGCAAGAGCATATTCATAATAACCTCTGTCGATGCTGTCGGCACTGCGTGATGCGCGGGAGGAGAGTTCCTTATTACCGGCGCTTTCTAGCAGGTCAACAGTACGGCGACATATGGTTGCGCGATCATTGCCCTGAGTTAAGGGTACGAGGTTTCTTGCCGAATTAAAGGCCTGATTGAAATACTTTGCCTGCTTGGTTTTAACAAAAAGTCTTTCGTTGGTCTTGAAGTTTAACAGGTAGTAGTAGCGGGCTGCGTTTTCATTTAAGACAGTTCCGTTAACCTTGGCAAGGGTACTGGCAGCAGCCTTGCTGTTACCGGAGAGTGACTGAATGAGTCCGTCAATAATAGTTGCCTGAGAATTCTGTATTGAATTCTTTGCACTTGAATGAAGTTCAGAGGCTGTTTTCAGCGCTCCTTCAGCATCTCCTGTTGAGATCTGCGCGCGAGCTAGCATGATCAAGGCGTTAAAACGGCCATCATCTGTTGATTTATCTGCAAGATCTGCATATTCTTCTGCAGTTTTGCTCAAATGACCAAAGGCCTGAGAATCATTAGCCTGAGCGGTAGGTTCTAAGGTACCGCAACCAGTTAGGGATAAGGCACACACCGTCATTACAGTGCACAGTGCAAGGCTTAATTTTGATTTTTTGACCATCTTCTATTTCCTGAAGATATGCCGCACGGTTGCGACGTTTCTATCTGATCTTAGTATTTTATCATTTTGAATGGACTTTCAACGCACGATATAATCAGCGTGTATTTTTAGATTTAAGAGGCAAAGCATGCTTGAGAGTGCACTTTATATCGTTCCTACTCCTATCGGTAATCTAGAGGATATTACTTTGCGTGCCGTACGTGTATTAAAGGAGGCTTCTTTAATTGCAGCTGAGGATACACGTCACTCCAAGATTTTACTTGACCATCTGGGGATCACCGGCGCTCATCTTGTAAGTTGCTATGATCAGGTCGAAGAGCAAAAGGCATCTTTGATTATTGATGAGGTTAACAAGGGGGGCGCGGTGGCTCTTATCTCTGATGCCGGCTCTCCTCTTATTAATGATCCTGGCTATAGAGTTGTATCCTTATGTGCCAAGGCCGGAGTAAAGGTCGTTCCTCTTCCTGGTCCCTGCGCGGTAATTACAGCCTTAGAGGCTGCAGCACTGCCTACGGATAAATTCAAGTTTATGGGTTTTTTCCCGGTAAAAGATAAGGAACTACGCGACTGTCTTGGTAAGATTGCTGATGAGGATTGCACTACCGTCTTCTATGAAACTCCGCGACGTATTCTGGCTACCTGCAGGCTTATGGCAGAGATTATTCCTGATCATAATGTGACATTGTGCAGGGAGATGACCAAGACTTTTGAATCCTTCTACCGCATGAGCGCCTCGGAGCTTCCCGCTTTTATGGAGGGCTCCCCCGAGCATTGCAAGGGGGAATTTGCAGTAGTGATCGGAGCTGTAGCTCATGAAGATGCAGGAGTGCCTCCCGAGCTTGAAAAGGCTCTGATGATCCTGCTTGAAAATAACTCGGTTAAGACCGTATCTCAGGTGCTCTCGGATCTTACCGGAGTAAGACGTCGCGATCTTTACGATCTTGCACTTGCGAAAAAGGCTTAGATCTCATGTTATAATGCGCTCCGAGTCGGCCGGACAGCCGCTGCCGTTGTGTGTGTCTTGACATACTGCACGGGGGAGGAAAGTCCGAGCTCCATAGGACAGGGCGCCAGGTAACGCCTGGGGGGCGCAAGCCCACGAACAGCGCAACAGAGAACAGACCGCCTGACTTGTCAGGTAAGGGTGAAACGGTGCGGTAAGAGCGCACCGCCTGAGCAGTAATGTTTCAGGGCACGGCAAGCTCCGCCCGGAGCAAGATCAAATAGGCTTTCATTTTGGTGCGGTCCGTACCACGGAGGCGGGTTGATCGCTGGAACCTGCGAGCGATCGCAGGTGTAGAGGAATGGCTGTCACTGCATTGCAGAACAGAACTCGGCTTACAGGCTGACTCAACTATACAATCTTCCCATCCTTTTATTTCCTCATCTTTTGCATCTTTTTTGGGGTAATTTTCGCGTTGCAGGAACGCTGTTCCAATTTTTCCACTCAAGTTTTTCTACATTGTCTGAATGCGCATGTTTATGCGTTTTGTGTCACGTTTTTATTGTTGTTGTCTGTTGCAAACAAGCCTTCATTTTTGTAAACTTTGCAAGTAAAGTGGCAGGAAGTGGAAGATAGTGGAGACTGCGTTCTAAATGCCATCTGGTTTGTTACTCAGCGGGTCAAGTGAGATCTCCTTAGATGATAAGGGGCGCTTTGCAATGCCTGTACGTTACCGACGTCTTTTGAGTGACGAATGTGATGGTGAGATTACTATTACGCGTTCTCTAACTGAGCCTTGCCTTTGGATATATCCTGCAACGCAATGGGAAAGTGTGGTGAAGTCGCTCAGTACTTTACCAACCCTTGCAGATAAGGTAGCCCGTGCGGTGCAGCGCATGATTTTAGGTAGTGCAGTATGTCTGAAGCCTGATTCACAAAACCGTATCCTTTTGCCTCCAGAGTTGCGCAAAGCTGCAAGGCTGGAACACAAAGCCGTTTTGATAGGCTTTGCCAATAAATTTGAATTGTGGTCTGAGGATGTTTTAGCTGCTCAGAGAAGCAGTGACGAGGAACTCCTGAAGGAGAGCCTTGCAGATATCTCAACCAATGAAGCATTGAGTGCATTAAAACTTTAATTATGGCTTTTTCACATATTCCGGTATTGCTTACACAGGTGCTGGACGGTCTTGATATCGCTCAGGATGGTATCTATGTTGATGCAACCTTTGGAAGAGGCGGGCACTCAAGAAAAATTCTAGAGCGTCTTGGGGAAAACGGTCGTTTGTATGCTTTGGACCGCGACCCTGAGGCCATTGCGGCAGCAGGTGAAATTAATGATCCGCGTTTTAAGATTGTTAAATCACCATTTTCCAGAATCCTCGATGTTTGTGAGGAATTAGGAATTGCCGGCAGGGTAAACGGAATACTGATGGACATAGGTGTGTCATCTCCGCAGCTTGATGATGCCTCGCGTGGGTTTTCCTTTGACCGCGACGGACCTTTGGACATGCGTATGGATAATTCGACGGGACAGACCGCAGCTGATCTCGTAAATACCTGGGACAGAAATGAGCTTGCAGCCATCTTCAAGGAGTACGGAGATGAGCGTTTTGCAGGCAAGGTTGCAAGTGCCATAGTCAAGGATCGAGTAAAAGAGCCTTTTGTCAGCACATTGCAGCTGGCTTCTTTTTTAGAGCGAGTGATCCCTGGTCCTTCATTACATAAACACAAAGCTACCCGCTGTTTTCAGGCGTTGCGCATCGCAGTAAACAGTGAGCTTGACGAATTAAGACAGGCACTGGATGGTGCTGTTTCTGTACTTGATGAAAATGGCAGGCTCTGCGTAATAACCTTCCATTCACTTGAGGACAGAATAGTTAAGAATTTTATTAAAAAAGCCTCTCAGGGTCCTGAGATCCCCAAGGGATTACCTATGACCTATGAAGAGACAGAAAAATTGCGCCTTGCTACAGCAACTATGGAGCCGGTGAGCGGACCAGTCAAGGCCTCACAGGAGGAGCTTGAAAGGAACGTTCGTTCTCGTAGTGCCACCTTGAGAGTGGCCACACGGCTTAAGAGAATAAATAAAGATGCAAAGTGCAGCAGCCCTAGACCAGCAGTATGAGCTTGATGATGCCGAGGAACAAGAACTTCAGGAAAAAGAAGTAAAGACTGCCGATGTACCTGAGAAAGATCAGGTGCGTGAGTATCATTTTGAATTTACAGATCCGCCCAGAGCCTACGGACCTGCGGCTACGTCTAACTATGAATATGCAAGACAGGATAGGCCGCGCTCATTGTTTCATTGTATTCGCTCAGATGTATTTCATCACCTTGTTTTCTATTTTCTGTGTGTTTCCCTGTGTGCTCTTGCAGTTTACAGAATAACTCAGGTCCAGCAGACAAGAGCCATGACTGCAGAGCTTAATGAAATTGCAGAGACCAATGATGATCTTGCAAATGAATGGTTAGGCTTGCTTGCCAAGAAGGAAAGTCTTGAGAAGCAGTCCTTAATTCGTGATGCCGCGGTAACTCAGCTTGGAATGTTTCAGCCCAAGACAGAGGCTGAAGTCGTCGTTGTTCTTGATCGTTAGCTCTCATGTTTAAATCGCGCCAAGAAGATCATCCTCAAAGGGCCGGACTGTTTCGCATTATCTTTGTTTGGTGCGCAGTTCTAGGCTGCTGCGGATTCATAGTCGGCAGATTGCTGTGGATCCAGGTGCTGCATCCTGACAGATTGCTGGCAGAGGGAAATGCACGCGTGGTAAGAAGCTATCATTACGAGCCTCCACGCGGCCTTATCACCGATAGAAACGGCGAAATCCTGGCAATTTCCATTCCTGTTCAGACTGTAGATGCCGATCCTAAGGTTCTGCATGAGTCAGGGGTCTATGATGATCAGGGGACAATGCAGAAGATCGCCGATATCCTTGAGATCTCTGTCCGGGAGCTTAAAACCAAGACTATCGATCCCAAGCGTCGTTTTGTGCATCTGAAGCATTATCTGGATGAGTCTAAGGCCAAGGAGTTAAGAGTAATAGGCAGAGGCGGAATTCTCCTAAATGACAGCTATAGACGTATGTATCCGACAGGTGCCGATTGCGCGCCTCTGGTTGGTATTCTAAACGGTGAGGGTGCTGGTGTATACGGCATTGAGCAAAGCTTTAACCGTTATCTGACCTCCTCTGCCTCATCAAGAAAGGCTAATAAGGATCGCTTCGGTCATGTGATTGAAAATCTTGGTATTACCAAGACCGGTATCCAGGGCGGCAATCTTATGCTGTCAATTGACTTAAGACTGCAAAGTTATGCCTATGAGAAGTTAGCAGCGGCCGTTGAGGAGAACAAAGCCGACAGTGGTACTGCGGTATTGATGTCTGTCAAAACCGGTGAAGTGATGGCTATAGTCTCATATCCATCCTTTGATCCGAATGAAAGAGAATCCTTCGACTCATCCAATGCCAAAAACAGGGCGGTAACAGATATTTTTGAGCCGGGTTCCACCTTAAAGCCTATTGTTGCACTGGCTGCTTTAGGTGCAGGAGCTACGAACTGGAACAAGGTATACGACTGCCGTCCGTTTAAGGTTGACGGTAAGGTGGTGCGTGACAGCCATGCTATGAATGAGGGCTCATTGCTTGATATCATCAAATACTCATCAAACACCGGTATGGCTCATATTTCCATGGCCATGGGGCCAGCCAGGACTATGGAAATGCTGCATCGTTTCGGCTTTGGCAATAAGACCGAGTCTGGAATTATAGGAGAAAACAGCGGTCGTTTGAATGACAGGCGTAAATTCTGGGCTGAAATTGATGTAGCCACTTTAGGATTTGGCTATGGTGTAGCCGTAACAAACCTGCAGCTTGCATCAGCTTATGCCACTTTAGCAAATAACGGTATGCGTCTGCCGGTTTCCATTTTACGTCTGTCTAAGGTGCCGCAGGGAGCACAGGCTGCGTCCACAAAAGATGTGAGCCGTATGGTGTCTGCTCTGGAGACTGTAGTTGCCGAGGGTACCGGCGGTCGTGCTGCCATTGAGCGCTACCGTGTAGGTGGTAAAACCGGTACTGCCAAGATGGCCGAGCGCGGAGGCTATGGTAATTCATATATCGGTACCTTTGCAGGCTTTGCTCCATTATCCGATCCGCGTTTTTCTCTGGTCGTAGTGATGAAAAACCCCAAGGCCGGTAAGTTTTATGGCGGTACGGTTTCAGGCCCTGTATTCCGTGATGTCATGTCGCGTGCCTTGCAACTGTATAATGTACCGCCTGATAGAAGTCTTAAAGAGAAGAATTAAGCTATGCGTTCATTAAGCGAGCTCAACAAATATTTTAATACCAGTATTGAAGCATCATCCTTTGCAGGTGGTGAGGCCAACCCCCGTTTTGAATATCTACAGAGCGATTCCCGCAAGGTAGAGAGGGGAGAAATCTTTGTCGCCATCAAGGGCTTACATTCAGATGGCCGTGCCTATATTAAAAAGGCTCAGGACAACGGTGCTGTTGCATATATATATAAGGAAGCACCGACTGATGAGCAGCTAGAGGGCGTCACTATTCCGGGCTTTGCCTTATCCAACAGTCGAAGCTTTGCAAGACTTGCCAGCTGGTTTTATGGAGATCCTTCATCGGTTATCAAGGTTCTGGGTGTAACTGGAACTAACGGCAAATCAACTACTACATGGCTTCTCTCTCAGATCCTCAACAATCTTGGGTATAAATGTGCAGTGATTGGAACTCTGGGAACAGGTTTTCTGCCTCATCTGCAAAAGAGTGCCAACACCACTCCAGACGGTCTTGCGCTGCAGCGCTGCCTCTATGATCTGATGAAGGCCGGTGCAAGCTATGCTGCCATGGAGGTATCCTCAATCGGGATCTGTGAAAAACGTATCGAGGGGATCAGGTTTTTTGCAGTAGGCTTTACCAATCTTACCCGTGACCATCTGGATTATCACGGTACTATGGAAGAGTACTATCAGGCCAAAAAGAAACTCTTTTTAAACGATGTTCCCATGTGCATTAATGAAAGTGATGAATATGGCAAACGTCTTCTGAGGGAAATTGTCGGAACCAAGATCCTGGGCTACAGATGCGGGACCTTCATTTCTAATCAGAATGAAAACAGTGTTTTCGTTCAGAAAAACAGATTCCTGAGTAACGGTATCGATCTGCAGATAAGCTATCAGAGCTGCAAGGCCCGTTTAGTGCTGCCTCTGCTAGGCTCCTTTAATGCAGAGAATTATGCCTGTGCTCTGTCTTTATTACTAAGTGCCGATATCGATTTTGACAGTATTATCAAGGCCTCTAAAGATCTGAAACCGGTAACCGGCCGAATGGAATGCTTCAAGGGTGAGAATAAGCCCTCAATAGTGGTTGATTATGCTCATACTCCAGATGGCGTGGAGCAGGTATTAAAGGCCAGCCGTGAGCATCACCCCGGTGGACATATCTTCATCGTACTAGGCTGTGGCGGTGATCGCGATAAGGGTAAACGTCCCATTATGGCAATAAAGGCCTCGGTGTTTGCAGATACGGCGGTATTCACCTCTGACAATCCCAGAACCGAGGATCCAGAGGCCATTTTAAGGGATATGCAATATGGCGTTGCTTCTGCTCAGAACTGTGAATTTATTGTAGACAGACGTAAGGCTATAGACTGGGCCTTTGCCCATGCCGGTAAGGATGACTGCATTGTGATCGCCGGGAAGGGGCATGAGGATTATCAGATCTTCAAAAACGAGACCATTCATTTCTCAGACAGAGAAATTGCTGCCGAGCTGTCAGGGGTTGAGCTCAAATGATCCCTTTTAGATTAAAAGAATTAAGTGAAAGTGCTCAGGGCTCACTTTGTGGTGGCGATCTTGTTATCAATGCTGTCGCAACAGATTCACGTAAGACAGCAGGAGCTCTTTTTATTGCCTTAAGAGGAGAGCGCTTTGACGGCCATGATTTTCTGGACAAGGCCATAGCAGGCGGTGCTGTTGCTCTGGGAGTATCAAAAGAGCCTGATAATCAGGTAATGGAACTGTGCCACCAGAGGCATATTTCAGTTCTGAGGTGTGATGATACTCTGCGTCTTCTGGGATTAGCGGGCAGGATGGTACGCAATAAGAGCAAAGCTCTGGTGGTATCTCTTACCGGATCCTGTGGAAAAACCACTGTAAAGGAGCTTACAGCCTTAATCCTGTCACAAAAGGGCAGGACTTTGGCAACCCCGGGGAATTTTAATAACGATGTCGGAGTGCCGCTTACCTTATTAAATCTTGAACAGGATACAGAATTTGCGGTAATTGAGCAGGGGGCTAGTCATCCTCTGGATATTGCCCGTACCTGTGAGTTTGTAGGTTCTTCTGTTGCATTAATCAACAATGCAGGCTCTGCCCATATCGAAGGCTTTGGCTCCCTTCGCGGGGTATATCTTGGAAAATCAGAGATCCTGCAGGATGTATTCTCGCGTGGCGGTACCGGTATTGTACCCTCTGACTCAGATTGGATAGATGACTGGAAAAGCGATTTCAGTCAGGAATTACGTCAGGGACGCCTGCTTACCTTCGGCAGCTCTGATGATGATTTTGTGACCGTTAAGGATATCAGAACAACTCTTGACGGAGTGTCGTGCAAAATCAAGGCTCAGGGATATGAGTTTTCTGTAGAGCTCCCGTTGCTTGGAGCACACAATGCCATGAACGCCGCGGCAGCCTGTGCTCTGGCGCTTAAGGCCGGAGCTGATGTTTCCATGCTTAAGGATGGACTTCTGTCATACAGACCGATGGCAGGCCGTCTGTGTGTCAAGAAATATTCAGGCTATACCTTAATTGATGATGCATATAATGCATCCTTTAATTCAGTCATTGCAGCTCTCGATGTTCTTGCACAGTGCGAAGGCCGCCGCGTCTTTATCTTTGGTGATATGGGTGAGCTCGGATCAGAGGCTGGACGTTTGCATGAAAAGGTAGGTCTTCACGCCCGGCATTGTGCAGATGAGCTCTGGTGTCTTGGAAGGCTGAGTGAACATACCTGCAGGGCCTTTGGGGCTGGTGCTGTTCATTTTGCATCACATGAGGAGCTTATAACAAAAGCCCGGAAGCTTGCATCCTCAGGCATCCATGCCAGTTTTCTAGTCAAGGGATCCCATGCTATGCATATGGATCTAATTAACAACGCATTAATAGAATCAGGAGAGACGTTGTGATAGTTTTGCTTTCTGAGTGGTTGTCAAATTACGTCGACTCCATGAGAATTTTCAGTTATCTGACCTTCCGTGCGGTCATGGCTTTGTTTACCGCATTGGCAATTTCTCTGGCCTTAGGTCCCCGTGTTATCAATTATCTTCATGTATTGCACTTTGGTCAGCCGGTACGTGATGATGGCCCTCAGACTCACCTTAAAAAGCAGGGCACTCCCACCATGGGAGGTGTACTTATCATAGGCACGATTGTGATCACCATGCTTCTGTGGTGCCGTCTTGATAACCCTTATGTCTGGTATGCAATAATTACTCTGGTTGCCTATGCATTAATCGGCTTTGCTGATGACTATTTGAAGGTGGTGCGTCATGATCCTCACGGTCTGCGGGCCAAATACAAATATTTCTGGCAGTCTATTGTTGCTCTGGGAATTGCCTGCGCTATCTACGGCAGTGCTGAAAGTGTGCAGGAGACGACATTTGTCGTGCCCTTCTTTAAGGATTTTATGCCAAATATCGGCTTTCTTGTTATTCCCCTTGCTTATCTGGTTTTAACCGGATCATCCAATGCAGTAAATCTTACAGATGGCCTTGACGGTCTGGCAATTATTACCACAATTACTGTTGCTGCAGGTCTGGGTATTGTCGCCTGGGCTACCTCTAATGTCTATATTGCACAGTACCTTTATATTCCATATGTTCCTAAGGCTGCAGAGCTTACCATGGCATGTACCGCTATCGTGGGAGCTGGTCTTGGCTTTTTGTGGTACAACACCTATCCTGCTGAGATTTTTATGGGAGATGTCGGATCTCTGGCCTTAGGTGCAGGCCTTGGTGTCATTTCAGTACTTATCCGTCAGGAAATCCTGCTCTTTATTATGGGCGGTATTTTTGTGATGGAAACGCTGTCGGTAATTTTGCAGGTTGGATCCTATAAGATGCGCGGACGCCGTATCTTCCGTATGGCTCCGCTGCATCATCATTATGAAAAGGGCGGATGGCCTGAGCCGCGCGTGATGGCTCGCTTCTGGATTATTACCATAGTTCTGGTGCTAATTGGCTTGATTACTTTGAAAATGCGCTAGTGAGATCGGAGAAAAAGAATGAACTCTGCTTTAAACGGTAAGAAAATCGCTGTTGTAGGTCTGGGCGTATCTAATCTGTCCTGTCTACGTTATTTGCTGCGTCATGATCTTAAAAAAATCACTCTCTTTGATACCCGTCAGCAGCCACCGCGTCTGTCAGAGCTACCCTCAGGAATTGAGGTTCGTCTGGGACAGCTTTCAGCTCAGGTGCTTTCAGAGTATGACATGATAGTGTTAGCCCCGGGGGTAAGTGCTTACCGTGAAGAGATAGTTACTGCTGAGAAAAATGGTGTTGAGGTGGTAGGTGATGTTGAGCTCTTTGCCCGTGAGGTAAATGTACCTGTTATCGGTATCACCGGCTCAAACGGCAAATCAACAGTTACCGCCTTAACTGCAGTTATGGCTCAATGTGCAGGTCTTAAGTCTGTTGCCGGTGCCAACTTCGGTATTCCTGTTTTTGATATTCTCGATCCCAGCGTGGATCTCTATGTTTTAGAGCTTTCTTCATTTGAGCTTGAAACCACCAAATCTCTGAAGCTTAAGGCCGCAACCATTCTGAATGTATCTGAGGACCATCTTGATCGTTATAACGGTGATATCGAGCAGTATGCCCGTGCCAAGCAGCGTATCTTTATGAATGCAGAGGGGGCTGTGGTAAATCGGGCCGATCCCCGTACGGTTCCGTTTAATGATATTAAAGCGGTGTCCTTTGGTGCTGATGCCATCTCCTACGGACGCATTGTTGAAAACGGCGGGGAAGTCTTCTTGGGAGTAAAGGGTGAGAAGGTTCTGAATGTACGTGAGATGAAGATCTGCGGCGTCCATAATGAGCTCAATGCTCTGTCCTGTATGGCTCTTTGCGATGTTGCCGATATCGGCATTAACCGTGTGGCACAGCTGCAGGCCCTAAGAAGCTTTGCAGGTCTCCCTCACCGCTGTCAGCTGGTTGCAGATATTAAAGGAGTCAGTTTCTATAACGACTCCAAGGCCACCAATGTAGCCTCAGCTCAGGCTGCAATTGAAGGATTGGCCGGCCGTCATGGAAATGGCATAGTGCTGCTGGCAGGCGGTCTTGGCAAGGGACAGGACTTTACCCCCTTAAAGCAGTATCTTGGTAAGGAGATCACCAGAATATATTGCTTTGGTAAGGATAAGGACAAGCTTTTGGCCCTGGATGATAAACGCTGTATTGATGTTCCCAATATGGCCGAAGCCCTGAAGTGTGCAAAAAATGAGGCTGTCTATGGTCAGGCGGTGCTTCTGTCTCCAGCCTGCGCCTCATTTGACCAGTTCAATGGCTTTGAGGATCGTGGTGAGCAGTTCGTTTCCATGGTTCAGGCCATGGCCAAGGATTTTTAATCGAGGTTAAAAATGCAGATGGAGGCATTAAAAAAAGATAGAGTCGGCTATGACAGATCACTTTTCATTACAGCCCTGATGCTGCTGATGATTAGTGTTGTGCTCATTGCCACATCCTCCATCATGGAATCAAGTAATCTCTATGGTGATGAGTTTTTCCTGCTCAAAAAGCATGTCATATCAATTGGCGTGGCTGTTGTTGCTGGAGTTGTGGCTTTAACCTGCCAGACCAAAAAGCTTGAGCGGGGAGCGTTTTATTTCATGATCATTGTGGTCCTGATGCTCATTGCCGTGCTCATCGTCGGACGAAGTATTAACGGTGCCAAGCGCTGGCTTCCTCTGGGACTGGTGAATTTACAGCCTGCAGAGCTGTTAAAGCTTTGCTGGCTTATATATATATCTTCCTTCGTGTCACGCAAAATGGATGAGGTCAGAAGCAAGTTAAGGGGGTTTATCAAGCCGGCGTTCCTGATAGCGATATTAGCCTTTTTGCTCTTAAAACAACCGGATCTTGGCTCTTTGATTGTAGTTGGCTGTCTGTGTGGTGCTGTTTTGTGGATAGCAGGATCTCCTCTGCTTTACTATCTGGGCACACTGATTTTAGTAGGTATAGCACTGGCTGCTGCTATTATCACATCACCTTACCGTATGTCTCGAGTGACCTCCTTTATGGATCCCTGGGCCGATCAGTTTGGTGCCGGCTACCAGCTGACGCAGTCCCTGATGGCCTTTGGTCGTGGCGGATTGTTTGGTCAGGGGCTTGGAAATTCTCTGCAGAAGCTAGGCTATCTGCCGGAGGCGCATACTGATTTTGTAACCTCAATATTAGGTGAGGAATTCGGTTTTATCGGAATGTGTGTGGTCATTCTGCTTGAGTTTTTCATAGTATTTAAGGCTTTGCATCTGGGATTTAACATTTTGCGCAAGGCTCCTGTTTTTCAAGGCTTTCTGGCATCAGGTATAGGTGTATGGTTTTGTGTGCAAACCACAATTAATATCGGTGTGGCCTCAGGTGGGCTGCCAACCAAGGGCCTTACCTTGCCGCTTGTATCCTTTGGCGGCTCGTCTATGATTGTGTTTTGTATGGCAATTGGCATTTTGCTGCGAATCGATTTTGAAACAAGACACGGTCAGATAGATTTCTCAGATCCTGCGGCTAAAAAAGAGGAAAAGAAAAATGGGTAAGAAGATTTTGATCATGGCCGGGGGTACTGGCGGACATGTATTTCCTGCTATTGCTATTGGCCGTGAGCTTCTCTCCCGCGGACATGAGATCCTGTGGTTAGGTACCCGTGGACGTATGGAGGAAAAGCTGGTACCTAAGGCAGGCTTTCCCATTGAATATATCAATGTACGCGGCATCAGACGCAACGGTATCAGAGCCAAGCTTACAGCTCCTTTTATGGTTATGCGTGCAGTTATGCAGGCCTTAAGCGTAGAGCGTAAATTCAAACCTGATGTGGTACTTGGCATGGGTGGTTATGCCTCAGGTCCCGGCGGACTTGCTGCCAGACTTTTGGGGATCCCCGTGGTGCTTCATGAGCAAAATGCAGCAGCAGGTCTTACCAACAGGCTTTTGTCTAAGATTGCCTCGGTCATTCTTTTAGGCTTTCCCGGTGCCTTTTGCGGCTCCAGGGTTTTCAATGTGGGAAATCCGGTGCGCGCTGAAATTACAGCGCTTTATAACTGCAAACGCAATTTCAACGCAGGTCCGCTAAAACTTTTGATAATAGGTGGCTCGCTAGGTGCGCAGGCTTTAAATGAAATTGTTCCTGAGGCCTGCAAGCTCTTAAATGCAGGCAGTATAGAAATTACCCATCAGTGTGGCGGTGGACATCTTGAAAAAACACAGCAGGCCTATGCAGGATGCAGTGCCAGATATGAGGTGTCGGAATTTATAAGTGATATGGCCAGAGCCTTCACAACTCATGATCTCATTATCTGCAGAGCAGGTGCATCAACTGTTGCCGAGGTTGCCTGTGCAGGAATTCCGGCCATTTTTGTGCCACTGCCGTCGGCTGTTGATGATCATCAGACGAAGAACGCCTCCTTCCTTGAGCAGAAGGGGGCGGCTCTTATTATGCCGCAGCACTCAATGACAGCTGATACTCTGGCATCTACCCTTAAGGACTTTGCAGAGCACAGGGAAAAACTGGCTGCAATGAGCGAGCGGGCTTATTCCTGTGCAATAACCGATGCAACTGTGCGTGCGGCCGATATCATTGAACAGTTAGCTTAGAGCAGAAATTTAAACAACAGAATCTGAAAAAATGAACACTAATCACGAAAAATTTGCTGTGCCCTTGATGCACAAAATAAAGCGCATTCACTTTATCGGTATCGGCGGTGCCGGTATGTGCGGTATTGCCGAGGTGTTACGCAATGAAGGCTATCAGGTATCCGGATCTGATATTGCAGAGAGTGCCAATACCAGCCGTCTGAAATCACTAGGCTGCGATATTTTTATCGGGCACAAGGCTTCAAATGTTAACGGCTCCTCTGTAGTGGTGGTGTCATCTGCAATTAATAAGGAAAATCCTGAAATTCAGGCAGCATCAAGCCTGCATATTCCGGTAGTACGCCGCGCCGAGATGCTAGGTGAGCTCATGCGTTACCGTTATGGTATTGCAGTCTCCGGAACCCACGGCAAGACCACAACCACCTCGCTTATTGCCTCAATTTTCGGTGAGGCCTCACTTGATCCAACCTTTGTGATCGGCGGTCTGTTAAACAGTGCCGGGACTAATGCCCGTCTGGGGCAGGGGCGTTATCTTATTGCCGAGGCTGATGAATCTGATGCCTCTTTCCTGCATCTTCAGCCTATGCTTACGGTGGTAACCAATATAGAGGCTGATCACCTGGGAACCTATGATGGTGATTTCTCAAAACTTAAGGCTACCTTCGTTGAGTTCCTGCACAATCTTCCTTTCTATGGAGTTGCAGTCGTTTGTATCGATGATGCCAATATTAAAGAGATCCTGCCTCAGATAGGTCGTGCGGTGATCACCTATGGTGTATCTGAGGATGCTGATTTCAGAGTTACCTCTTTTAAAGAGGAGGGCATGGGCTCGCATTTTGTAATTGAGCGTCGTGATGCCACTCCCTTGGATATCTATCTGCCGATACCGGGCCTGCATATGGCTAAAAATGCAGCAGCTGCGGTTGCAGTAGCTCTTGAAGAGGGCATTGCTGATGACAAAATAGTCAAGGCATTAAAGGAATTCCGCGGTGTAGGCCGACGCTTCCAGTGCTATGGAGATTTTAATGTTGCAGGTAAGAAGGTAACGCTTGTTGATGATTACGGTCATCATCCAACCGAGGTGGGTGCTACCCTGGAGGCTGCCCGTCTGGCCTTCCCCGGGCGCAAGATTTTTATGCTGTTTCAGCCTCATCGCTATACCCGTACCCGTGATCTCTATGAGGATTTTGTCAAGGTACTGCAAAATACCGACAAGCTGGCTCTGCTTGAGGTCTACAGCGCAGGAGAGGCTCCGATTGCAGGTGCTGATTCAAGGCATCTTGCCCGCTCTATCCGTTCTATGGGCAAAATTGAACCTGTTTATGCGCAGGATCCTCAGGAGATCCCTGAGCTTATCGAAGGCCTGTGCGAGGACGGAGATGTTATATTAACTCAGGGTGCAGGCAGTGTAACCAAGATTGCGCGTTCCTTATCTGAGCGTTGGGAGAGAGTGTAATTGAAGCGTCAGTCTCGCGGACGTTTTGTACTGGGGCTGGTATTTTTACTGGCAGTAGTGTTCGCGCTCTGCAATGGGATTTCATTTGTATCCGCTTTCCTCGAAAGCGGCAGGTCTTTTCCTGTGCAGGCTGTACGTATAGATGGAGTATTAACTCATGTCACCAAGCGTCAGATTGCAGATGTTGTAGGTAAGATTGCCGGTGATCAGAATATAACTTCGGTGAATACGGACGAAATCCGCGACAGACTGCTTAAGTATCCATGGCTTGCGCGCGTGGCAGTACATCGCAAAATGCCAGATACCCTTGTGGTATCGGTGGTGGAGCATGTGCCGGCGGCATACTGGAACAGTGACGGTCTGTACGATGCTACATCCAAAGAAATATTTAAACCTGATCTCGGTAATTTTGGAGAATCTCTCGTAAGGCTCGGTGCATACCGTGATAATCTGGCACCCGAGGTTTATGAGAGTGCTGTGGCTTTTATCAGACTGCTGCAGGGAACGCGTTACCATCTTGTAGCCTTATATCTTGATCAGGTGCGCTGTTATACACTGACGCTGTCAGATGGCACAAAGATAATTTTAGGCAAGGGCCGTGACAAATGCATTGAACGCCTGAAGCGTCTGCTGCGTGCTCTGCCTCAGGTTGATTTCAAATTAGAAGACGTTAGCTATGTGGACTTACGGTACGATGTGGGCTTTGCCGTAGGACCTGCAAAGAATGCCCCTCAAGGAGAGAGTAGCGAAGATGGGACTGTTTACAAAAATAAGCAATAACAGTGTAGGTGGAAAGAACAATATTGTACCTGTAAGAGGAGATCTGTTCTTTGCCTTTGATCTTGGAACCTCGGTTTTAAGACTGTGTGCCGCTCAGGTTGATGAATATGAGACTGTTACTGTAGTAGGCTATCGTGAAATACCGTCTGCAGGTATCACGCAGGGCGCAGTAGCTGATATGAACTGTCTCAAGGAAGCCTTAAACTCTCTTCTGGCAGGCTTTGAGCATGACTATAACGTACAGATCAGAAACTGTATTGTAGGTGTTGCCGGAACCTTCATTGCATCCTCTAATCTGTCAGGCTCTGCCACAGTCAAGGGAAGCACTGTAAACTTTGAGGATCAGATTGCTGCTAATGAAAATGCCCGCTCAGGATCGCTTTTTAATGAAAACGAATATGTGCTGATGCACACCGTAATTCAATGCTACACCACCGACTCTCCTATAGAAGTGCTTAACCCTGTTGGACAATTTGCCAGAAAGCTTGATGTCAAGGTGCATCTGGTAGCCCTAAAACGCTCCCATGAGCAAAACATCTGTAATGCCTTTGCTGCCTTAAAGCCTGAGCTTTCCTCTCCTGCCTTTATTTATTCAGGTATTGCGGCAGCCGATGCTGTGCTTACTACAGAGCAGAAGCAGATGGGCGTTATTTTTATGGATATAGGCGCAGGCTCTACTAATGTTGCGGTCTATTCTAAGAGCAAGCTGCAGATGACCTTCGGCTTAAATCACGGCGGTGATGCAATTACTGAGGATATATCCCAAAGATTCGGATTACCTCTGAGTATTGCCGAGCAGATGAAGATCCAGTGCGGCTGTGCCTCTCCTGAGGCCCTGCCTGAGGACGTGCGCGATAAATATATCACCGGCTCATATGGTGTTGAGGAGTCTAAGACTCCGTTCGCCGTAGCTTTTTATGATCTGGCCATGTGCATTAATTACCAGCTAAAGGGCATATTTGAGCAGGTGATCAACCACATCACAACGCTTGTTGATAGTAAGCAGGTTGAATTGGGAAGTGTGGCTCTGGTAGTGCTTACAGGAGGCGTGGCTCTGACTAAAGGCATCACCTTAATTCAAGTTACTGTCGGTGCCTATCCTTTAAAAATAATAGTTGCAAATCCGCGTGCGGTTAAGACCAAGTTTATAGAAAATTTAAATAAGGATACTGATGAGAACTACGTTAACGGTCCGGATAAGGCCGTAACTATCGGTCTTATCAGAAACTATTATCATGACACCAGAACCAATGAAAGCAGGACTCAGCAGGAAGGTACTTCTTCTACCGGAGTCGTGGGAAAAATTATTGAATGGTGGAAGAGAGAATTTTGATAAAAAAGCATTGTATTGGTCACAGCAGTGAACTATTGCAATGCTATTTGCTGCATTTTTTTATATAATCGCATTAATTGTGAATATATGATCTGTGCGTTAGTTAACGGCGGCATTTTTGAGAGATAGAAAATGAGTGATTTTCGTGTAGAGTCCGTTTCCAATGAGAATCAGGATGCGGGTATTCAGCCATCTGCAACCTGCAAAATCCGAGTTCTTGGTATCGGCGGCGGTGGCGGTAACACCTTACAGCACATGATCAATGAAAGCTTGAGCGGTGTTGAATTTATTGCAATTAATACTGATTCTCAGGCTCTGAATAAGACTACCGCTCCATTAAAGGTTCAAATCGGTGTCAAGCTTACAGGTGGTCTGGGTGCAGGTTGTGATCCCAACAAGGGACGTAAGGCTGCAGAAGAGTCCAAGGATGACATCAAAAAGCTTTTACAGGGCTCTGATATGGTATTTATCGCAGCCGGCATGGGCGGCGGTACCGGTACCGGCGCCGCTCCGGTTATTGCAGAAATTGCCAAGGAATCAGGTGCTCTGACGGTAGCAGTGGTGACTAGACCGTTCAGGTTTGAAGGCTCCCGTCATATGGTAAATGCCGAGTCAGGTATTTCCGAGCTGCAAAAGCATGTTGATTCGCTCATCGTTATTGATAATGAAAAGCTGCTTAAGAATCTGGGTGCCAATATCTCTCTGGTTAATGCTTTCTCTGCAGCTAATGATGTATTGTTAAATGCAGTGCGCGGTATTACCGAGTGTATCACCAGCACCGGCTTTATTAATGTTGACTTTGCAGATGTTCAAACTGTTATGCGTGGCCGCGGCCATGCCATGATCGGTACCGGCGAGGGCTCTGGTGCAAACTTCGTTGAGGATGCTGTTGAACGTGCTATTCACTCACCTCTTATTGAACCTATTGATATTCAGGCTGCTGCAGGATTGCTGGTAGTTGTTCGTGCCAATCCTAACTTCCCCATCAACCGCTATGAAGAAATCAGCTCTGCAGTTCAGGCCTATGCTGATCCTGAGGCTGATTGTAAGTTTGGTCTGACCTTTGATGATTCCATGTCAGAGGATGCAGTGTCAATCACTATTCTTATTACCGGTATCGGCACTGATGTTGCGGATAATCAGGGCACTGTGGCAGCAAAGGGACCTGTTCCTGGTGCTAAAACTGGCACAGGATTCTTCGAGAAAACTAAAGAGATTTTTAGTAGAGAGCACCGTCCTGAGAATAACAAGAATGTTGACCATTCAACAACTTTTACCTTTCTTGACGGTCCTTCAGTTCCCGGAATGGGAACTGACAGAAACGCATCTGTGTCAGGCTCATCACCTGTAGGTGGTTTCTCTGCACGTGATGCTGAACAATACCGTTCTCATGTAGGTGAGGCTCCGGTAAGGGATATGTCCAGCACCATATCCGGGGGCAGTTCTCTGTGGGATGATTTACCTCCTATCATAAGAAACAAATCTGAATAATTTTTCAGAAGGCCGGGATTTGCTCCCGGCTTTTTTACATGCGAATGTAAAAAAAATGTTTTTTTGCTATGCATTTTGCGGGAACTTGAGCGCAAAATAGGTGTCTAAGGAAAAAGCGCATCTTGGGCGATGACGGTTATCATGCCTGTTTGTGCTAAAATCCGAAAGCTTTTGATTTTCTGCGAGGCTTGTATCATGGTAAGACAGCGCACATTGGCCAAAGAAATTAAGGTTACCGGTATTGGACTTCACTCCGGAGCAAAGGTCAGCGCCGTTTTTGAACCGGCCCCCTCTGGCACTGGTATTGTATACACCAGAGGCGATTTGAGCCCGAAGGTTACAATGAAGTGCTCGGCTGATAATGTTCGTGACACTCAGCTTTGTACAGCTCTGGTCAATACAGACGGTGTACGTATCTCAACTGTTGAGCATTTAACTGCGGCCTTATGCGCTTTGGGAATTGATAACCTTAAGATTGAAGTCAATGCCCCGGAACTTCCTGTGATGGATGGATCCTCTCAGCCTTTTCTCTATCTGTTTGAAAACGCCGGCATCAGGGAGCTGGATGCTCCCCGTGAGTTTTTGCGGGTCAAACGTAAGGTAAGAGTAGAGGATAAGGATAAGTGGGCCGAGCTCAACCCCAATGATGGCGGTTTCTTTATGGAACTGACCATCGATTTTAATCATCCTGCCATGGATAGGGATCTGCAGCATTTTGCCTTTGAATTTTCCGGCAGGAGCTTCCTAGAGCAGTTATCCCGTGCACGTACCTTCTGCTTTATGCGTGACGTTGAGTACATGCATGCACATCATCTGGCTATGGGAGGTTCCTTGGAGAATGCGGTGGTTTTAGATGACTATCGTGTGGTAAATCCGGAGGGACTTCGTTACCCGGATGAGTTTGTTAAGCACAAGATGCTTGATGCCTGCGGAGATCTCTACATGAGCGGACGCAGTATCATCGGTAATTTCAAGGCCTACAAGACAGGGCACGCTCTGAACAACGCCTTGTTACGTGCTTTGTTATCTGATCCGAAGAACTATGAGGTTGTGACCTTTGAGGATGAACGTCAGGGCGCCATCGAGTGCTTAAATCCTGAGGGCGCATTATCTGCAATAGCTATTCAGGCATAAATTTATATAGGCACTCCTTGTTTAAAATCATTAACGGATGGATGCAGGGAGTGCGACATCTCCCTACCTCCCGCTTTAATCACCGCCCTCTGGGTACAAGCATCTCTCTTATTGTCATTCACTATATCTCTCTTCCGCCTAATGTATTTGGCGGTCATTTTGTAGATGATCTTTTTTTAGGCAGGCTTGATGAGGATGCCCATCCATACTTTAAGGGCTTGAGAGATTTTGAATGCTCAACTCATCTGTTTATCAGTAGAACAGGGCAGATCACGCAATATGTATCCTTTGAGGAGCGGGCCTGGCATGCAGGTCGTAGTGAATATCGCGGTCACAAAGGGTGCAACGACTACTCAATTGGGATCGAACTTGAGGGATGCTCATATTGTGCCTACACTAATGAACAGTATGAAGCGCTGGATGAATGCATCAAGTCCTTAAAAGAGAACTATCCTGAAATAAGCAACAATATTGCAGGACATAACGAGGTGGCACCTGATCGCAAACAGGATCCCGGTCCATTCTTTAATTGGAAGCGCTATCGCAAAAAATAACCATCAAATAATTACAATTTTGAAAGAGGAAATAAGATGGCACACTGGCTTGAAAATTACTTTGCCAAAAAAGAGGCTCGTGAGCGTATTGGGGTAGTACCTCTGGCTTTGAATGAAGAGGAAACTGATGAGCTCTGTGCATTATTGCAAAATCCTCCTGCAGGCTCTGAGGATGAACTCTTATATCTTATCTCTGAACGTGTAAATCCCGGTGTTGATGCCTCATCTAAGATTAAGGCTGCTTTTTTGCATTCTGTTGCCGATGGCTCTGTGGAAAGTCCGGTAATAACTCCCAAAAAGGCAGTGGAACTTTTAGGCGGCATGAAGGGTGGTTATAACACCGCTTATCTCGTCTCCTTGCTTTCAAATCCAGATCTTGCCGAGGACGCCCGTCAGGCTCTGTCTCAGACCTTAATGGTCTATGATGCCTTTGAGGATGTGGCGGAGCTTGCCAGGAATGGAAATGCTGCAGCCAAAGCCTTAATTGAGGACTGGGCTCAGGCCAAATGGTTTACCTCCAGGGCACTCTTACCTGAACATATCGATCTTACTGTTTTCAAGGTTTCAGGCGAAATCAATACTGATGATTTCTCGCCTGCACCTGATGCCTGGTCACGTCCTGATATTCCTCTGCATGCCCGTGCCATGTTTAAGAACTCCCGTGAGGGTTTAACTCCGGATGAGGAGGGCGTAACCGGACCTCTGAAACTTATTGAGGAGTTAAAGGCCAGGGGAAATCCGCTGCTGTTTGTAGGTGATGTTGTCGGTACCGGCTCTTCAAGAAAAAGTGCTGCCAATTCTCTTATCTGGCATATAGGTAAGGATATTGCGGGCGTTCCCAACAAGCGTGAAGGCGGATTTGTTATAGGCGGCAAAATAGCGCCTATTTTCTATACTACCCTGGAGGACTCCGGTGCTCTTCCCTTAGAGGGCGATGTATCCAGGCTCAATCGTGGCGATGCAGTAGTGCTTAATGTATATGAAGGCACGGTAACCTCTAAGGAAACAGGCGAGGTTCTGTGTAAATTTGCGCTTAAGACCAATACGCTTTTAGATGAGGTGCGTGCAGGTGGTCGTATCAACATGATCATCGGTAAGGCCCTGACTAACAAAGCCCGTGCTTTCCTTGGCTTAGGTGAGAGTGACATATTTGCAAAGAGCGCAGATGTTCTGGGCGAGGGTGGTTTTACCCGTGCACAAAAGATAGTAGGTCGTGCCTGCGGTCTTGCTGGTGTTCGTCCGGGGCAGTATTGTGAGGTCAGCATTGCAACTGTCGGCTCTCAGGATACAACCGGTCCTATGACCCGCGACGAGCTCTCAGATCTGGCCTGCCTTAAATTCCAGTGCCCGCTGGTGATGCAGTCCTTCTGTCATACCGCAGCTTACCCTAAGTGTGTAGATATTAAAACCCATCATACTCTTCCTGCCTTTATGACATCCCGTGGCGGTGTGGCATTGCACCCGGGGGACGGTGTCATTCATACCTGGCTTAACCGCATGTGTCTACCGGATACTGTAGGTACCGGCGGTGATTCACATACCCGTATGCCATTGGGAATTTCCTTCCCGGCAGGATCCGGCCTGGTAGCCTTTGCTGCAGCAACAGGCTCTATGCCTCTTGATATGCCTGAATCAGTACTGGTGCGCTTTAAGGGTAAGCGCCGTCCCGGAATTACATTGCGTGATCTGGTACATGCCATTCCTTATTTTGCTATTAAGCAGGGACTGCTTACTGTGCCTAAGCAGAATAAGATCAATGTATTCTCAGGCCGCATCATTGAAATTGAAGGTCTGGAGGATCTCAGTGCAGAGCACGCCTTCGAACTTGCTGATGCATCTGCCGAGCGCTCAGCCGCAGGCTGCGCTATCCGTCTGTCACAAGAAAGCGTTGCCACTTATTTGAAGTCCAACATTGCTTTCCTAAGAAAGCTTGCAAAAGAGGGCTATGAGTCTCAAGATGCCTTATTAAAGCGTGCCGAGGCCATGGAGCAGTGGCTTGCCAATCCTCATCTTATTGAGGCTGATCCTGATTGTCATTATGCTGCCGTTCTGGAGATTGACTGTGATGAGATCAAGGAGCCTATAGTCTGCTGTCCGAATGATCCTGATGATGCCAGGCTCTTATCCGAAGTCTCAGGTCAGCATATCGATGAGGTCTTCATAGGATCCTGCATGACTAATATCGGTCATTACCGTGCGGCTGCTGCCATTTTAGGTCAGGATAAGGGTGAGGTTCCGGTACGTCTCTGGACTGCACCTCCTACCCGTATGGACAGAGCTGAGCTTACCGAGGAGGGATTGCTTAGCATTTTAGGCAAGGCCGGAGCCCGCGTTGAGATCCCAGGCTGCTCACTGTGCATGGGTAATCAGGCTCGTGTCCGCAATAACGCGGTTGTGATTTCAACTTCAACCCGCAATTTCCCCAACCGTCTTGGAGATGGTGCTGATTGCTTCCTGGGCTCAGCAGAGCTTGCTGCAGTTACTGCACGTCTGGGCAGACTTCCTACAGTAGATGAGTATTTTGAGAAATCTGCTGTTTTAAATGGTAAGGAAGATGAACTCTATGCCTTGCTTGACTTTGCAGATGACGTAGAAGAGTAGAACAATAGTTCTGTCTGATAATTGCAATCTGTTGTATGTTAAAACGTGCGACAGGTTGCATTTTTTTGTGCATTATTTTGTTAAAAAGATAAAATATTGTTTTACTTTATGAAATTTGAAAATGTTTGCAAGTCAGAACTGATATTCTAGGCAAGAAAAAAATTTTGGCAGTGGAGATAAGACTTTGAGCAGCAAGAAAAACGCTTTTTCCCAAGCATACGATCTCTTAAACAATGATAATGAACAGGGTTCAAACACTCTTAAATCAAGTAAAAGACTGCCTAAAATCGGAAGCATGGATTTATCCTTTCCTGACAGCTACAACTTAACAGGCGATTCAATTGATGCCTTCATGAAAATACAGGGACGTGCCTTCAGGGCAGGCCCCAAGCCTATCACCAGACCCTTACAGTTTGTTAAAGAAAAGCATGATGACGCATTGTTATCACAGGACGAATCTGAAAAGAAATTAGAAAAAAGCTCCCAGAATACTGCACCGGTTGCTGCTGAGCCTAAGAAAAAAAATGCAGTAGGGATTGAGGAGCAGGCAAGCTCCAATGAGCATACAGATGTTACAGCTCTCAAGGCGGAAAACTTCGAGCAGGAAAAATCACCTGCGATAGGTGAGAATGTAGAGCCTAAGAAGAGTGCCAGGGAAACTAAAAAGAAAGAAAAATCCCAGCTTGATTTCCCGTCATTACATGATCTGCCTCAGCTGCCGATGAGATGGAGAGTGTATGAGGATAAGCCAAAGCTTTGCAAGTCTTTTAAATACACTGCAATTCTGCGTATTCAAAGCGGACATTTCAATTTATATCCACTCCTGCGCTGGAGTGATGGTGTGCCTAAGCTGCTGACCGATCCCAAAGGGGAATTTCCTGATTTTGGAAACATCCTTCTGGACAGAGTTGATGCCCTGGATGGCGGCAAACGTTTCTCTTTAAAAAACGGTCTGCTGTTTAACCTTGAATTTGAGCAAAGCGATCTTCTGGAGGGGGAGTCCTACAGCTCGGGTAAGCAGAGTATTACTCACTGGAAAATAGATGCTCCTACCTTCTATAAGGAAAAACGTATAGTTGCAACTCACAAGGATGAGCTCTACTGGCAGGGCTACTATATAGTTCATGCCGAGGATCCGAAGGATGTTGATTTCGGTTCCAATATATTTGTAACTGTAGGCGGCAGAATAAAATCCACTTTAAGCAGTGAGATATCGGATATCCCAGGGACTCAGGTGCTGCTGGCGCTTGGCAAATATCTGTATGGTCCTTTTACCTTATACAAGGATAATTTATCCAGAGCATATATAAGACCGTATGCTGATAAGAATACCAAGCACGATATTGTTCCCTGCTATGAGGATCATATAGGTGCGCTGTCAGTTTATTTTCAGGAGCTAAATCTTGAGATCGGATTTACCAATCCCCGCTTTATGGATAAATACCTTGAGGATAAGCTAAGCGATGAAGGTCTGCTACGCAACGTCGCAACCCGTGTATCCTCAGACAGCTCGGTAATTGATGAGCTTAAGGAATATCTTGCTAAAAACAAGGGCCTGGATTTCCTTACCCTTGAGGATAAGCGTGTTGATGAGGAACGCTATAACCGTCTGCAGCGGCTGCTTAGAAGTGAAATCTATAAAAATAAGCCTAAGCAGGAGATCACAGAATTAGTAAGCAGCCTGGTTCGCACAACTGCGCAGAAACATCCTGAGTATTTTGATGAGCTCTATCATCGCATCGCCTCAGATGAGGAAACTTTAAGCAGGATCCAGCAGTATGGTGAGATTGCCAGAGAAATCGAGCAGGCAAAGAAGAATCTGGATGAGCTTAAGCAGAAGGTTTCTGTTGAGGCCATGCGCGCAAAAGAGACAGAGTACCGCACGCTTGAGAAAAATATTGCCCAGAAGACCAAGGAAATGGGACTTATTTACGATATCAGTGCTCTGCAGGAAACGCTGGTAAAGCATAAGAAGGAACTTAAGGGAATAGAGGCTCAAAAGGAGCAGGAGGCTTTAGCCATAGAACGTCTGCGCACGGAACATGAGAATATGGCTAAGGAGCTAGGCTCCTTTGAAAAGTCTCTGGAAAACACTGTGAAGAAGGTTGCTGAGGTGGCCTTTGATGAGCAGATCACCGCCAAGATTGTCGATGCCGCCTCACGCTGGAAAAATCGCAATAATGATGAGCTCTACAGAAGACGTATAGAGTTCTATGATCGTAATATTATTCATCTTGACAAGAAAGGCAAAAAGCTTCTTGAAGAGCTCCTTGACAGACTGCGGGAGCGTCGTAACTATTCAAGAAACGAGTTTATCAACATCCTTCTTACCATTTCGCAGAATTTCCTGACGATTTTCTCAGGTGCTCCCGGTTGTGGAAAGACCAGCATCTGCAATATTCTGGGTGAGGTTTTAGGTCTTTCCGGTATTAATGAGCAGGCCTGCCAGTATGATATCTGGGATGAGCCTACTCTGGCTGATCGCTATCTTTCGGTATCTGTGGAGCGCGGCTGGACAAGTAAGCGTGATTTCATCGGTTATTACAATCCCTTAAACAAGACCTTTGAGGCAACTGATCAGCGTCGCTATGAATGTTTTATTCAGATGGATCAGGAAGTTCGTGCAGGCTTTAACCGTTTGCCCTATATCATTTTGCTGGATGAGGCTAATTTAAGTCCAATGGAGTACTACTTTGCAGACTTTATGAATGTCTGCGATGCCAGAGGATCACAGGCCTTTATTTCACTTGGTGACAAGCAGACATACAGTATTTCTGATTCATTGCGTTTTGTTGCAACCATCAATAATGATCACACAACAGAGATCCTCTCTCCGCGTTTGCTTGACAGATCCTGGATTGTGACGTTGCCCTCGGTTGAGGAATCGCTGGTGCGTGAGGGCCGGAGCAGAAATTCCTATCCGGTAGTCGACTTCAATGAGATGAAGAATATCTTCTGTAGTGTAAAGCCTGGCAATGTAGAGTTGCTGGCACAGGAGCTTTCTGTTATCTACACTAAGATGAGTGCATTGGGAATTAATGTATCTCCAAGAAGCCGTAAGGCTATAGAGCGCTTTGTTTTGGCAGGTGCTGATCTCTTTGAGAGAGAGGATGGCATCATGCCGCTTTATATTGCTATCGATTATGCTGTATCGCAAAAGCTTCTGCCTCTTGTTAACGGATCAGGTGAGGACTATCAGAGGGAACTTATGCAGCTTAGGGAGCATTTTGCAGGTCATCAGCTCATTCACTGTCAGAAGATCGTTGACAGGATCTTGCAGCAGGGCAATTTAACCTCAGGCTACTACCGCTTCTTTATGGAGTAGCTCTGGTATGCGTGCTGTTCATGCATGGTTAAATATTGAAGGAGAGCGCAGGTTTGTCCAGGAAACCTTCGCCCGTGTAGGATTCGGTCTTACAAAAGGAGCAGGTGAGGGACACATAGAGCCCTGTCCTGTTTTTGCAGATACCTGTTATGCCGTCCAGATCGAGTTTGATGAGCAGCTTCCGGTTCATGACTTTCCCAAGATAAAGATCTTTATTGAGGAGGATGTCATATCCTCTTATCTGCCTCATCTGTCTCTTGACGGATATTCTCTGACACTTGAGCTAATGGATGGTAGCGGTGAACCCAAGCGCATCTTCAGCAGTTACACTGGTGTGATCCGCATGCACTTTGAGATTGGGGATGAAGAGTATCAGAGTGTTTTCCTGCCGGTATATATTCCTAACGGCTTTGAGCAGCGCAATATAGAGGCCATTGCTGATTTCGTATCCAAAAGAGCGCATACACTGCTTAAGAACAAGTCCATAGATACCAAGCTGTCATCTTATGGAGACGGCAGCGGTGAGAGACTTGCTCAAAAGCTTCTGGAATTTGAGCAGATCGCCTCGCTTTATGAAGTGCATTGGAATTATTTCAGATCCAATGCCCGCTATAAATTGAAAACTAAAGGAACCGTTGAATCCTTCCATAAGCTTTCATCCTATAGCGCTGAAACAGTGAGGTTTATTGCCACTCATCCAGAAGAGCTGATGCCGACAAGTAACAGAACCGGCATCCGTTTTGGCGGACGCAATTATTTGCCTAGGCATACGCTGGTGCAGAAGAATATCCAGTCACACGATATCTATGAAAACCAGCTTGTTTGTGCCTTTTTAAAGCTGGTGGTGCTTGATGCACGCAAGCTTAAGACTCAAATCAGGACATTAGTGCAAAATGCAGTTCCAGATCTGCCGGAGATTAAAAGCTACTGTGACAGCAGTGTTTTAATATTAGGGGCTGTCTATGAGCAGATCAAAGCTCATAGTGCACGCTTAGATAAGGTGTTAGGCAGATTGGAGATCCTGACAGATCTCTATGTGTCCCTGATGAAGGTAAAACCTGTAAGTCTCAATGCATGTCCTTCGCCTACAGCCACGATCTTTGCAATTCCTGCCTATAAGGCTGTTTTTAATGCCATAGTTAGCTGGTTTAACAAACCTTCCTTTGAGCTTGAGAAGGAATATTTTGTCGCTCAGAATTCAATGAAATCCCAGCTTTATGAATATTATGTGCTGATCAAGATTGTTGAGCATTT
This sequence comes from Akkermansia muciniphila, assembly GCA_963622535.1. Lineage (GTDB taxonomy): Bacteria > Pseudomonadota > Gammaproteobacteria > Enterobacterales > Succinivibrionaceae > Succinivibrio. The sequence goes on from CAVFIO010000009.1 coordinate 40,341, forward strand.
TTTAGCCGAAGGCTTTGAATTAGTTGAATCACAGAGTATTGACTGGCCTGATAAGCCCGAGTATTACATTCATCCTGACTTTGATAAC
>CAVFIO010000010.1:0-40374 GCA_963622535.1 Akkermansia muciniphila
GCCCAGGATGCCGCCGTGAACCTTAGGATGCAGAGTCTTCACGCGGCCGTCCATCATCTCGGGGAAGCCAGTGTAATCAGAAACTTCGGTAACCTTGATTCCGTTTTGTTCAAGCAGTTTGCAAGTACCGCCGGTGGATAAAATTTCTACATTGCGCTTAACCAGTTCAGAGGCAAATTCAACGATACCGGTTTTGTCAGAAACGCTAATTAATGCACGTCTGACAGGACGAAGCAGTTCTTCCATGACTTCCAATTTCTCCGAAAATAAAACACGGGACCCAGGTCCCTTTTTGACGGTGCATATTGTACCAATGATGAAAGTAAAAAGCGCTTGTATTTGCGCTTTAAGTGGTGCAAAAATTAAAAAATCGCATAAGAATGCACATTTGAAGGGCAAAGATGCCGGTAAATTTAGCTGTAAAAAGGCTTTGACTTTTAAAAAAGGCTAATAAATCGCAAATTGATTGTAGATCTTTAAAAATTTATGGCTATACTATTGCGCGTCGCGTCGAACGCTAATTCGGCGTGAATAAAGTATTTTTGACAGATAGGGTATAGTCCCTGTCCACAATGAAAATTAGGCGTGGTAATAAGACTGCGTCCAGATGCAAAGGAAAAAAGATGAATAAGTCTGAACTCGTAAGTGAGATCGCAAAGCGTTCTGATCTTCCCCTGGCTACCTCTCGTGTTGTTCTACAGGCCATCACCGATGCAATCAGCGATGCATTGGCTAAAGGTGACCGTGTTCAGCTGGTTGGCTTTGGTACCTTCAAGGTAACCGAGCGTGCTTCACGTGAAGGCCGCAATCCTCAGACTGGTAAAGTGATCCAGATCCCTGCTACTAAGACTCCATCCTTCAGCGCTGGTGCTGAGCTTAAGAAGGCAGTTAACAAATAATTTGATCTAAGCCTCAGATCAGGGAAGCGTTGCAGTAATGCGGCGCTTTTTTTATGTGTAACGTAAGCTATGTCAAAATTTATCCCTGTTTCTTTTAGTTAAAATCGGGCGTATATTATTTTGTAAAAATTTGTTTATTTTTCAGAGGTTATATATGGCAATTCATGAGCGTGCAGGTCAGAAAGCACTTCCTGAGGATCTCGTAAACATTCCGCGTTTGATGGCTGCTTACTATTTGAATCATCCGGATCTTGATAATCCTGAGAATTTAGTTGCCTTTGGCACTTCAGGTCACCGTGGTACCTCATTGAATGGCTCTTTTAATGAGGATCATATCCTTGCAATCTCTCAGGCAATTGCCGAGTACCGCAGAAAGGAGAATATTACCGGCCCTCTGTTTATCGGTATGGATACCCATGCTCTCTCTGAGGCCGCTCTGGCAACCACTGTTGAAGTACTAGGTGCCAACGGTGTTGAGGTTCGTGTTGAGAAGGATCATGGTTATACTCCTACCCCCTCTGTATCCTTTGCCATTTTAAATTACAACAAGGGTCGTACTGAAGGTCTTGCAGACGGTATCGTTATTACCCCGTCTCACAATCCTCCTTCAAACGGTGGTTTTAAATATAATCCTACCGATGGCGGTCCTGCCGGTACTGAAATTACCTCATGGGTTCAGGACCGTGCCAACGAAATATTGCGCAATAAGCTCAAGGATGTAAAGCGTGTTCCTTATGAGCAGGCAATCAAGCTGTCTAATGTCAAGGAGCATGACATGCTGACCCAGTATGTTGATGCTTTAGGTGAGATCATTGACATGGAGGCCATTTCAAAGTCAGGCCTGCACATCGGTGTTGATCCGCTGGGTGGCTCCGGTCTTTATTACTGGGATGCAATTGCCTCTAAGTACAACTTAAATCTCAAGGTTGTAAATTACAGCGTTGATCCTACCTTCTCCTTTATGTGCATCGATCGCGACGGCAAGATCCGTATGGACTGCTCAAGCCCTTATGCTATGGCAGGTCTTATCAAGCTTAAGGATGACTTTGATATTGCCTGGGGTAATGATCCAGATTATGACCGTCACGGTATCGTCTGCCACAGCGGTTTGATGAATCCTAATCACTATCTTTCTGCTGCAATCAACTACATCTATACTCATCGTAAGGATTGGCCTCTTGATGCCATGGTCGGTAAGACGGTGGTGTCCTCATCCATGATGAACCGTGTTGCAGAAGGTCTGGGACGCAAGGCTTATGAAGTTCCTGTGGGCTTCAAGTGGTTCGTGCCGGGGCTTTTCTCCAAGTCTCTTGCCTGGGGATGTGAGGAATCAGCAGGTGCTTCCTTCCTGAGAAAGGACGGCTCTGTCTGGTCAACAGATAAGGACGGTATCATTGCATCACTGCTGTCTGCTGAAATGCTGGCTGTTACCGGTAAGGATCCTTCAGAGCACTACAACGAGCTTGTTAACAAGTACGGCAAGCCCTTCTATAATCGTGTTGATGCTCCAGCAACTCCTGCTGCCAAGGCTGCATTAAAGAAGCTTGATCCTTCTGCAGTTGAGGCGTCAATGCTTGCAGGTGAGGCAATTGAGGAGAAGAATACTGCAGCTCCCGGCAACGGTGCTGCTATCGGTGGTCTGAAGGTCGTGACCAAGAACGGCTGGTTTGCCGCCCGTCCTTCTGGCACTGAGAACGTCTATAAGATCTACATGGAGTCCTTCAAGAGTGAGGAACACTTAAAGCAGATCGAAACTGAGGCTCAGGAAATTGTAAATGCCGCTTTGAAGAAAGCTGGTGTCTAATCTTTAGCTCTTATCTTTTATAATATGGAGGCTCCGCAATGACGGGGCCTTTATTATTTTGGAGAGCCTGTGGGATCCTTTAAAAACGCCAAGAATATTCGTGCCGCCGTTTTTGACTTAGACGGTACGCTGTTGCGAACGGATAAAACCATTTCACCAAGAACAGCAAAGGCGGTACAGGCCGTTGCCAGTCACGGCTGGTATGTGGCAATTGCAACCGGCCGTCATCCGAAATCAGCTTTAAGATATCTTGAGGAAATGGGAGTGCTCACCGACCGCACTGTGGCGGTGACCTTCAATGGCTCTGCTCTTATCAATATTCATGATTTCAGGGAGGCAGGAGCTCCTGATCAGGCTTTTCCTGTGATGCATGAGGATACAGCCTCAATGGAGGAGGGCAGGGCTGTAGTAAGCCTGTGTCATAAGTTTGCCCTTCATGCTCATGCCTATTCAAAGCAGCACGGACTTTGCACGGAAAATACCAATATCTGCTCTTTAAGAGAAATATTTCATGCAGGAGTTGAGTTTACAGATGGTTTTGATTTTGAAAATGCCAGAGCTGATGAACGCTATTTCAAATTAATCTGTGTGGGGCGGGCATCTGATCTTGATGCCTTCCGTGCCGCTCTTCCTCAATATATTCATGATCACTTTGAGGTTATGCGCACTGATGACAATTTTCTTGAATTTATTCCTCATCATTGCTCTAAGGGCACAGCATTAACGTGGCTTTGTGACGCTGCCAAAATAGAATTGTCGCAGATTGTGGCTTTTGGAGATGCGGAAAACGATCTCACTATGATCAAAAACGCCGGTCTTGGTGTTGCGATGGGCAATGCTACACCAGATCTAAGACAAATTGCCGATCATGTAACGGCTACAAATGATGATGACGGCATTGCGCTGGTATTGGAAGAACTGTTAAAGGCTCAGGCTTAATGAATTAGAAGGATAGCTATGTTTAAGATCTCTATTTTAAGTAACAAGGAAAAGCAAAGTGATCCTGGCCTTGAAAAAAAGCTGCACGGCTGTGATTCCCTGCCTCTGCGTTTATCCATCAGGGCATTTTTCAGAATAGCTGTTCCTTACTGGAGATCGCGTGATTCCATTCTTTCATGGGTATTGCTGGGGTTAATTATTGCCCTGACCTCGGGAGCTGTATATCTGGCCACTCTGTTTAACTCCTGGTACAAATCCTTCTGGGATACTATACAGAATTATGATGTGCCCGGTTTTAAGCATTTCTTACTGGTTTTCTGCGGACTGGCCGCAATCCATGTGGTGGTAAGTGTTTATAACTCCTATCTGCGATCCTGCCTTGCAATCCGCTGGCGTCGCTGGCTTACAGCGAAGGTTATGGGGGAGTGGCTCTCTGACAATGCCTACTACCGCATGCAGCTTGCCGACAGAAATACCGAAAACCCGGATCAGCGTATTTCCGAGGATTTGAATGCCTTTGTAAGCTATTCTATTTCGCTGTTGCTCGGAACAGCATCCGATCTGGCTATGCTTGGTACCTTTGGCGTAGTACTGTGGGATCTGTCAAATTCTGTAACACTTACCTTGTGGAATGACGATACGCTGACCCTTCCTGATGGCTATCTTCTGTATCTTGCTATAGTCTATGCTGTGGCAGGTACGCTGCTTACCTTCTTCTTCGGTAAGCCTCTGGTTCGTTTGAACTTCAGACAGCAGCGCTATGAAGCCGATTTTCGTTTTTCCCTGATCCGTGTACGTGAAAATTCAGAATCTGTATCTCTTTACAAGGGTGAAAAGCAGGAAGGCCGGGTACTTAGCGCACGCTTTAAGGATGTGGTTACCAACTACATAAGACTTATCAGATGTGAAAAACGTCTTGGCTTTTTCACCTTGTCCTATGCTCAGCTTGCTGTGATCTTTCCTATCCTGGTGGCAGCTCCGATGTACTTTGCCAAGATAATTACCATGGGAAGCATTATGCAGATCAATTCTGCATTCAGCCGCGTACAGGATTCGCTGTCCACCATTATTTCAAACTTTTCCTCATGGGCTGCCTTTAAGGCTGATATTGACCGTCTTGCTTTGTATTTTGACAGCATGGATGTAGCAGATCATGTTCAGTGCCTGAAGCCTGTAGCAGAGGGGGAGTGCTTTAAGACTGAGGATCTGGAGGTTGCAACGCCTGCAGGTGAAATTTTATGCTCTCATTTGAATCTTGCGCTGGAGAATGGAGAGAGCCTGCTGATCCGCGGACGTTCCGGCTGTGGTAAATCAACTCTTATCAAGGCAATTGCGGGTATCTGGCCTTATGCAAAGGGCAGGATCGTTTATCCAAAGGATGCAGGTTCGCTGTTTCTATCACAGCGCCCATATCTTCCTCAGGGAACATTGCGTGAGGCTGCAGCTTATCCTATGCCGCCTGAGCGTGATGGTTTAACTGAAAAGTTCATGGAGCAGTTAGGCCTTGGTGCATGGATTTCTTCTCTTGATAAGGAAGATAACTGGTCACAAAGCTTATCTCTTGGAGAGCAGCAGAGAATTGCGGTCATCAGAGCCCTGCTCATGAAGCCTAAATTGCTGTTCCTTGATGAGGCAAGCTCTGCTATGGATGAAAAGTCTGAGAGCATTGCTTACACTTTGTTAAAAGACCAGCTTTCATCTAGTATCATTGTGAGCGTGGGACATCGTTCATCTCTGGCAGCATTTCATAAGAAAACTCTGGAATGTGCCCAAGGTGAACCATGGGTAGTAAAAGGCTGATCAGATTGCAGGAAATGGCAACAAGAATAACAACAACAAAACAAGGTAGCCAAAGGGTGAATACTACTAATTCTCAGAAAAAGAAAGTTAAAGCCAAGTCAGTGCAAAAGGCCATCAAGGCACGAGTGTATTACCTGTCTATTTTCCTGGGGTTTTGTTTGTTCGGTCTGTATCTGTCCTATGATTTATACAATGATCCTCAGACCAGATCGATAACTCCTGCCCTGTTGCTGGTATCGCTTATTGCGTTGTGCTTGACCGTACTCAATATTTTTATGTTGCGAGTTGGAATAAAGAAGACAGCAAGCAGGACTCGACAGAATCTTAAGAAAAAAGATGATTTTTATTAAAGATCACGACTTTAAAAGACTGACAGGTGAACTATGAAAATTGAACATGTGGCAGTTTATGTAAATGATTTGGAAAAAGCCAGAAGCTTCTTTGTAAAGTATTTTGGCGCAAAATCAAATGAGGGATATCATAATCAGAAAACTGATTTTCGCTCATACTTTCTTTCATTTGACGATGGTGCGCGTCTTGAAATTATGAATAAACCGGACATGACTGATTTACCAAAAGATCTCGCCCGTACCGGATTTGTGCATATTGCCTTTAGTGTTGGAAGTAAAGAAAAAGTAGATGCTTTGACGGCAGAATTAAAGGCTGACGGCTATGAGGTTATCAGCGGACCTCGCACCACAGGCGATGGGTATTACGAAAGCTGTGTCTTTGCAATTGAAGGCAATCAGGTTGAAATTACAGTTTAAGTTATAAAGACTGTAGGAAAGTATTTTTTGTAAGTTAAGCCTCTCTTTGAAATATAAGAGGGGCTTTTTTTATTACCGCGTCAAACTCGGTCCGAAAAAAAGCAGAAAATTACAAAATCTCGGTCCGAAAAAAAGCAGAAAATCATGAAATTTCGGTCCGAAAAAAAACACAAGCGTGATTTATATCAGTATTTTTGGTGTTAAGATTAATATAGTTAATAATGCCTAAGATCTTGCTTGCTAATTAGATGATGAGCTATTTTGTTTGAGGGCCGTATGTATATTACACGAGATATCGATGAGTACCTGCAGCAGTGGGCTCATGCTGCAGGACAAAAGCCACTGCTTGTAAGGGGAGCCAGACAGGTTGGAAAAACAACCTGTATCCGTCATCTTGCTTCAAGTTTTAAATACTATTTAGAGGTTGATCTCAGTCTGGGAGCGTTTGATCCTGATAGAGATCTTTTTGATTCTGACCTTGATGTCAGAAAGCTTTGGGAAAATCTGGCCGCAATTCATGATATCCCGGTTTCTGCATTAGACTCGACTTTGTTGTTTATTGACGAGATCCAGGCGTGTCCCAAAGCCATCATGCGTCTTAGGTATTTTTATGAGCAATTGCCTCGTCTTCATGTTGTTGCGGCAGGCTCGCTACTGGAGTTTGCTCTAGAGGATCTTCCAAGCTTCGGAGTTGGCCGGATCCGTTCGGTATTTATCTATCCTCTAAGCTTTAGAGAATTTTTAAGGGCGGAGAAAGGTAATGGTCTGGCGGATCTTATCTCTAAAGCAAATCCATCTGAACCTTTGGTAAATACTGTTCATGAGAATATTCTCTTTTATCTTCGCATTTTTCTAATTATAGGGGGTATGCCAGAAGTAATAGCCTCGTATGTGCGTTTCCACGATATAAAGAAGTGCCAGCAGATCCTAGATGATCTCATCGCTTCATTTAGAGATGATTTTAAAAAATATAAAAAGAATGTTCCTGAGGCACGTATAGCTGATACCTTTGAGTCAGTAGCAAGTCAGGGGCAGGGAAAATTTATTTATGCAAATGTTTGTGAGGGAGCGAGAGCTGTTCAGATTAAGGATGCCATATCCGTATTGGAGATGGCTGGACTTGTTTACACGGTTATGCATTCATCTGCAAATGGTATTCCTTTAGGAAGTGAGGTCAATGAAAAATATCGACGCATAATCATGCTGGATACAGGAATGGTCCAGCGCCTTTTGAATTTAAATATAGCTGAGCTTTTAAATCCCAATACTTTGCTCATGAATAACCGCGGAGCTCTAGCAGAGATATTTGTAGGTAATGAGCTTGTTAAAGCTTCAAATCCTTTCTTGACGGCAAAACTTTATTGCTGGCATCGAGAAACCAAAAAATCACAAGCTGAGATTGACTATCTCGTACAGGTTAAAGAGAGTGTGATCCCCATTGAAGTGAAATCCGGATCAACCGGTTCTATGCAAAGTCTCAGAATTTTTATGGAAGAAAAACACTGTGAATATGGAGTTAGAACATCTCTTGAAAATTTCTGCACCTACGAGAATATCAAAGTGTATCCGCTCTATGCAATTGCAAATTTGTTAAGACAAGGGTGAGTTTTTTTGCTTTGCCCCCAAAATAAAAGGGCAGGAATGAATCCTGCCCGTAGTATTTATTTTTTCAGAACATTACTCATCGTTCTTATCAGGACGTAGCACTTCAGATACTGCCTGATCGCCAGTAATGGTCTTTCTGTGGAATTTTCTAATAGCAACGCGGGCAAGTTTTCCTGTAAGCTGCTCAGATGGACCGAATTGTGCGGGCTCATCATTCAGGAACTTGTTTTCATAATCACCAACAGCTTTGACTACCAGCTTATATAAGCCGATAACAGCGATAATATTCGGGATCACCATCAGGCCGTTAAACATATCAGCAAGTTCCCACACCAGCTCTACCTTGAGCAAGCATCCTGCCATGAGGAAGACTAGAACCACAATTGAGAACTCGTTTAAGAATCGATATCCAAAGACGTATTTGACGTTTTGCACAGCAAAGAAATACCAGCCGATGATGGTCGTAAAGGCTGCAAAGAACAGGCAGATTGCAACGAAGCCTGAGCCTGCAACACCCATTCCTTTGGAGAATGCGTTCTGAGTCAGGACGATACCGGTATCAACACCGTTTAGGGAGTTGGTAACCAGAATGACCATGGCAGTGGCAGTTAACACCACGAAGGTATCAATGAACAGACCAATGATTGCGGCCAGGCCTTGCTCTGCAGGGTGCTTAACGCGTGCAATAGCGTGGGCGTGAGGAGTTGAGCCCATACCGGCTTCGTTAGAGAACAGGCCACGGGCAACACCGTAACGAATAGCCTCCTTTACAGAAGCACCGATCACGCCGCCAGTTGCTGCTGATGGATTGAAGGCACCGATGAAGATGGATTCAAAGGTAGCGAGGATATTGTCCCAGAAGCTTATCATGATGAAAAGGGATCCCATCACGTAAACAAGAGCCATCAAAGGGACCATCTTTTCGGCAAAGGATGCCATACGTTTGATGCCGCCAACGAAAATGAAGCCTGCAAGCATGATCAGGATAAGACCGGTGATCTGGCAGGGAACATCAAAGGCAGATTCAAAGGCTGTAGCAATTGAGTTTGCCTGAACCATGTTACCGATGCAGCCTAGGGCAATAATAAGTAAAATTGAGAAGATCATTGCCAAGGGTTTGGAGCCTAAACCATTTGAAATGTAATAGGCAGGACCGCCGGTGATGTGCCCCTCGTTATCGCGTGTACGGTACAGCTGAGCTAAAACAGCTTCTGAGAAGATTGTAGCCATGCCGAAGAAAGCGGCAAGCCACATCCAGAATATAGCACCGGGACCACCCATGGCCAGAGCAGTGGCAACACCTGCAAGGTTACCGGTACCCACCTGTGCGGCAATTGCAGTGGCAAGTGACTGGAAGGAGGTCATACCATGCTTGCCTGCTTTTTCACCATTTAATGATAGTGAGCCAAAAACATGCTTTATAGCGCGGCCAAACTGGCGGATCTGTACAAAGCGTAATCTTAAGGTGAAAAAAATACCTGTTCCTACCAGAATAGGAATAAGGCACCAGGGTCCCCAAAGAATGGAGTTAATGTTGGAGACAATTTGTGTTAGCTGATCCATAAAAAACTCTTTGGATGTTATTAGTAGTTGTGCGCACAGCACGGCAGGTTAATTTTAGAGAAAATGTGATGTTAGTGGTAAAAATGCGCAGTTCGGTTGCATTTTGGTGCAACAGATAAATTGCGGTAGATGATAGATGAGATGATGCTTAACATAATGAAAAAGCTCCAGAATCGGAGCTTTTTGTGACTGACAGGAGAGTTGCTATTGCTTGTCCTGTGCATCTTTATTGATCTTGGCTGCGATCTTAGCCTTTACCTTTTTCTTTACCCAGATGGCAATTACTACTAGCAGGACCAGGCCGAGGCAGGCAAAGATTATTGACTGAACATCATGCACGTATGACATCAGAAGCTCATGGTTATCTGCAAAGAAATAGCCGATATAGACCCAGACCGGGACAGAGATTAAGGCCGCAAAGCCATCCATGAGTAAAAAGGTGTGATATGGAATGCGGCGGCTCATGCCTGCTGCCAGAAAAATAGGGGAGCGCAGACCTGGAATAAAACGGGCTACAAACAAAACACCCAGTCCGTATTGCTTGAATTTTTGCTGAATTTGGGAGAAACGGCGAGGTGAGAGGATCTTGCGGAACATTCTGATGCGTTGAATTCGATAGCCAAAGATACGACCGCCCAGAAACATGGTCGAATCGCCGACTAGTACACCTAGAATACCTACACCAAACATGATGTGCTGGTTAATTTCTGGGTATAAACCTGCGATAACACCGCCTGCAACCAGGGTTATATCCTCAGGAACGGGGACTCCCAGTCCGCATAAAATCAGGCAGGAAAATACAGCTATATAGCCATAATCTGTAAAGAAACCAACCAAAAAATCAAGCACTTCTTGTTCTCACTCTCCAGGTAAAATTTGGGTATTCATTTATTATACACAATGCGGTTTTATCCTCAATTGATAAACTAACGCAATTACATCGGCCTGGTAAAAGCCGCGCCTGCAAAATTTAGCTGGCGCCAGGCCTCATAGGCGACAACAGCAACTGAGTTAGAAAGATTTAGGCAACGGCTTTCCGGCATCATAGGAATACGCAGACGGTATTCATCCGGTACCTTGTCATATACCTCTTGAGCCAGGCCTTCCTTCTCGCGGCCGAAAATGACATAGTCACCATCTTCAAATTTAAACTGAGTAGGAAGAATTGTGCCTCTTGATGTGGATGCAATCAGACGACTGGGCTGCTCTTTTTCAAGGAATTTTTCAAAGTTAACATGAACGGTAAGATTGGCCAATTCATGGTAATCAAGACCTGCGCGCAGCAGACGCTGGTTATCAAGATAGAATCCCAGCGGTCCGATGAAATGTAATTTCGCACCGCAATTTACAGAAAGCCTAATCACATTGCCAGCATTAGATGGCATCTCAGGACGGTATAGAACGATGTTGATCATGTAAAAACCAGTAGAAAATCAAAATGTTATCTACATTATATCGCAGTATCTTAAAAAGGCTTAAAAATTGCGGCTAAGCCGTTTTAGTGCTAACATTTTTAAACTATTAATTAAATAAGAACTGCAGCAGCTACAACAAAGATTGGGAAAGGTCCTTAGAGGCTTTAGCGGAGGATTTATGCAACATAATCCACAAAAGAGTGTGGATGAACGTCAAGTTTCTGGAAAGCTTGTTGCGGCAGTGGTGATCGTTACATCACTCATCTCTCTTGTATGTGATGTCTACTTATATTCTTTCAAAGCAGGGGAAAAAAGTGCGGTATCAGGTCAGTTGCTTGAAGGAGGTGTAACAGCACATAACTCCTGGCTAAGCCATTTCTTTGATTACTTTGGTAATGTTACCTATCTTATGCCGTGGCTTTTGGTATATGTAACCTACCTTTTTGCACGCAGAAGCTTTTCCGTTAACCCAAAGAGCATAGATTACTTTGCAACAGGTGTGAGAGTTCTGGGAGTCGCTGTCTCTATTCTAGGCTTTTGCATGCTGTTTTCTGGTCTGGTAATGAATGATTCTATGGGGGCCGGCGGTATTTTAGGTGATTACTTCAATATTGCTAATTTCTCAAATCTTCCGCGTTATGTTGCTCCGTTTATTCCTGTACTGTTGTGCTTTGCAGGCGTAATGCTGATGTCTATGCATTCTCCTATATGGTTCTGTGACCTCATAGGTGGAGTTCTAAGCAATTTTATTCCCTTCATGTCAAATGATGAGGCGGATGCCGATGAGCCTCAGGCCTCTGAAGCTGATGCCGAATCCAAGCCTAAGAAAAAGGCATTTTCATTTACTTTGTTGTCAAAATCAAAGACAGAGCCAGAGGAGTCAGAAGCAAAACCGTCTGAAGCAAGGACAACAAATGATAAAGAAAAATCTGCAGACGTTCCCCGCAAGTTCCAGGGATTTAAGGATGTAGCACAACGCTTTAGTAAGGGAACCTCTGAAAACAGGGAAGGCGGATCATCCGCTGCGGTAAGAGTTGAGCCTAATTTTGGCGGGGCACAGGTGGCAGATGACTCCTTTCATATCGATAACGGGGTATCATCGGCCACACAAAATGCTCCGCGCTCTTATGAGGCTGATAACGCAGCTCATGCATCATCCACAGGTAATACTAATTCCTATAGCTCTCATAACGAATCATCATTTCAGGGGAACGCAGTATCCGGTGTAAATAACAGATATGAAGCACCAAGAGCTCAAGAATATGATCATAACCATACTGGCAGCCAGTCATCTGCATATACCGGTAATTACGGTTATACGGCAGGCGGGACTGATACAGATCTGAATAATAATTCCGGTCCTGCCACGCGCGTATATGATGCAAGGTATGCTCATGATAATTATGAGCAATCAGGCAATGTCACCGGTAGCTCACAGGATTATCGTGAGGATGTGAGTGATATAGCAGGACCGTCCACAATTATCAGTGGTGCGTCATACGGTCAGTCTTATGAAAATGAACCGTCAATGCAGGAGACTTCCCCTTCTGAGTATGATGACGGGATACAGCGTACTATTATTACCAAGTCTGCAGACGGATTTGACGATAGTAATAATTTCTACAGCTCAGGCGCAAGTGAGCAGCAGTCATCAGCTTATAAAGATGATGATTACGATGGTCCTATATATGAAGCTGGAGCTCCCGGAGCTCATAATGAGGTGGTAGGTAATCCCTCTAATCGGGGAGAGTTCAGTACTGTAATCACCCGCGGCCAATCAGTAACTAAGATGCAATTTGGCCGGGATGTTGAGAGTTTTGAGTCTCCACTTGAAGAGTCTAAGGGTGGTTATTCAGAATTTGACAGCAATGCCTCTATTCCTCAGTCAACAGATGTAATGATGCCTGAGCAGGAGCTGTTATCCCAGAATGAGGAGTACAGTGACACTTCATTCTCATTTACTCAGGAGCAGGATGATGTTGAAAGTGAGTCTGTAAATCAGACTGTAGCTCCCCTTCGTCCGGCGGCTGCACCTATTTCTGAGCATGACACTGTCTATTCTAATTCCTATACCGGTGCAACCCGCGGTTTAGGACCTAATGCTGAAAGTGTAACTATTCCGTCTTATGAACAGGAGACAACTGCAGGTCAGCAATATGATGGGGGAAATGAGATAGAAAACAGCCCGGACCTGTCAGGTTCTAAGGCTCAGCAATATGGTTTTGTGCAGCAGCCGTCAGCATCCTCTTTGCAGGAGAATGATATGCAGGAGCAGGCTGCAGAGGAGGAGCATGAGGTAATCACTCAGGAAGATCCTCAGTCTGATGCTCAGATAAATAATGCATCCTTTGCTCAGTGCGGGGATATGAATAACAGCGCAACTGAAGCAGCTTACACGGATGAACAGCGATCTGCATCAGAAGAGAACAGCGTTGCAGCTGATGATATTCAAGCTAAGACTCAGGAGCCTCCAAGAGCGCCCTTAAATAAAGTTCCCACCAAGGTATATCTGGACTCAATGAGCACAGCGAATGCAGATTGTGATCCTAATGATAAATGGCGTCCTGCAATTACTCTGCTTCGTCCCTCAAATGATCCGCAGATGGTAGATGAAGCAGTTATCCAGACCATGATTGAGCGTATCAACCGTACCTTTGGTGATTACAAGGTGCCGGCTAAGGTTGCAAATTATCAGCCAGGTCCCGTGATTACCCGCTACGATTTGGAATTAGCTCGCGGTACCAAGATCAGTGCAATCAAGCAGCTGGAATCTGATTTAGCCAGAAATCTTACAACCTCAGTACGTGTGCTCGATACTGTTCCCGGTACCTCCTATGTCGGTCTTGAAATCCCAAATCCAAAACGCAAGCTTATTACCTTGCGTGATGTGGTTGAAAGTGAGCAGTTTATCAACAGTAATGCCAAGCTTCCGCTGTGTCTGGGTGTAAGTGCCAATGGTGTTCCGGTGGTTGCCGATTTAGCCAAGGCTCCGCATCTGTTAATTGCCGGTACTACAGGCTCTGGTAAGTCTGCCGGTATTAACTCCATGCTCCTGTCAATGCTGCTTACCAGATCTCCAAATGAATTACGCTTGATCCTGGTTGATCCTAAGATGGTGGAATTCTCCCTTTATCAAAGAGATCCTCATCTTATCTGCCCGGTGATTTCGGAGACTGAGCAGACAATGGCTGCCCTGCAGTGGTGTGTAGGCGAAATGGAACGCCGTTATGCACTGATGTCTAAGCTTGGCAAGCGTTCGATTGATGAATACAACGAGTATATCCGTCAGAAGGAAGCTCATGGCGAGGCAGTTTATGATCCTGCATGGACCGCGGATATGGGAGGACAGCCTTCAAGACTGAGACCTCTTCCGGCGATCGTCATGGTTATTGACGAGTTTGCCGATTTGATGGATTCCTTTGAAGGCGGTAAGAAGAAGAGCGATGGCCATCCTGAAACTCTGGTACGCCGTCTGGCACAGAAGGCCCGTGCTGCAGCTTTGCATCTGATGCTGGCAACACAGTCACCTCGCTCTACTGTTATCACCGGTACTCTGAAGGCTAATTTACCATCCCGTGTGGCTTTCACTGTTCAGTCATCCCTGGATTCACGTGTTATTCTGGATGAAGGCGGTGCCGAGACCCTGCTTGGTAACGGCGATATGCTGGCTAAGTTTATGGGACTTATGAATAATCAGCTGTTCCGTGCGCATGGTCCTTTTGCTTCAAATGAGGATGTAAGTGCCGTTGTTGATGCCTGGAATGAGCATTGCGGAGATCCTAACTTCATCGATGGAGTAACTGATATCGAGGAAGAAGAGGAGGATATTGATATTTCCTATGACGGAGGCTCTATGGGGATGTCATCTAAAACCGATCCTCTTTATGACAAGGTCGTGGCATATGTCATTGAATATCAGAATCAGAACAGCGGTACTCCTCCTTCTATTTCAGGTCTGCAGGCTGAGTTCGGTATCGGCTATCCCCGTGCCAAAAGGTATTTTGTCACGATGAAGAAAAATGGAGTTCTCCAATGAGTTTGCTGAATGTAATCAAATCATTGAGTGTGTCCTGTCTGTTATGTTTTTCGCTATCAGCCTGTGCAGATGATAGTGAGGCGCTGAAGTCTAAGTTGACTTCTATGAATGCCATCAGTGCGGATTTTTCCTCGGTGGTGGTGCATAAAGGTAGGCAGAGCTCTTCATCAGGAACCATGGCCTTAAAGCGTCCTGACCGTTTTATTATGCATACCACCTCTCCTGATGAGACAATACTGTATACCGTAGGGGATGATATTTATTATTTTGATCCTTTCGTAAATCAGCTATCAATATTCAAGCGGTCAACCTCATCCACATCTCCATTTTTGCTGCTTACAGATAACTCCAAGCAGCTGTGGAATCAGTATGTGATCACGAAGACTGCGGACGGCTTCAAAGCTGAACCTAAGGCCAGCCGTGATATAGCTGCCATGAACGTAGTCTTTAAAGGAGATCTGGTTTCATCCCTGTCCTTGGTGATGAAGGACGGTACAGTGAATACCTATACCTTGTCTAATGTAAAAAATTCTGCTGCTGACTCGTTGTTTAAGGTTGATATTCCTTCTGATACAGAGATTGATGATGAGCGCTGAGCAGACAGAGCTTTTTGCAGCTTTTGCCGAGGTTGAAAAAACTGACGCGGATGCTGAGGCATCATTTGATGGAGAGCCTCTTGCTGCAAGATTACGTCCACGCAATCTTGAGGAATACATAGGTCAGTCTCATCTTATAGGCAAAGACCGTCCGCTAAGACGCATGCTTGAACGCGGACAGTGCTATTCAATGATCCTGTGGGGACCTCCCGGAGTGGGTAAAACCACTCTTGCCTTAATCTTTGCAAAATCATGTAATGCTGTTTTAGAGCAGATCCCTGCGGTGACATCAGGAATTAAGGAGATCCGTGAGGCTATCGACAGAGCCCGTATGAGAAAACGGCAGGGGATCAGAACCTTGCTTTTTGTCGATGAGGTTCATCGCTTTAATAAATCTCAGCAGGATGCCTTTTTGCCGCATATTGAAGATGGCACGGTTACATTCATAGGAGCAACTACCGAAAATCCATCTTTTAATGTAAATTCAGCACTGCTGTCCCGTGCGCGCGTGTATGTCCTGAAGAAGTTCACAAAAGCTGAGCTTCAGGCTCTGCTGAAACTTGCGTTGACCTCAGAGCGGGGACTTAAGGCAGAAAATATTCGTCTGGATGATGGAGTTGAGGATGCTTTGACTGATCTTGCAGACGGGGATGGCAGACACCTTTTGAACATGATGGAGATGCTGACTGATCTTGCAGCTTCCATGAAGGATGGAACAAGGCTTGTCACTAAATCTATGGTGGCAGCTGTTGCAGGACGCAAGATGCTCTCTTATGACAAGGGTGGCGATGCGTTTTACGATTTAATCTCAGCATTTCATAAATCTGTGCGCGGCAGTGCGCCGGATGCCGCCCTGTACTGGTATGCCCGTATTTTAGAGGCTGGCGGTGATCCTCTCTATGTTGCAAGACGTCTTCTGGCAATTGCAACAGAGGATGTTGGGCTTGCAGATCCGCGTGCTATGACAGTTGCCTTAAATGCCTGGGATATATTTGAGCGGGTTGGTGCCTATGAAGGCGAGAGGGCCATAGCCGAAGCTGCAGTCTACATGGCGCTTGCACCTAAGAGTAATCATTTATATACCGCTTTCGGAAGAGCCCGTGAGGATGCCAATTTAGGATCATTTGATGTTCCTCTGTATCTTAGAAATGCACCTACCAAGCTAATGGAGGATTTAGGCTACAAAAAAGGCTATCGTTATGCTCATGATTTTAAGGGGGCCTATGCAGATGGCGAATGCTTCTTTCCTCAGGAATTAGCAGGCACACGTTATTACACTCCGTCAGATAGAGGCTATGAGGCTATGCTATCTAAAAAAGAGGATTACCTCAAAGAGCGGGATAAGAGATCTGAGCAAAAGCGTTATCCTGACGGGTATGAAGGTGAAATGGTTAAGCATCGCGGAGGCGAGGATCCGTTCTGATTATTGGAGGATTTTGCCTGAGATAAGAAAGTTGCTCTGAGAAAATCAGGGATAAAAGCCTTCACTCATGATAAAATTACGAAGTTTCTAAAAAAGGCTATTGAGCCAAGTTTATTAAATCATAATTAAGGGCAGGAACACATGCTCGATTCAAAGTATTTGCGTGCAAACCCGGAAGAGGTTGCTGCACGTCTTGCAACTCGCAAGTTCAAATTAGATACCCAGAAGCTCGCTCAATTAGAAGCAGAGCGCAAAGAGACCATGACCCGTACTCAGGATCTTCAGTCTCAGCGTAACTCCATTTCCAAAGAGATCGGCAAGATCATGAAGCAGGGCGGTGATCCTGCTCCTGTCAAAGCACAGGTTGCTCAAATTTCCGAAGAGCTTGCTCAGGTCAAGCAGAGACAGGATCAGGTTCTAGAGGAAATCAAGCAATATTATCTTACTATTCCTAATCTGCCGCATGCCTCCTGCCCTCTGGGTGAGGATGATTCCTTCAATGTTGAGGTCCGTAAATGGGGTACTCCCAGAACCTTTGATTTTGAGGTCAAGGATCATGTTGCTATCGGTGAAGGTCTGGGAATGCTTGATTTTGAGCGTGCACGTAAGGTTGCAGGTGCCCGTTTTGCATTCATGACCGGTCCTATCTGCCGTTTGCACCGTGCATTAGTACAGCTGATGCTCGATTTGCATCAGGAGCAGGGTTATACCGAGGTTTATACCCCTTATCTGGTAAATCTTGATTCACTCTATGGCACAGGTCAGATGCCTAAGTTTGCTGAGGATTTATTCCACACCAGCCTAAATGGTGATGCTGACGGTGATGATGTTAATCGCCACTTCTGCTTAATTCCTACTGCAGAGGTTCCTCTGACCAACATGGTTCGTGATGAGATCATCCCAGAGCAGGATCTTCCTATCAAGATCACCGCCCATACTCCTTGCTTCAGATCAGAGGCCGGCTCTGCAGGCCGTGATACCCGCGGCTTAATCCGTATGCATCAGTTCGACAAGGTTGAGATGGTTCAGATAGTAAAGCCTGAGGATTCCTGGCAGGCCTTAGAGGATTTGACTGCTAATGCCGAGGCAGTGCTTCAGGCATTGGAGCTTCCTTATCATGTTATGGCTCTTTCAACCGGTGATATGGGCTTTAGCTCAGCCAAAACCTATGATCTTGAGGTGTGGCTGCCTGCTCAGAACTGCTACCGTGAGATTTCCTCATGCTCAAACTGCATTGATTTCCAGGCCCGTCGTATGCAGGCTCGTGTACGTCGCAAGGATGGTACCATTGAGCTTGTGCATACCTTGAACGGTTCAGGTCTGGCTGTCGGACGTACCCTGGTGGCAGTGCTTGAGAATTATCAGAACGCTGATGGCTCAGTGACCGTGCCTAAGGCTTTACGTAAGTACTTAAACGGTCTTGAAGTTCTTACCAAAGATACCAAGTGAGTGCTTTAACCGCCGCAGATTGGGTCATTATCGCCGTGATTGTTTTCTCGGCGATAATGTCGGTTATGCGAGGATTTGTCAGAGAGGCAGCATCCATTATTGCGTGGATAGCTGCCTTCTTAGTTACCGGAAAGTTATACCCTACGGTTGCACCTATATTTAAGTTTTCAAATGATGAGCTGACGCGTAATGTGCTTGCCATTATTGTGCTTTTTGCTGTTACCCTGATTGCAACCGGCATGGCAGGACGTCTCATCTGTACCATGGTGCAAAAGGCAGGTCTTTCAGGCTTTGACCGCCTGCTGGGTGTGGTTTTCGGTGTATTGCGTGGCGTGCTTATCATGTCCGCAGTCCTTGCTCTACTGCAGATCCTATTTCATCTGCATATCTTATTATTCCTGCAGGAGACACAGTGGTATCGCGAATCGGTATTGCTGCCCGATCTCCAGCGACTTGTAAACTGGTTCTTTTTGTACATGTCAACCCCGGTAACGGGCATTGGAGCTTGAAACTATGTGCGGTGTAGTCGGAATGGTAGGCGTATCGCCTGTCAATGTCGCAATTTACAGTGCTTTGCAGGTGCTTCAGCACCGTGGTCAGGATGCCGCTGGTATCGTTACTATGGACGATGCCGGTAATTTCCACCAGCGTAAGGCCAATGGTATGGTACGTGATGTCTTCCAGCAGCGTCATATGATGCGTCTTGTCGGAAATATCGGTATCGGCCATAACCGTTATCCTACTGCCGGCTCGTCATCTGCAGCCGAGGCTCAGCCTTTTTATGTGAATTCTCCTTATGGTATTGCGTTAGCTCATAACGGTAATCTCATCAATACTGCCGAGCTGCGTGAAAAATGCCGTAAGGCCCGTCGTCACGTGAATACCTCTTCAGATTCAGAGACCCTGCTTAATATTTTTGCATGGAAGCTAAGTGCAATTGAAAATGAAGAGCCAACTCCTGAAGACATCTTTACAGCAGTCCGCGGAACTATTTCTGAAATCCGCGGCGGTTATGGTGTGGTTGCAGTCATTTTAGGTGTCGGACTTATTGCCTTCCGTGATCCCTTTGGTATACGTCCTCTGGTTTATGGCGAGCGCAAGGCTGATGACGGTTCAACTGAGTACATGGTCGCATCAGAGAGCGTTGCCCTGGATGTTAACGGTTTTGATCTGGTTCGTGATGTAAAGCCCGGTGAGGCTTTGCTTATTACCAAGGATGGCAAGTTCTACTCTTCAATCTGTGCTGAAAATCCCAAGCTTCAGCCCTGCATTTTTGAATATGTTTATTTTGCCCGTCCTGATTCAATTATCAATGGAGCTTCAGTCTACGCAACCCGTGTGCGTATGGGCGATAAGCTTGCAGAAAAGATCAAGCGTGAATATGCAGAACTCAAGATTGATGTAGTGATCCCTATTCCTGATACCTCTGTTGATATTGCAGTGCAGATAGCCCGCCATCTGGGACTTCCATACCGTCAGGGCTTTGTGAAGAATCGCTATGTCGGCAGAACCTTTATTATGCCGGGGCAGGCTGAGCGCAAGAAGTCAGTGCGCAGCAAGCTAAATCCGATCCGAGCCGAGTTTGAAGGCAAGAATGTTTTGCTTGTTGATGATTCTATCGTGCGCGGTACAACCTCTATGCAGATAGTTGAGATGGCTCGTGACGCCGGAGCCAAGCAGGTCTACTTTGCATCAGCATCTCCTGAGATCTGCTATCCGAATATTTACGGTATTGATATGCCTACCTCAGATGAGCTTATAGCATATAAGAGATCTAATGATGAGATCTGCAAGCTTATTCATGCTGATGCTCTGGTCTATCAGTCTCTATCTGATCTGGAGGCGTCTGTAACCGAGGAGAATCCTGAGCTTACGGTCTTTGATACCTCAATATTCTCGGGCAACTATATTGTTCCGCCGGTTGACGGGTATTTTAAGGAAATTGCTCATCAACGCTCAGATGACGCCAAGGCTGATAAGGCCTGGGCTGATTCATGTGATGCACTGGATATCTATAATATCGACGATGCAACGCGCGCAAATTAGTTCGTAAAATTGAGTACAGGGCCAGAGTGAGTGTATCCTCTGGCCTTTTAATTATAGGGCTGAGTTCTGCTTACTTCTGCCAGGGTGCCTTATCCTCGCAGAGGATGGCATCGTCCATGGTAAAGCCGTCAAGTGAGTCCTTCTTGGTCTGGATACAGATGTAGGTCATTTCAGAATCAGCACCTGCACGCAGTGCGCGTTTGCCCTCAGGCGGGATCATGAACCAGTCGCCAGCCTTGAGAGTATAGACGGCATCATCTAAAAAAAGCTCACCTTCTCCGGATAACACACCATAAACTTCCTCGTTTTGCTTGTGAGCATGCACAAAGGGGACACCCTGACCTGGTTGAACCTTATTGACGGATACCTCACAGCCAGAAAGCTTTAATGCATCGTGAAGCTCGGTACGAGGGGCGTCGTTAACGGATATTTTTTGAAAATTAGCCATAGTATTTTCCTTGATTTATAAATTCTAATGGTCATGGCAAATACCTGATTTGCTCTTTTTTTATAATAGTTCGTATACGAACAAAACGCAACAGAAAAAATGAGATTTTTTCAGGCTAATTTTGAAAGCTGTTTAAGGCTCTGGATAACAGGAGCTCCAGCTGTTGTATTTCACTGTCTGTAAGAGAATTTTTCATCTTGTCCTGCATCCTTTGTGAGATTTCATTGAAAACGGACTCAAGCTCCGCTCCTTTTTGGGTAAGACAGATGATGCGTGAGCGGGCGTTGGACGGATCCTTTTCTTTTTGCAGATATCCCTTGCGCTCAAGGTGGGTGACCATGACTGAGATTGTTGACTTGCTGCGGCCGCTTTTTTTTGCTAACTCTGTTAATGGCAGGGGACCGTCATTAAACAGGCAGGCGAAAAGATCTCCGTGACAGGGCTCGATATCCGGATGGCCTGCTTTGCTAAGCTCTAGTTCAAGAAAGTTCCTGGCAGAGGCGTGAAGCCTGGCGTTAAGATGGATGACACTTGCAAATTTCAACATAAAAACCGTTTTACTTTGTTTGGTCTTAAAACTAATTGAAGACTATATCAGGCGGAGTATTTTTTGTCTAACAGCAGGGGCAATGCTGTTGTTTGATCATTCAGCGTGGAAAAAATCACCATTTTTGGCTCTGAAAATGCGATAATTGCGGGTTGATTATCGATTCGATGCGCGCACGCAATTTTAGAAACTGTTCGACCTCTAAGATACATTGTGTAGCTGCGCTTATAAAAGCAATGAATGTTTATTTGTCAGTGAAGCTGATAAAAAACATTTTGAGAGCAAAAATAACTGGTAAGTCAAAAGATATGGACAAATTAGAAGAAGCCAAGACAAATGGCATTAAAGCTGCACAGGCAGCCTCCAATCTTCAGGAGCTTGATGCCGTTAGAGTTGAATACCTGGGCAAAAAGGGAAAGTTTGCAGAATTTATGCGCGAGCTTGGCAAGCTTTCTAAAGAAGAACGTCCGCAAGCTGGTGCTGTCATAAATGAGGCTAAGCAGGCTGTGGTTGCTGCTGTTGAGGCCCGTCGCGAGGAAATGGAACGCGCAGAGCTTGAGCAGAAGCTCTCATCTGAAACCGTAGACATCACTCTTCCAGGTCGCATTGATGAGAAAGGCTCCCTGCATCCTGTCAGCCGCACCGTTGAGCGCATTAAAGAGCTTTTCGGCTCCATGGGCTTCAGTGTTGTTGGTGGTCCTGAAATTGAAGATGACTACCACAATTTCGATGCTTTGAATCTGCCACCTAATCATCCCGCCCGTGCATCTCATGATACCTTCCAGATTGAAAACGGTCTGCTTCTGCGCTCCCAGACATCATCTGTACAGATCCGCTGCATGGAGACTCAGAAGCCTCCTATCCGCATCATTGCACCTGGCCGTGTGTACCGCAATGACTACGATATGACTCATACACCCATGTTCCATCAGGTTGAAGGCCTGGTTGTAGATGAGAAGGTTTCATTTGCTGATCTTAAGGGCGTACTTCACTCTTTCCTACTAAACTTCTTTGAAGAGGAACTGGAGGTTCGTTTCCGTCCTTCTTATTTCCCGTTCACTGAGCCTTCTGCAGAGGTTGACTTACGTCGTAAGGGCGGCAAGTGGCTTGAGGTGCTAGGCTGCGGTATGGTGCATCCTAACGTGCTTAGAAATTTGGGTATTGATACCGATAAGTACACCGGCTATGCCTTCGGTATGGGTATTGAACGTTTGACCATGTTGCGCTACGGCGTTAACGATCTGCGTGCATTCTTTGAAAATGATCTGCGTTTCTTAAAGCAGTTCGCCTAATTTTCAGTACAACAGATTAAAAACGGAAGAATACAAAATGCTGTTCAATAAAAAATGGGTAGATGAGTTAGTACCCAATAATTTAACTGCCGAAGAATTGTGTGACAAGATCACCATGGCAGGACTTGAGGTTGATACCTGCTCACCAGTCTGCGGTAGCTTTTCAAAGGTTGTTGTTGCCGAGGTTTTAGATTGCTGGGAGCATCCTGATTCTGATCACATGCATGTTACTAAGGTTAATGCAGGTACCGGTGAGGAATTACAGATTGTTTGCGGAGCACCTAATGTCCGCAAGGGACTTAAGGTATGCTGTGCAATCTCCGGTGCCATGGTCGGCGACCTGGCAATTAAGCCCTGCAAGCTTCGCGGTGTTGAGTCAAACGGTATGCTCTGCTCCTACAAAGAGCTAGGCATGGCCGAGGAGTCTGATGGCATTATTGAGTTGCCTGATGATGCACCTGTTGGTGTTGATATTCATGAATACATGAAGCTTGATGATGTCGTGGTTGATGTTGACCTTACAACCAACCGCGCTGACTGCCTAGGTGTCATGGGTATTGCCCGTGAGGTTGCAGTTCTTACCGGTCAGAAGCTAAATGCTCCAGTGGTTCCTGAGGTTAAGGCTCAGATTGAAGATACCTTCCCAATTGAGATTCTGGATCCCGAAGGCTGCCCCCGTTATGAGTGCCGTGTGATCCGTGGCGTCAATCAGAAGGCCAAGAGTCCTCTGTGGATGACTGAGAGATTACGTCGCTGCGGCCTGCGCTCAGTGTCACCGATCGTTGATGTTACCAATTACGTAATGCTTGAATACTGCCAGCCTCTGCATTCTTTTGATCTTGGCAATTTGCATGACAGGATCATTGTCCGTAAGGCAAATGAGGGCGAGAAGATCACCGTATTATCCGGTGAGGAAATTACCTTAAAGAATAATACCCTGCTTATCACTGATGCCAACGGTCCTGTTGCCTTAGCAGGTATCTTCGGTGGTGAAAATTCCGGCATTAATGACAATACCACTGATGTATTGCTTGAATCTGCTTTCTTTGCCCCTGATGCCATCAAGGGCCGTGCCCGTCAGTATGGCCTTGATACCGATGCCTCCCATCGTTATGAGCGCGGTGTTGATGCAGAAAATCAGCGTCGTGCCATGGAGAGAGCAACTGCACTTTTAATTGAGATTGCAGGCGGTACTCCCGGTCCTATCAATGAGGTTGTATCTGAAAAGGATTTACCCAAGCATGATCCTATCGTGCTGCGCACCTCCAAGCTTGAGAAGGTTTTAGGTGAGTCTATTCCTGAAGATGAGATTGCCAGGATCCTGGATAATCTTGAGTTAGCTCCTAAGAAGACTGCTGATGGCTTTAAGGCTGTGTCTCCTTCCTTCCGCTTTGATATTGCTATTGAAGAGGATCTGATTGAGGAAGTTGCCCGTATCTACGGCTATAACAATATTCCTAATACTACTCAGGAAGGCTCATTGGATATGGCCAAGCTTCCAGAGGAGATCGTTGATGATGATCTCATCAAGCATACCCTTGCAGATGCAGGCTACAATGAGGCTATTACCTATTCATTTACTCATCCTGACTGGCTCAGGGTTTTCTCTGATGTGAAACCTATCATGCTGACTGCTCCTATTTCACCTGAGCTTTCTGCAATGCGTACTACCTTGCTTGCAGCCTTGTGCAATACCGTGAAATACAATCAGAACCGTCAGCAAAAGCGTGTCCGTCTGTTCGAGCAGGGCCTGTCCTACATCAGCGATGAAAAGGCAGAAAACGGCGTACGTCAGGAGCCTATGGTTGCCGGTGTTATTTCAGGTGACGTACACTCTGAAAACTGGAGTGAGCACAGCCGTAATGTCGACTTCTTCGATGTTAAGGGTGATGTTGAGAAGCTTCTGGATATTACCTGCAACAAGGGTAAATTCGAGTTCCGCCGTACCACTGAGAAGTCCCTGCACCCAGGACAGGGCGCCGATATCTATTTAGAAGGTGTTAAGGTAGGATTCGTTGGCATGCTTCATCCTCTGGCCCAGAAGGCTTTGGGCTTGAAGGTGGCAACAGGTGTGTTTGAAATTGCCCGTCAGGCTCTGGCAAACCGTGCAATTCCTGCTTACAAGCCTTTGTCCAAGTTCCCTTCAGTACGCCGTGATTTTGCTTTCGTGATTTCCAAGGATGTTACTGTAGATTCCCTGCTGTCTTTAATCCGTGCCGAGGTCGGTGCAGATCTCAGCGAAATCCGTGTATTTGACGTCTTTGAGGATGAGAAGCTTGGTGATAAGCGCTCAATTGCCTTAGGTGTCATCGTACAGAATGCAGAGCGTACCTTAGAGGATGCTGATATTGACGCTATGGCTCAGAAGATCGTAGCCGCTGCTGCCGAGAAGTTCGGTGCAGAGCTTCGCTCTTAAGGAAAATATATGAGCGAGGAAAACGGTAATCAGACTTTGGGTACCATGTCTTCGCTTGAGGAGAGACTCAATGCCCTTGAGTCTCTTGTCTCAAGACTCGAATCAGGTCAGATGTCTATTGATACCGCTATTGAATCTTACTCTCAGGGCATGAAGCTTGCAGCCTCATGCAAGAAGAGCCTTGATGAGATGACACAGAAGGTGACATTGGCAAGAAAGGAAGCTGCCAGACTTATGGATGAGGCTTCAGATGGTAGTGAGCAAACATCCTCTGTAGGCAATGTCGGCGAAACTGTGCCGTTTTGATAAAAACCAGATAGCAGGATTACCGCTATCTGGTTTACCAATTCTTGCATAATGCTTTTTTAAATAAAAATTCTTATAAAAACAATGGATCTAAAGCAATTTGCACCATACGCTGCTAAGCGTGTTACGGATTTTATGCATGCATATATCGACACTTTGGATAATGCTGCACCCGATTTGAAGGAGAGCATGAAATATGCTCTGTTGTTAGGCGGCAAGCGTGCCCGTCCGATGCTTGTGTATGCAACAGGTAATCTTTTTGGCGTAAAGGATGAAGCGCTGGATTATGTGGCTTCCGCAATTGAATGTGTGCATTCTTATTCTTTGATCCATGACGACATGCCTGAGATGGATAATGACAAATTACGTCGCGGACATCCTACTGTACATGTGAAATTCGGTCAGGCAGGTGCGTTGCTTGCAGGTGATGCCCTCCAGTCTCTAGGCTTTGAATTCTTATCAGATCCGGCCTCAGGTCTGTCAGCTAAATCCGTTGCCGCTTTAACCAGACTTCTGGCGGTTAATGCAGGTTATAGCGGAATGTGCGGTGGACAGGCTATCGATCTGGCCTCCGAAAAAAAACATATTCCTCTTGATGAGCTGAAGATCCTGCATTCTAAAAAAACCGGTGCTTTGATCCGCGCTGCCGTGCTTATGGGAGCACGCTCCTGCGAGGGCGTATCCGAGGATGCCTGCAGTGCTCTGGATGAATATGCCCGCTGGACCGGACTTGCTTTCCAGGTGTGGGATGATGTGCTGGATGTTATAGGTGATACTGCCGTGATGGGAAAGACCCAGGGGGCTGATATTGCCTTAGAGAAAAGTACTTATCCTGCTTTGCTTGGTCTTGAAAAGGCAAAAGAGTACGCTCTTTTATGCGCATCTAATGCAAAGGGAGCCTTAAAGTCACCCTATATTACTGGTGATACCACTGTTCTTTCTCAATTTGCTGACTTTACAGTAAGCAGGGATCATTAGTGAAAGAACTTGCTTTACCTTTGCTTGAGACCATTAACGGTCCTGAGGATTTAAGAAAGCTCCCGGAAAGTGAGCTTGCTGATGTCTGCAGTGAGGTTCGCTCTTATCTTATCGATACGGTAAGCAAGACCGCGGGGCATCTGGCCTCAGGCCTTGCCACGGTTGAACTGGCTGTAGCTCTGCATTACGTGTTTAATACTCCAGATGACAAGATTATCTGGGACGTAGGTCATCAGGCTTATCCTCATAAGATCCTGACCGGTCATCGTGAAGAGCTGAAAACCATCAGACGCAAAAACGGCCTGCATGCTTTTATCTGGCGTGGCGAGACTGATTTTGATGTGTTATCTACAGGACATGCCTCAACATCTGTAGGCTCTGCACTGGGACTTGCAATGGCAGCGCAGAGAATGCATAAGGATTATCACACCGTTGCTGTGATCGGTGATGGTGCCTTGTCAGGAGGTGCGGCCTATGAGGCTTTGAACCATGCAGGTGATAATCCTGATCTTAATTTGCTCGTTATTCTAAATGACAATGAAATGAGCATCTCTCATAATGTAGGAGCTGTGGCAAGCGGTCTTAATAAGATCCTGGCAAATCCTCATTATGTAAAGCTTGTAAAGGGCGGAGATCAGGTTTTAAAAAAACTTCCTGCCATACGTGAAATAGCCATGCGTGCTCAGGAGCATGTTAAGGGCATGGTGATGCCCGGCACCTTGTTTGAAGAACTGGGCTTCCATTATTCAGGGCCTATTAACGGTCATGATGTCAAAACCCTGATAGCTGTACTGCGTAACCTAAAAGAGCTTGGCGGGCTGCAGTTTCTGCATATCTTTACTAAAAAGGGCAAGGGCTATACTCCGGCAGAGCAGGATCCTACAAGCTATCATGGAGTTCCTGTTTTTGATCCTGATCTGGGAATTCAGGAAAATCCGAAGCAGGAGCTTACTTTTTCTGCAGGCTTTGGCAGATGGCTTTGCGATATGGCAAAGCATGACAGCACCCTGGCAGGCATTACTCCTGCAATGCGTGTCGGCTCTGCCATGAATGAATTTGCCAGAGAATATCCGGATCAGTTCTTTGATGTAGGTATTGCCGAGCAGCATGCAATGATTTTCGCATCGGGACTGGCTGCAGGCGGAATGCATCCTGTGGTCAATATGTACTCTACATTCCTGCAGCGTGCCTATGATGGGGTAATTCACGATTTTGCTTTGCAGGATCTGCCGATCCTGCTTGCAGTTGACAGAGCAGGTATCGTCGGACCTGACGGAGCAACTCATCAGGGAGCATATGATATTGCGTTCTTACGCACAGTTCCGAATTTAGTGATCATGACTCCGTCAACTTTAGATGAGCAGTATCTGATGCTGAATACAGGCTATGCTCTGGGGCATCCTGCGGTAGTGCGTTTCCCACGGGCAATGGGAGTCAGAAATCATGAGCATATCTCAAATGATGATGTTTTAGAGATAGGCAAGGGGCGTGTATTGCATCAGGGGCATAAGGTTGCAGTTGCCGCCTTCGGCCCGGTAGCCTTTGAGCTTATCGATGTCTGCAGGAAGCATGACATCACTCTTTGTGATATGCGTTTTGTAAAACCGCTTGATCTGAAGCTGCTGGATGAACTTGCCTTGTCCCATGAGCTCTTATTATCCGTTGAGGAGGGATCAGAGCTTGGCGGAATAGGTGAGGAGATTGCGCGGTATTTTGAAGAGCAGAATTATTCCTGCCGTGTTGAGGTTGCAGGTATTCCCGATCAGTTTGTACTTGAGGATACCAGAGCCTCCATTCTTCATGAATTGAAACTGGATGCCCAAGGCATCATTGAAAGAGTGAGTCCTTATCTTTAAGGATGATTTTTGCCCTTTGAGGAGAATTAAATGCCTTCTTTTGACATTGTTTCCAAAGTTAAAAAAGATGAAATTCAAAATGCTGTTGATAATGCATCACGTGAGCTTAGCAGCCGTTATGATTTTCGTGGTACAGAGTCATCCTTTAAGCTTATGAAGGAGGATCTCAGTGTAAAGCTGGATGCTCCTGAGGAATTCCATATTCAGCAGATGGATGAGATCCTGCGTCAGAAGCTGGCCAAGCGTAATATTGAGGCAACTTCTGCAGAATTTGGTGAGATCACCCGCTCAGGCAAGCGTTCTATCCAGACTGTTACCTTTAAGCAGGGCATTGACAGAGAGCTTGCCAAAAAGATCATTAAGACCATCAAGGATGCAAAGCTTAAGGTTGATCCTAAGGTTTTTGATGATGCTGTAAGAGTAACAGGCAAGAAGCGCGATGATCTTCAGGCAGCTATTGCTCTGGTCCGTCAGGCTGAATTTGAGCAGCCTCTGCAGTACGAAAACTTCAGAGATTAGTTTTTAGTGCATGTCTGATGATAATGGCAGATCGGAAAAAATCTTCTAAGTCCTCGCTTATCTCGCAGATCTTCTCCTTAAAAATGGGAGCCTGTGTGGTCTTAGGATTTTCCTCAGGTCTGCCGCTGTATGTCATCATTTCCTTACTCACTGCTTATTTAAGAGTAGAAGGGACCAGTCTTAAAGACATAGGTATTTTTTCCCTTTTAATGCTTCCATATAACTGGAAATTTCTCTGGTCTCCTCTTCTTGATAGATTTTCCATTCCATATTTAGGCAGACGGCGTGGCTGGATTTTAATTTCACAGCTGTTCCTCGTCTTTTTAATCGCCGCAATGGGCTTTATTTCACCTGGTCATTCGTTAATGACTATTGCCATTCTGGCTTTAAGTGTGGCTTTTTTTTCGGCAAATCAGGATATTGCTATCGATGCCTTCAGGCGAGAGATCCTCTCTGATGAGGAGCTGGGGCTTGGAAATTCCATATTTGTGAATGCATATCGCATTGCAGGACTGGTTCCAAGCGGGATTTCATTGATACTTGCACAGTTTCTGCCCTGGAATATTGTATTTTGCATAACCGCCCTGTGCCTGCTTCCCGGCATTGTGATCACGCTCAGATTAAAAGAGCCTTATGTGAAGGTAATTCCAAGAACTCTAAAGGAAGCTGTTGTTGAGCCGTGGCATGAATTTATTAAGCGGCGCGGATTTATGCATGCGGTGCTGATACTGGCATTCGTCTTTTTTTATAAATTAGGCGATTCTATGTGTACTGCTCTGGCAACACCTTTTTATATAGATCTTGGCTACGAGCTGATGACAATCGGCGTTATTGCCAAAAATGTCGGCCTGTGGTCTGCAGTGGTAGGCGGGCTTTTAGGTGGTGTCTTGATGCTAAAAATCGGCATTAATAAGGCATTATGGTTTTTCGGTATCGGTCAGATCATAACTATTTTAGCTTTTGCAATGCTGGCACATGCAGGACAGAACGGTACTCCTTCCCTGTGGCTTTTTTCATTTGCAATCGGGGCTGAATCGCTGGGATCAGGTCTGGGAACAGCAGCCTTCGTATCCTTTATTGCCAGATCTACCAATGCCGCATACACTGCTACCCAGTTTGCTCTTTTAACATCGCTCTCTGCTCTCCCGAGAACCTTCTGCAATGCTTCAACCGGATTTTTAGTTGAAACATTCGGTTGGGAAAACTTCTTTTATCTGTGTGCCTTGCTTGCAATTCCGGGCATGCTTTTACTCTTCAGGGTTGCTCCTTTTAAGCGCTAGTTTCTTAAAATAGACTAAAACTTAACCTTTTGATAAATAAATGTAAAATCTAAATTTCGGATAAAATCGATAGTGTGGTATCGATTTTATCATCATATTACTGACGATTTTATCGTTACAGTACTGTCGATTTTATCGTCAATATTAACTAGAATAATTCAGAGGCAAGTTTATTTCACAGGATATGGATAGCAATGGCAATTTCATCTGCTTACAAAGCAAGAACACTTCAAAAGGTGATACTTGAGGCATCAAAAATTTTTAAGGTTGTGATGATTACCGGTATGCGTCAGGTCGGTAAAACAACCTGCTTTATGCATCTTGGACAAAATCATAACCGTCCGATGCTCAGCTTTGATGATTTCTCCTTACGCAATGAAGCATCATTGCAGCCTGCTGTATTTTTCAAAAATCACAGTCTTCCGTTATTTCTTGATGAAATTCAACTGGTTCCTGATTTTATGCATCAGATTAAGTCAGAGGTAGACAGGAGTGAGCATTTCGGAGTGGTGTGGTGTACAGGATCCCAGCGCTTTGAACTGATGCGGCATGTAAGTGAATCCCTTGCAGGACGCATGATTGCGCTGGAAATGATGCCCTTATCCTTATATGAGTTGCAGGATCATGCCTTTGATCAGCATCCTTATTATCCAACCTCCAATCCTGCAACAGTGCTTGTCCCTAAAACTGTTGATGAAACATGGCAGATCATATTTCAGGGCTTGTGGCCTGCAATGATAAATTTCAATTCATTGCAAAGGGAGCTTTTTTTCAGAGCTTTGATTGATACTTATATTGACCGTGATATCAGACGTGAAAGCGGTATAACAAAGCTTAGCGATTACAACAGATTTATTTCATTACTGGCATCCAGGATCGGATCTGAGCTTAGGATCACCTCTTTAGCCAGAGAAACCGGAGTTGCTGTAAATACCGTTAAGGAATGGCTTAATGTAGCAGAAAGCTCGGGTATTATTTACATGCTCCGTCCTTACAGCTCAAATATCGGCAAACAGCTGGTCAAGTCACCTAAGATCTATTTCGTTGATCTCGGTCTGGCAGCTTATCTGTGCGGCTTTCAGACAGCGTCGGAGCTTAGAAATTCAGATAGGGCGGGGGTATTTTTTGAAAATTTCGTTATCTGCGAAATTCTAAAGAGCTGGCATAACTGTGGTAAAAGGCCTGAGTTATATTTTTACAGGGATAGTAAGACTCAGGAAGAAATTGACCTTCTGATAAAGGTAAACGGTACATTACATCCTGTCGAAATCAAAACCTCCGAGCATCCCTCTGTGCATATGATAAAAAATTTTGGAGTGCTTAGAGCCTTTAAGGAAAGAGCGGGCTTTGGTGCGGTGATCTGTCAGTGTGCAAAGACACAGTTTTTAGATGAAAACTGTATTGCTCATTCGATCTGGCAGATGTGATGCAAATTAAAAAATGTGCAAAATTAACATTTTTTAATTTGGTATGTAACAAATCGTAAACGTTTTCGATTCTCGATCCAAGATATGTATATCTTTTGCACGCCTTGATGAAATAAGCATTGGCAAACTTTTAAGTTCCGTAAAATGTCACTGCAATTAGCCGAAAGTGTGACACAGTTCAGGCTCCATTTTGTGATAAAATTTAAAGCGTATATTTGTGCCTGTTTGACAAGCTGACTAGTGCAGCGGGTTTGACGGGCAGGTATCTTTGCATTTCATAAGGATTGCAGAGTTATTTAAAGTTGGAAGTCGTCACCTATGATCAAAATCAAAAAAGGATTGGATCTACCCATTGGTGGCAAGCCTACACAGACCATTAATGACGGTCCCAAGGTAACTACCGTGGCTCTTATGGGCCCCGATTACCTCGGATTACGTCCTTCAATGGCAGTGGAAGCTGGTCAGCAAGTAAAGAAGGGTCAGGTCCTCTTTGAAGATAAGAAGAATCCTGGGGCACGCTATACCGCTCCTGTCGCCGGTACTGTGAAGGCAGTAAATCGCGGCGAGCGTCGTGTTTTCCAGTCATTAGTCATTCAGGCCGATCCCAATGGTGAAAGCGTGGAGTTTAAGAAGACTCCTGCTGATAAGCTGTTAGGACTGTCCTCGAAGGATGTCATCGATGAGCTCCTCGAAGCAGGTATGTGGGTTGCTTTCCGTACCCGTCCTTTCGATAAGAGCCCTAAGGTCGGTTCACTGCCGCACTCTATTTTCGTTACTGCAATGGATACCAATCCTCTGGCAGCTGACGCAAAGGTAGTTATCGACGCTGAAGCTGAAGCCTTCAAGAACGGCCTTAAGGTTATCTCCCGCATAGGTGATATGCCAGTTTATGTCTGTAAGGACGGTCGCGACCTGCCGGTTGCCGAGGCTTCAAACATTAAGGTTGAAAGCTTTGAAGGACCTCATCCTGCAGGATTGCCGGGAACTCATATCCACTTCCTGGATGCGGTTTCTGAAACCAAGACTGTTTGGTACATCGGCTATCAGGATGTGATCGCAATCGGTCACCTCTTCACTGAGGGCGAGTACTACAGTCAGCGCGTTGTAGCCTTAGGCGGTCCTTTGGCTAAGAACCCCCGTCTGATTAAGACTGTACTGGGTGCTGATGTCAATGAATTGGCTGCAGGCGAATTTAATACCTCCAAGCAGGGTGTCCGTGTTATCTCCGGCTCTGTGCTCTGGGGCAACAAGATTGCCGCACCGTTTAACTACTTAGGCCGTTTCCATCAGGCTGTAGCTTTCCTCGAGGAAGGCAACAACAACGAGTTCTTCCTCGTTAACTGGTGTGGTATCGGTGCTCAGCGCCACAGCGTGACCCGTGCATTCTTATCAGGCTTCATCAAGCCTGCTCAGTACACCTTCAATACCGCTTTAAACGGCGGTCCCCGTCCAATCATGCCTATTGGATGCTATGAGAAGGTTATGCCTACTGACGTCGAAGCAACCATGCTGATGCGTGCTATCGATATCAATGACACCGATCAGGCCAAGCTTTTGGGTATTCTTGAGTTATCTGAAGAAGATGTTGCCCTGTGCACCTATGTATGCCCCGGCAAGATTGACTTCGGTCCTTTGCTCCGTAGGAGCCTGACCAAGATCGAAGTGGAGGGTTAATAAGTGTTAGAGCTTTTAAAGAAATACTCCCTGCTGTTCACCAAGGGCGGTTTGCTTTCATACTTCTATCCTTTGTTTGAAGGCACCTTTACCTTCCTGTACAGCTCAGGCAGAGTAACCTCCGGCAAGACTCATGTCCGCGACTTCACCGATATGAAGCGCATCATGATTATTGTTTGGTTCGCTGTATTCCCAGCAATGTTCTGGGGCTGGTACAACGTCGGCAATGGCACCGTGCAGGCAATTGCATCCATGGCCAATGCTTCAGACATTGTGAATGCTTCCTATAGCCTCTTCTCTGAGGATTATCACTATGCACTGTTACAGCTGCTAGGTGGTAGCCTTGGTACTGATGCAGGTCTCTACAGCAAGATGCTGCTCGGCGCAATTTATTTCCTGCCGATCTACATCGTGGTATTTGCTGTCGGTGCCTTCTGGGAAGTTCTGTTCTGTGTTGTTCACCGCCATGAGATTAACGAAGGCTTCTTCGTTACTTCCATCGTATTTGCCTTGATCGTTCCTCCTACTCTGCCTTTGTGGCAGGCTGCCTTGGGTATTTCCTTTGGTGTGCTGATCGGTAAGGAAATGTTCGGCGGTACCGGCCGTAACTTCATGAACCCCGCCTTGGTTGGCCGTGCATTCCTCTTCTTTGCTTATCCTGCCTACATTTCAGGTACCAACTGCTGGATCCCTGTTGATGGCTATTCAGGAGCAACTCCTCTGGCTCAGTGGTCAGAAGGTGGTCTCGAGGCTTTGAAGGATGCATCAGGAAACGCCATTACCTGGATGGATGCCTTCTTAGGTAACATTCCTGGCTGTATGGGTGAAGGTTCAACTCTGATGATTTTAGTTGGCGCTTTCATTATTCTCGTAACCGGCATTGCCTCCTGGAGAATTATGCTGGCTGTCGTCATCGGTGCAGCTGTAACCTCCTATGGCTTAAATGCAATCGGCTCTGATACCAATATTATGTTCTCAATGCCATTTGAGTGGCACCTGGTATTAGGCGGCTTCGCCTTTGGTACTGTCTTCATGGCAACCGATCCTGTGTCATCTGCATTTACCAACGGTGGTAAGTGGGCATTCGGTCTTCTGATCGGCTTCATGGTTGTTCTCATCCGTGTTGTTAACCCTGCATACCCTGAAGGCATGATGTTGGCTATTCTGTTCGCTAACTGCTGGGCTCCTTTGTTTGACTACCTGGCAACTCAGCGCAATATCAAGAGGAGACTGGCCCGTGTCTAAGCTGAATAAAGACTCCGTACTTGGTACGTTCGTCATCATTATCGGATTCTGCTTGGTCTGCTCTGTGCTTGTTTCAAGCGCTGTAGTAGCTTTGAATCCGTACAAGGCAGCCGCTGTTGCCAACGACCGTCAGTTTAATATTCTGAAGGTCTCCGGCTTTGAAGTTGAAGGCTCTGTTGCTGATACCTACAAGAAGCACATCGAGGCCCATCTTGTTGATGTTGAGCATGGCGTTTTGGCAGATGATGGCAAGACTCCTGAGCAGATCGAAGCTTTTGATTTCAAGTCACTGGCTAAGAAGGATGGTGAGAATCTCGCAATCCCTGCCGAAGATGATTTTGCAAAAATCAAGACTATCTCCAAGCTGATGCCTGTTTACTTCTCCAAGGATGATGCAGGTGCGGTTCAGCGCGTAATTGTTCCGTTCTATGGTCAGGCTCTGTGGTCTACCGTATACGGTTACGTTGCAATCGATCCCAAAGACGGCAATACCATCAAGGCTGTCACCTTCTATGAGCACGGTGAAACTCCGGGCTTAGGCGGTGAAATTGAGAATCCTCGTTGGCAGGCTCTCTGGGTTGACAAGAAGATCAACGACGAAAGCGGTGCTTATAAGTTCGGTATCAAGAAGAATGTCTCTGTAAAGGACTTCGATGTTGATGCCCTTTCAGGTGCTACCCTGACCTCCGTTGGTGTCGATGGCTTCTCACACTACTGGCTTGGTAAGGCTTATCAGCCTTTCTTGCAGAACCTCAGCAAGGGGGAAATCGTTAAATGAGTGAAGCTGTAAAAGTTCCCAGCGCAAAGGAGACTTTCCTTGAGCCTATCATTGCCAACAATCCGGTAATGATTCAGGTTCTGGGTATCTGCTCTTCATTGGCTGTGACCTCAAGCATGAAGACTGCATTCGTTATGGGTCTGTCAGTAACCTTCGTTACTGCATTATCCAACCTCTGCGTGTCTTTGGTTCGTTCCTTGATCCCGGGCAGTGTACGTATTATTGCCCAGATGACCATTATTGCTTCATTGGTAATTTTGGTTGACCAGGTCCTGCGTGCTTTTGCGTATGATCTGTCCAAGCAGTTGTCAGTATACGTAGGCTTGATCATCACCAACTGTATCGTGATGGGCCGTACTGAAGGCTTTGCCTTAAAGTATCCTCCTGTCCCTTCATTGCTTGATGGTATCGGCAACGGCTTAGGCTACATGCTGGTTCTTTGCATCGTTGGTACTATCCGTGAGATCTTCGGCTCAGGCACCTGGTTTGGTCTTACCATTCTTCCTACCGTCAATAACGGTGGCTGGTATGTACCCTGCGGTCTCCTTGTAATGCCTCCTTGCGCTTTCTTCCTGGTCGGTTCACTGATCTGGCTGGTTAAGACTCTCCGTAAGGATCTTCAGGAGCCTAAAGAGTATGACACTCACAGGGAGGATTACTAATGGAACATTATATTTCCCTCTTTATTAAGAGTGTTTTCATTGAGAACATGGCTTTGTCCTTCTTCCTGGGCATGTGTACTTTCCTTGCTGTGTCAAAGAAAGTTACCACTGCTGCAGGCCTGGGCGCTGCTGTGGTTATGGTTCAGGTTCTGGCTGTTCCTGCCAATAATCTCATTAATACCTTCATCTTGAAGCCTGATGCATTAGTACCGGGACTGGATCTGTCATTCTTAAGCTTCATCACCTACATCGGTGTTATTGCTGCTATCGTTCAGGTCCTGGAGATGTTCCTTGATAAGTACGTACCTTCGCTCTACGCTGCTTTGGGTATCTTCCTCCCGTTAATCACTGTTAACTGCGTTATTTTCGCCGGTGTATCCTTCATGGTACAGCGCGATTACTCATTCGCAGAGTCAGTGGTCTATGCCTTTGGTTCCGGCGCTTCTTGGGCTTTGGCTATTGTCCTTCTTGCTGCTATTCGTGAGAAGCTTAAGTATGCTGATGCTCCTGCCGGCTTGAACGGTCTACCTTTGACCTTTATCACTGCAGGACTTATGGCTATCGGCTTTATGTCCTTCTCTGGTATTCAGCTTTAAAGGAGAGGAGACATGGAAACTATCATCAGCGGCGTATTGATGTTCGTCATCATTATTGCCGTATTGGTATGCGTGATCATTGTTGCTAAAAAGTTCCTCGTAAGCACTGGTGATATCACCATTGGCATTAACGATGATCCCAAGCTTGCTATGCAGGCTCCTGCAGGCGGCAAGTTGCTCAACACCATTTCAGACAAGGGTATCTTCGTATCCTCTGCCTGCGGCGGTCGTGGTGCTTGCGGTCAGTGCAAGTTGAAAGTTACTTCAGGTGGCGGTTCAGTACTGCCTATTGAGTACTCTCACTTCACCAAGCGTCAGATTAAGGAAGGCTGGCGTCTGGCTTGTCAGGTTGCTGTTAAGAACGATATCAACATCGAACTGCCTCCTGAGGTCTTTGGCGTTAAAAAGTGGGAATGCACTGTTATTTCCAACCACAACGTGGCAACCTTTATTAAGGAGTTACGTTTGAAGGTTCCTGAGGGTGAGGAAGTTCCTTTCCGCGCCGGTGGTTATATTCAGATTGAAGCTCCTGCACACACTGTGTACTATAAGGACTTTGATATTGAGCCTCAGTTCAAGGGTGCCTTCTTGAAGTACGGCTTTGATAAGCTTGTATCAAAGGTTGATCAGCCTGCAATCCGTGCATACTCCATGGCTAACTACCCTGGTGAAAAAGGCCTTATTATGTTGAACGTACGTCTTGCTACTCCTCCGTTTAGCAACATGTCCGCTCCTCCGGGAATCATGTCCTCCTATATCTGGAGCTTGAAGCCTGGTGATAAGGTTACTATCTCCGGTCCTTTCGGTGAGTTCTTCGCTAAGGATACTGATAACGAGATGGTATTCATCGGCGGCGGTGCCGGTATGGCTCCTATGCGCTCACACATTTTCGATCAGTTAAAGCGTCTGGATTCTAAGCGTAAGATCTCCTTCTGGTACGGTGCCCGTTCCTTAAGCGAGGCCTTCTACGTTGATGAGTTCAACAAGCTTGCTGAAGAGCATCCTAACTTCACCTGGCATCTGGCTTTGTCTGATCCTCGTCCTGAAGATAACTGGACCGGCCTGACCGGCTTTATTGCCAATGTGCTGTATGAGCAGTACCTGAAGTCACACAAGAATCCTGAGGATTGTGAGTACTACATGTGCGGACCTCCGATGATGTCCAAGTCTGCAGTTGATATGCTCCACTCTTTAGGCGTTGAAGATGATGCAATCAACTTCGACAACTTCGGTGGTTAATCAAGGTTTATAAAATTAATCCCCATGGCTTTCTGAAGCTGTGGGGATTTTTTTCGTCCTATTTGTGTACTTTTGGGAAATTTAATGGTTTTGTGCAACATCTTAGATGTGAAAGCGTATACTAGCGCGATCGATATTGGTTGTAATAATTTATAAAGTAAATGAAATCTTCGTCAGCGCTGATAGTTCTGCTGGCATTTGTATGTGGAAAAGCTTTTGCCGCAGGTCCTATGTGGGAGGCAGGCGAGCTTCATTATCCGCAGGATCAATCAGAAGTTTCCGCCTTCATAAATACTAAGAGCAGTTCTCAGCTGCAAACCGTTCTCTGTGCTAAGAATACCGGTTATGCCTACCGTTTTACTCTGCTGTTGCCTAAGGTTTGTGACAATGACATTGTCATCGAGGTCTGGGTTAAGTCGGATACTATCAAATCCAAGGTATATGCTGAGGTATCCGGCAACTCGCTTGAATTTCAGGTCGATCAGGATCTGATAATTTCCCTTACCGACAGCCCTCAGCTTACATTTGAGTTTGAAAAGGACGATGCGCAGTATCTGGGAGTGCCTGAGATCCTTGATGTTCCCATGACAGGATCGGATTTAACCATGCGTAAGGTAGCCTCTGAATGTACTGCTTTATGCATTAATAATTCCTATCAGTGCAGTAAGCCTCTGGTCTCATCGATATTGTGGCCTGTCGGAGGTTTTAAGCGTGAGAGCTCTGACATAAATTATGACGCTCTGTGCACTAAGGTTAAGGGCAATAATTTCGTTTTTCTGCCAAACAGTGAATCGTGCAGATTTGCTCTGGACCGCTTTTTTGCTCATGCAGGTCAGGGACCGTTATCTTTTCTAGATGATATCTTTAATTCAAAGAATTCGCATTTTGCATCCTATGAACGTCTGTGGAACGAAGCCGTATCCATGGTTCCTGGTGCCGGTGTTTTGCAGGATACACGTGCAGACGCAAGTGAATGGTATCTTATGCTGTATTCTCTGATTGGCTCGAGATCTGTATCTGCCTTCCCTCAATCTTATATAAATATAAAGAATCATGAGGGAGATCCGACCACCTTTATCTATGACACTGACAGCCGTTATGAGTTAGAGACATTAAAGTATTCATCGGTATTGCTAAGACGGGTGCAGAGCTCTCTCTCTGCCCAGACGAAGATTGAAGCTGCGCTTAAGGAGTGGTCTGAGTTTTATCGTGAATTTTCATCATCTCTGCCCTCTATTCGTGAAGCTCAGGCTTTGCGACCTTTAATCTACCGTACCATGCTGCTTAGGATCTGGCGTTTGGCCGGCATGCCGGAGGGAGTGAGCTTCAAGCACGAAAATGCCTTTGTTCAGGGAACAAACGGTAAGCTGTCAACAGATGATCATCTGGAGGCTGTATGTTCATTCTTTGATGGAGAGAATGGAAGTGAGTTCTTTTACGGATCTGATGAATGTATTCGGGGAGTCAAGGCAGATCTTGGAAACTTTGGTCTTAAAAATGATCAGTATCTTGATGTTATCAAAGCCTGGGATGAGTTCTCTCAGGCATGGATGAGCAGTGATTTTTATTCTGACAGTGTTGAGGATGCAGTTGGAGTTAATCCGCGCTCAAAACTGGTGTTATCCCTGCTGTCGCTTTATCGGACCTATGGTTTTGGTGATTACTTCCTGTTGCGTCAGTGCATCGCAAGTCGTGACAAGGATATCTGTGATTATGAGAACGCCCATGGTATTAAAACCTATGAAACAGAGCTTGAGACACGTCTTAAGGCTATATCTTTGGTAAGTGAGCAGGATGCCAATACGCTTGCAAATTTAAGTAAGCTCTGGCGCAATTACTATGATGCTCTGTGTGAATATGTTGATACTTTGCAAAGCACATCAGCAATTGCACAGTGGCGGGCATCTTTTGTAAAGGGGACAGCTCTGTTAATTCAAACCAGTGCGTTGCTGAACCTTAATTACGATCACGAAGAGTTGCCTGATGAGAGTCTTGAGGGTGAAGATGTTGATCTTAATTAGTGCAGTTGTTTTTATTCTGATAAAAAAGAGTGGGGGAGTGGGGCGTTATTTAGCTATTATTCTAATAAATACTTTAGCTTTTAAAACGAAAGCTCTCCCCTTGAAATTTTACGCTCTAAAAGAATTCTAAATATGCTTGAATTTTTGCATTTTTAAAATTTTACTACATACCACATAATGTCAATAAATAACTCTAGGAAATCTAAAAAGCTAAATGAAGAACCTTGTCTGTTTTTAATTTCTTGCTCCAGCTTTCTCTGCTTTTCTAAACGTTCTGACAGTAACTTTTGCTGGTTTATATTTTTTGCAGTTTGAGCAGCAATTTCTGTTTGTTCTATAAGATAAGCAATGGTATTTGCGTATTCATTTTGATACTTATTACCAAACGAACATATATTTTCACCAGAAATGCCAAATGTTTTTAAGCTAGTATTTTGGGAGCAATATTTGTGCAAATATGCTTTTCTAAACAATAGCAGTTCTCTGTCTTTAGCATTGACTTCAAGTTGTATGTGTATAGCTTCATTGATTTTTTTGGAGACCATGTTGTCATATGTTTCATTCACATATACAGGTTCTTCCTGATCCCCTTTTTGATTTTGTAATAAAGCTATATATTTACCATCATTAGTTGTTATTTTTTTCAGCTTTGTCTGGCCTGTAGAAGGATTTAGAATTTCGCCGACAAATGCCACGTTATCATTATTAGTAGGGTCGTTTCTTAAATCAGAACGTCTATATGCAACGC
>CAVFIO010000011.1:0-30745 GCA_963622535.1 Akkermansia muciniphila
AAAACCTTTTTGATATATGGAGTCTTATCAACGTAGTAAAGATTACGCTCAATAATCTCATCAATATAGTATTTACTTACAGGGAGTCCCTTTAAGGATGCATAATCGATTGTATCAGCAGACATTTAAAGCGCTCCAGAAAAGTTTTATCTGCGGGCCCGTCGTTACAAATGCTACGGACTACATGTCACAATATATCAAGTTAAGCGTTAAAAAACACTTTTCCAATAAAAAAGCCTCCGCATGCTATTAACACCGGAGGCCAGCAGAAGTTTTGTGATTAACGGCTGTAATCACTGAACATATTGAGATTCGGCCAGTTGGACAATGACGGCCAGTTATTTGCCAGAGGCAATTTCACGGCTGTGCTGAAACCGATATAGAACAGCGATTTATTACCCTGATCATTGATCTCCAGCGGTACATAGGTGATCTTGCTCTCCTCGTCATAGAAAGCATTTTCATTAAGATACAGCTGCAGTCCAGGGTAGCCGCCATCGATTACATATGAGCAATCAGGATCACGCGAATCAGAATAACGGTAGAAATTGAAGGTTATCTTTTCATTATTAAGATTTCCGCGTGCAATAGACTGCGGCTCGGCAGCATTTACAAATGAGGTCATGATCTCTGACGATTTCTTGCCGATGGTTACATCAAAGTAACG
Organism: Akkermansia muciniphila; assembly: GCA_963622535.1. GTDB lineage: Bacteria > Pseudomonadota > Gammaproteobacteria > Enterobacterales > Succinivibrionaceae > Succinivibrio. Next base: position 668 of record CAVFIO010000011.1, read on the forward strand.
GTAGCGGGTCATCGCAGTTTCCATACCCTCCAATCCCTGCTCTCTTGCAAGGCGCTGCTGAGTTGCAGCTCCGACACGCATGAGCTTGTAGTAGGAATTTCTGTCAGTATTAGACAAGATGGTCAGTAACTGCTCCATGGTCTCAGACCATGATTTATAGATACCCTGAGTATTGCTGTCCTCACTGAAAACCAGAGGGGCTTTCAGATTCTGATTAATACGCAGACGTCCCTGATCATCCTTATCAAGGCCTGCTAATTCATCAGGCTCTTTGGGATCAGAACTCTTGGCAGTAAGCCCGAAGCTCTTAAACATAGCCATCAGAGAGCGCATATTGTCAGGAGACAGAACCTTTCTATGCGGATCACCATCTTTTATAAGCGGGAAGACCTTCAAATCACTCTGATACATGGCAACCGAGGTTGAAGCCTCCTGCGATGCATCACGCTTTAAGAGACGGGAGCCTAAATTGGTAAAATCACGCCACCAGACAAAAGGACTTCTGGCCATCAGCTGCAGGCTGTTCTTAATCTCCTTGTCCGTCATTTCCATGACCTGACGGTTTGCATAGGTTGCATCCGAAGACAGCATGGCCCAGGCATCCACAGCATCATTACACTGATCGGTAAAGCTGATGTCCAGGGCTTTAACCTTTTCCTTCAGGGTTTTGAGGGAGCTGTTCTTAAGGGCCGAGGTCTTCTCATCAAGCAAATCATCACTCAGATCTGAAATGGCATCAATAGACAGATCATACAGATCTGCAAGCTGAGAGTTCACCTGATAGGCTCTGGTATTGGTAACCAGATTATAGAAATCAGCATAGCTGTCAGCGCGGGGATGAACTGACTCAGCTACATGTCCCCAGTAGTTAATATAGTTACCTGCATATTTCTGGAAGACTCTTATTAAGCGGGAGAGCTTAGGTGAGGTCTCAAGTATATGTCTGAAGTATACATATTTCTTATTGAGGCTGTAGGCACGTAATACAGCCAGAGAATTTGCGTAGGCCAGGAAGCCTTCAGGCTGATACTCCTGACGGACCTCAAGATCTCCTAAGACCTCATGAACCATATCAAAGGACACCTCACTTCCGATTTCTGTGCCTTCACTGTGGTAATCTGAAACCATCATCATGCTGTCTGAAAGCAGGTTCATTTCATTATCAGTATCAGGGAACATCGATAAAAGATGGTGAACCATGTCGATATAGATAGCGGTATGCTGAAAATCCAGATAGTTAGAACAGAAAGCTCCCCACTGCTTTACAAGCTGCGAATTAGGATAGGCACTTATAATCTCATCGAGAACCTCATGACGATGCTCTATTTCCTTGTCAACACTGTCAGCATCCTCCCAGAAGCCATCAGGAGATGTCTGCTTCTGAGACTGGCGGCTGACAATTGAATTTTCAAGCAATCTGCCAATCACCTGATAATTAAACTCAGGAGCTGAGCTCTTGGGATCAACACTTACGAAAAGAGGGTCCTGCTGAATAGCACTGATTGCCTGAGTTAAGGAATCATGCTCTGACTGCAGGGCTGACAGAGCACTCTGCTTAAGCTGCTCCAGACTGCCGTCATCTAATTCCTTGAAGGTATTTACAGCGGAGTCATTATTAACTGCCTTAACATCGCTGCCGAATTTACTTAATTTTGAGAAATCATCATTAAGATAGCTGCGATAGCTCTGATAGGCGGTTTCAAAGACCGTATAGTACTGATTGGTCACCTCTGACTTTTTATCAGAGTCCGCTCCGGAGGCGCCGTCCTGTGCAGCTGCAACACCATCCTTGGTTGCAACAGTGTTCTGCACTGTTGCATATTTCACCATATCATCGACATTCTTTAAGTCTCTGATAAATACCCCGGCCAGCGTACGGTATTGAGTAACGGTCTTGCTGAATTCCTCATATGAGGAATTCATTATGTTAACCTTACGTATCTCTTCAAGTCTCTGTGCGACCTTGCGCTTGCTGTTGGCAATATCCAGATCCTTGCGGAAAAGTGAATACTCATGACTAGGATAAATAGTCAGGGAATTCCAGCCTGATAACAGATCCTGAATGCCTGCGGCACAGCTGTCATGGAAAGATGGATCAAGGACTATGATGCGGTTGGTGGTACGGGCACTGTAATCATATTTAGGCTGATAGAGTGAAATCTGACCGCGCAGTTTTTCACCCATCTGAGGATAGAGGTAATCAATAAAGCCCTGCACCATCGATCCTTCATATATTTTATTGCTCACACTGGACGTATTCATGTTTAAGAATAAATTAGCACCTAACAGTCTGAACAGGGCATTACGCTTGGCCATGGTCATACGTTCACCACGTCGCTGCATAAAGCTGGCTTCAATGGAGTCAACCATCGGCAGAAAGACCATTTTGGTCTGCAGCTGGTTATACAGATAATAACGGTGAGCCTTTGCTATATCCATGCTCAAACCGAATTTTACGACTGAAGCTGGGAACAATGTCCAGGGAAGAGTGTACTGCTTGAGTAATCTTGCCTGTGTGTCTGAAAAATAATTGATCCTTGAAATACGCGGATTATCCGGCATGACAGAATTCACCATCAGAATACCCTGCCCCTGATAGTCCGTACTCAGAAGCGGTGCTCCGCTGATAGTGGAATTGGCAAATTTTTCTCCGAGATCCACTAAATACAGACGGTCGTCCTCAAGCAGATCCTGCAGCTTTGGAGCTGAGTAAAACGCACCGACCAGATAGATGACTGACAACACACAGCATGCAGTACTGGCAACAATGACCGGCATACGTCGGCGCAGAGTCTCTGACTTGAAGAAGGTGGCCTGAGCCTGCGGTCTTAAAATCAGATTCAGCAGCAGATCCTGAATAAAATAGCTGCGGCTTTGCTTGAAATTCGGATCCACCAGCAGACAGTCATCAATAGTTTTTGACTGCAGCTCGGCATAGCGCTTATCAACACAGATACCGTCATCCTTGGCAGATGAGAAATAAACACCGTTAAAATCAGGTCTTAAATCTCCGACCACATCAGGTCTTGCAAAAATTATTTCAAGATAGGTGGTCAGATTGGCACGGATATTTGAAAACTTATCAGCAAATAAATACATATTGCCGGTAAGCTCCATACGCGAGCGTTCAAGATAGGAAAGCTCCATCACACTCTTATTACCCATCAGCTTGACAACACCGTCCTGTAATCTCTCAAGCAGGACATCAAAGAAGGTATTGAAATCACCGCTGTCGTAGCTGCCGTTATTGGTCAGAGGCTGAAAGCCGAAGATCTGATCCTTTGCATCGTCACTTAAGCTCTGAAAGTACTCGCGGAAACCGACAATCATGTCAAGCTTGGTGATCACTATATACACCGGTACATGCATGCGTATGGTTCCGGTAAGTCTTACCAGCTCATCTGAAATAAGCTGGGCCTTACGCATGGTAAGCTGCTTGTCATCGGCAAGGAGGGAATCTGCCGAAATTGTCAGAATCACGCCGTCTAACGGCTTTTTATAATGCTTCTTACGAAGCATGGTACATATACGGCTCCACTCGGCACTTGAGCCCTTGAGCCAGCTGTCAAAGAAAACCTTACCTGAAACATCTGCAATAATGGCAGAATTGTTGTAATAGAACTTTACCGGCTGCTTTGTATTCTCTTTATCGGCATCCGAGCACTTGAATTCCAGATCAGAGTTCTCAATCAGAGTAGATTTACCGCAGGACGGTTCACCTAACAGCACAAAACGGGGTCTGTCCTCAGAGAGGAAGGTCTGGGCACGGATAATGCTTTCAATATGCTCAAAATTACCGTCAACGACCGCGATTTTAGAGTTGATCTCAGCCTTGGCTTTATCTGTTTTCTTACCGCCGTGAACCAGGGATGACAGCATGGACCAGACCATGAGATCCTTTTTCAGCGAAGCAACTTCCTTCTTATTTCGGATGCTGCCCAGAAGCCTGAAAGCAAATCTTACGATGACAAGTAATACGACAAGCGCTACGATGACAGCGATGATTGCCAGTACAGGATGCTCGGTTACAAAATCAAAAACGCCTCCGAACTGATTCTGCAAGGATTGTAAGGCTTGGTCTTTATTCATTTTGGGCTCCTGCGCCTTGTGCCTGATCAGCCTCTACTGCATCATAAAACTCCTGAGAGAAATTCTGCTCTGCATCCTCTACCCTGTTCAGATCCTCATCCTGGACATTAGCTCTGCGGGTTACAGGCTCATTATTTGTATTCTCTGCAGTACCGAAGGAAAGAGATTGAGTGACAGCACGATCTATAGTCTGCGTAAAATCAGAGACATGTACTGATAAACTGGCAAGATTTATCATAAAGCAGCAGACAAGCAATGCAAAGGAGGAAATAAGCCAGTAACGCGGACGCTGATACCAGCTTTGAGCTTTTACCTGCTGCTCATTATTCAGATTGATGTCAGGAGTGATTTTATTGATATTAAAATCAATACCCTGATTACAATGCGAAAGGGTATTCTGCATAACATCAACCATTTCAGAACGGTGGCGTTTGTAGTAGCCGTCAAAGCCTAATCCCATCAGGATATAAAAGACACGGATCACTTCCTTGTCATTGCTTTGTTCAATTGCATCCATGAGCAGATCAAAAAACTTATCATCACCTGACAGCTCATTGAAATTACGGGCCAGCTCCCTGTATGAGCGCGAATAGGAGAAATTGCCTTCCTTAACAATATAGTCAATAAAAAAAACCAGCGGCTTTTCTATAGCCTGATATTGCTGCTGCAGCATAGGTGTCAGAGTCGATCTCTGACTTACGGCATTTAATTCAGATCTGATTTCTGAGAGTAAAAGATCCTGCGAAACCTCAAAACCACTGTTTTTATATACGCAATAGCTACAAACCTTTTTCAGCACCGGAGCTATCAGTGTTTCAATATTCATATAATAATTTTCCGCAAAATCTGGCTATATCCACTACTTCTGATCTGACTTATCCTCAATGCTTACATATAAAGTAGCCTTGAGGTTGGGGAAGAGATCATGGACACAGTCAATGACCATGTTTTTCTCCTCGGAGATCAATGACCAGATGCGCTCTGATTCATCAGACATTACGCGGAACCAGAGAGTATTGGTAAGTGAAGGCAGATACTGGGGAGGATAGCGCAATCTTACCAGTTTTACGCCGCGGACACGGTCGACGATAGACTCCCTGTCGAGCAATCTGAACTTGTCACCGCCTTCAATATCCTTGATACGTGTGACCAGATCGCCGCCAAAGCTCAGAGCGAGGAATATCTCACGGGCTGCAAAGACACGCTCGTCATTAATACTGAGCTCAAGATAGCTTCTGCCCTCAGGCTGGATAAAGTTAAAGGACAAAGCTGAGCTGACCCCGCCCTGAAGCAGGATGTCACGGATAAGCTTCAGCACCATTCTGAATTCAGGCAGGCTGTTATTATGCTCGTAGGCTGCAGGATCCTGATTGTTGCCAAAGGGCTCTAATGCCTGCAGCTCACCTAGGAGATCCACCAGCTCAAGATACAGCTCATAAGGGGTCAGATTCTCAGGAATGAGCTCGGATCCAAGACGGTTTACAAATCTTGACAGGCTCTTGAGCTTCAGAAGCTTGGCAATATGACGCGGAGATACCGTAGCAGGATCATAGCCATCAGATGAAAGGGCAGAAATTATGGTATTTTTTGCCGAACGCAGCTGGAAGAGCAGCTCACTACACAGACCAAACAGCGGACAGTCGTTTGACACTGTGATAAACGGAGGCATGTAGGAGTCATCAAGACGCAGTGACGGCTGACTTGAATTGATAACCGCCCAGCTGACGCGGCACAGAGGCAGCAGGGTAAAGTTATCGATATCGGCAGGATCGGCAGTCAGTGATACGTTGAGAGTTCTTACCATTACCGGGATCTCATCGTCTGATGAATTCTCATCCTTGGCACTGGTCTCACGCAGCAGGAAACGTCCGCCGCGACCTGCCTGTGTGGCAAGATTCGGCTCGACATCAGACCATCTGGGCAGACGTACGTAAATCATTACATCGTTGCCGTTGGTATCCTCAAAGTTCAGTGTCAGGGGAGGCACTGAACAGTTTCCGGGCATACTCAATTCCTGTCCGTCAGGCATGATGGCAGACATACGCTTTACGACAACTCGTCTTGATTTTAATGCATCCAGATCAAGTTCTAAATCACAAAAGCCATATGCAAAGGACATGAGCAACTGACGTTGCTTACGTGACAGATCAGCAAGCAGTCGTTGCATACGCTGCATATGATGCTGCTGGAGAAAGAGACCTTCACCCCAGTGGATCTGTTCGTCAAATCTCATAAGATCTAAACCTATTTCTAATAATTTCGTTACTTGATTGTATCAGTCTTGTCCGCCTGCGGAGCACGCTTAAGCTCTATAATGCCGCTGCCGCCGACCTCCACATTATGTACTGACGAATCAACTAAAAAGCCGTCATTCATATTAATGATAAGCTTGCGCGGGTCTACTGCACTGTCCTTGGCGTCAACCAGAAGCGGCAGGTTTGAGATCACCGCAATATATTTAGCCCCCTTATCCTTCCAGTGATCCCAGCACTGGGCATCATCAGGAATGATCTTGGGAGTCATGTCGTCTTCTGCAAACTTCAGAGTAACTGCGCCTAAATTTTGACGGAATGTCGACCCCGGATTGAAGTAACGATCAACATCATAGGCAACCAGGCGCTTCTCCTCAGCCTCGGTAAGTCCCACTACATCAACCTCAATAGTAGGACAGTAACCATACGAGCTCTGGATATCTTCTGCAAGATATATACCAATATCAGTACTGGATGAAGAACAACCGGTGATCTGGGCAGCAATTCCGACTAACGCGATCGCAGCTAGTGCTCGCACTGCCCTAATATAATTTGCTGCCATCAGTTTTTACTCCCTAAAAACCCTTAAATCTGTTTAAGGAAGGAATAGGTGCACTAGGCTGAGGCTTGGAAGGCTGCTCCTTCTGCTCTGCATTGCCTGGCAGCTCTGCCTTCTTCTCAGGCTCCTTTTCAGCATCTAACAGAGTGCCGTCACGGTGAGGAGCCTGCATCTTCTCAACACTGTCGCCCCAGTTGTCAGAGCCTATGAGCACGCCGTATCCGAGATTGTAATACTTTTCAAATCTCTGCTTGGGCTTGAGATCTCCGCCCTGCTTTAAGGCACACATCATCATCAGACCGTTAAGACCGTTAGCCATCAATCCTGCTGGGGTCTTAACCACATTGTTTTTGTCAGAGGAGAGGTTGCCAAAGCTCCAGTAAGCACTCATGGCAAGCAGACCCTCAGGCTGATCGGGGATCTTGTTGCCGATTTCAAGACACTGCTGGGCATTATCGTTATCAGGAGACACCACATAGGCATATACCCTGTCTAAGGCATTTGCCTGACGCTTGGTGATCATCTTTACATCTGGGTCCGGCAGCACTGACTTAATGGTATCCACCGTATCCTGACGCATTTTTTCTACATCCTCACGCAGTTTGGCCTCAGCCTGAAACAGAGGTGAGTTCATATCGATGTAGGTCGGGGAATCGTTATCTCTGTCCTTAAAGGTCTCAATATATTCATTGAGCAGATCCTCTAGGGTTTTGCCGTAGCGCTCACGCTGAGCATCATCAAAGATGGCCTTGACTTCATCAACGAGCTTGATCACATCAGGATCGATGATCTTCTGGATCTCAGCCTTGAAGTTGGCGATGGTATCATCCACCTGCTTCTTAAGATCAGGCAGTGAAATCTTCTCGATATCCTCAGGCATCTTGGCCCAGTCAGGAATATTGAAGGGCTTAGGCTTGCCGATATCTGCGATATCACGAGGCTTAAAGGGAGATAAAGCCACTTCATGGCCGAGATCCACTACACAGCGGTATGCCCACCAGATTGCCGCACGACGATGCATGTTATAGCAGAGGAATCTGCAGGCTTCCTTATAGTTCTTTCTGAGCACCAGCTGCTCTAGGAACTCGTTACTATCAGGAAAGGATGCTGCTAATTCAGAGAGATCGCTTGATAACTCGAGCATCTCATTATCAACAACCTCCTGCACAGTAGGATGCAAGAAAAGCACAGCATGACGTTCACGCCAATCTAATTTATCAGACATACTTCTATATCCTGTGTATTAATTAATCTTCATTGCCTTGGTTGCAACATCCATTGCACCGGCCTTGGTCTTGACAGCCTGAGCACCGCCCTCTGTAGCACGGGCATCAGTCTTGGCAGCCTGAGCATCTGTATCAGAGGCTTCAACCTTGCCCTTCTGACCTGCAACATCGTCTTTAGCTAGAGCCGCACTGTTAGTATTGGCATCTACCTCTTTCTTATCGGCAACCACGGCAACATCCTTTGTAGGTACCACTTCCTTAGTACCTGAAATACTTGTCTTTTTATAGCTTGTAACTATCAGGGATGTAAGCAGTGTTGCACCGGCGGCAAATACCGCCTGCATCGCAACATCTTTTACGACATCTGCTGCTATATCCTTAATCTGAGATTTCATTTCAGGTGTTAATTTGATGGAATCGTTGTCTTTCTTTACTTCGTCGGCCATAAGAGTAATCTCCTCAATAATTGCACTTGTTTGCAACAAGTACATAATATCAGAACAACTGGCTCTTTTTATATCGTTAAATAACTATTTACAATAGTAGCAATAAATATCAGCAGTTACACTAAAACTATACTTTAATAATGATATGAAGTGCTAATTTTTTCACGCAAAATGATTATTTTGGTGAAAATTTTAGATCCTTTTGACTTGGAAAACACTGCCGGAGACGAACAGATCATCCCCGGCATTATTATTAGACGATGCGGTTGATGTTAGGAGCGACTGCAATTGCAGTAGTCATCGGAGCTCCGATAATAGGATTTACTCCTGTAACCACCGACGAAAGATTTGCAATCGGACGGCCCTTGATAATGTGAGTAACAGCGGTACTCATGGCTACCGCTCCTACACACATGGGACCTGCAACGATATCGCCCATGCAGGCAACCGGCAGACCGTTCACAAGATTCATCGGCATCCCGGGACCTGTGACGACATCAGCAGTAGCAGTCATATTCAGAAGTGTTGCTGCGGGTGTAGGCATACTAGACCTCCTTGCATTCAAACTCATAAACGAATTTATGATCCTTGGCATCAGCCTTGACTGACACCAGTTCCTTTCCTGCCATGACCTGCTCTAGGAAGGCGGCAGAAATATCAGGTAAGAGATCATTGTTAACAATAGCATCAATGAGACGTGCACCGGAAGCTGCATTGTTACAACGAGAAATAATCTCATCTCGAAGCTCCTGAGTGCAGTTTAGGGTAGCACGGTAATTCTCCTTGACGCGTTTGACAATCTTCTTAAGCTTCAAATCAACGATGAGATTCAAAGCCTCGGTTCCCAGAGGATAATAAGGGATAACCGACAGACGGCCTAACAGAGCTGCCGGGAATACACGGCGCAGTGCAGGACGGGCGGCTTCCTCCAATACCTTCATATCAGGAAGATTATTCTCGTCGGTGCACAGATTGACGATCTCCTCATCACCTGCATTGGTGGTAAGAATGATCACGCAGTTTCTGAAGTTGATAAGACGTCCTGAGCCATCCTCCATCTGTCCCTTGTCAAAGACCTGGAAGAAGATCTCATGCACATCCTTATGAGCCTTTTCGATCTCATCTAGGAGCACCACACTGTAGGGACGGCGTCTTACCGCCTCGGTAAGCACACCACCTTCACCGTAACCAACATATCCCGGAGGCGCACCTTTTAAGGTTGAAACCGTATGGGCTTCCTGGAATTCACTCATATTAATGGTAATGAGGTTGCTCTCGGTACCGTAGAGCTGCTCGGCAAGAGCCAGAGCTGTTTCAGTCTTACCGACACCTGAAGGACCTGCCAGCATTAAAACTGCAATCGGACGGTTGGGATCTGCTAAGGATGCACGTGCGGTCATCAGGCGCTTGGCAATAAGATCCATGGCGTGATTCTGACCGATAACACGCTTTTGCAGGTATTCAGAAAGATGCAGGACTGACTTGATTTCATCCTTGACCATACGGCCTAAGGGAATACCGGTCCAGTCGGAAATCACACTTGATACTGCCTGGGAATCAACCTCCGGCAGGAGCATGGGGGTTTCACCCTGCAGCTCGTTAAGCTCGGTACGGCTCTGTGCCAGCTCCTTTTCAAGCTCAGGACCGACACTGCCGTTTTCCTTGGCCTCATTACGGCCCTTGTCACGCAGGGCAAAATAGCTGTCAGCCTTCTCCTTAATGGCATTGAGCTTATTGGTGAGATCCTCAAAATGCTGCTGCTCGTTATCAAGCTTTTTCTGAAGCTCTTCTAATTCATCACCATGAGAATAGCCCTCAGCCTCCTCACGCTTTAAGATGTCCTGCTCAAGCTTCAAAGCATCAAGCTTACGGCGGGAGAACTCAAGCTCTGCAGGCTCTGAGCTCTGAGACAGAGCCACCTTGGCACAGGCTGTATCAAGAATGCTGACACCCTTATCAGGAAGCTGACGTGCCGGAATATATCTTCTTGAAAGCTTGACGGTGGCCTCCAGGGCTTCATCTAATACGCGGACCTTATGATGCTTTTCAAGCATGTCGGTCATACCGCGCAGCATCTGAATGGCCTTGTCATCATCAGGCTCTTCAACCAGGATATTCTCAAAGCGGCGGGTTAAGGCCGGATCCTTTTCAAAATACTTGCCGTATTCCTGTACAGTAGTAGCCGCAATACAACGCAGCTGACCGCGGGCCAGAGCAGGCTTTAGAAGGTTGGCGGCATCATTCTGTCCGGCACTGCCGCCGGCGCCGATTAAGCGGTGAGCCTCATCGATAAAGAGGATGATGGGCACATCGGAGCTCTGTACCTCTTCAATTACCTGCTTGAGACGGTTCTCAAACTCACCCTTCATGGAGGCACCTGCCTGAAGCAGACCTAAATCAAGAGATCTGAGCACCGTGCCCTTTAAGCTGTCAGGCACATCACCTTCAGCAAGACGCTTGGCAAAGCCTTCGACTACAGCCGTCTTACCTACACCAGCCTCACCGGTTAAGATGGGGTTATTCTGACGGCGACGCATCAGAATATTGATCATCTTACGGATCTCTTCATCACGGCCTACGATATTGTCAATCTTGCCGTTTTTAGCCTCTTCAGTGAGATCAACTGTATAGAGTGCCAGAGCCTCGCCCTTGCCCATGGCAGGATTTGAGAGCATCTCTCCTGCCTGACCTGTGGCAGCCTCTGAGGCTCCACCTGAAACAGGAGTAGCGGCCTCCTGGGAATTGGCTGTGATCTCCTCAAATTTCTCCTGCAGGAGATCGGCATTAATCTTGATGAACTCTGAGCTGATGTCATTTAGGATGCGGGACATCTCCTGATCCTGCTTTACTGCAAGAAGCAGATGACCTGTGCGGATCAGAGTTGATTTATAGATAAGAGATGCAGCCATCCAGCCGTCTTTTACGGCCTTTTCGATGGCAGGGGCAAAATCTGATATTGAGCTTGCACCACGGGGCAGAGCATCCAGGGCTCTTACCATATCTTTTGCAACACGGGCCTCATCAATTCCAAAATAAGTCAGGATCTCGTGGAGATCACTTCTGTCCCCCATCAGGATCTGATTTATCAAATGAACGAGCTCGACGTAAGGATTACCTCGTGTCTTACACAGCACCGTGGCACTTTCAAGCGCCTTGTATGCCGTCCCATCCAATCTACCAAAGAGTTGGATACGTTTAAGTTTCAACATAGACTTATCTCCACCTCAGCTACCATCAGTTACCTACACGAGAGGCTTGAATGGTGAGTGTACAAGTTCCGCTTTCATCGCGGTATTTAAAAAATGTGCTATGACCTAAGGCATACTTACCGTTTAGGGTAATACCCTTAAGACTTTTCTTATTCAGAATAAACTTCAGATCAAAATAAATGGGCTTTCTAAGATAGAACTTTACAAGCTCGGAGAGCCTGCAGTATTTCTGCGTACCGGGTAAAAGCTCGGCACACTTGTCAAAATCCAGAGGGCCTAAAGTTAAGATAAAGGTTTTGGTATTACTGAAAAAATGCGTCCCAAGCTGAGAGTTCACTCCCAGTGTTGCGGTATTCCTCTGACCAAGACGGCATCTCAGATCCTTAGGAATAGGATATTTACCAAAGACATTGGTTTCAACCTTGATATCTATTCCAAAATATGAATGCAGCAGCATTTCAAGACCTGAGGCGCTCATAGCTCCGGTCATGGTAAATGAAGCCGCCCCCTCTGCAGTAAACGGAGGTAGGGATAAGGAGCCGCAGCCGTCACCGCCTGACAAGGAGTGCTGTACCAGCCTTACCAGATCCTCTTTTTCATCATCAAAGCTTATGGCCGTACTGTTCTGTGCAATAGCACGATAGTAGAAGGAAATAAAACGGTGATTGATGATATCCAGAAAACGCTGCAGGGCATAATCATAATTATTGCGCGACTGGCTTATGACAAGACCGGTGATATCAAAGGGCATCGGTCCGTCAACACCGCAAAGGCCCGGAGAGTAGACCTCAATTAAAGCCCTGGCATTACCTACGTTCTGTGAGGTGATATCCGCGACCGTATGCTCATTTGAGGTCAGAGTAGGCCTCTGACCAAAGCGCAACGCCTCCTGACGTGCTGAATCTGCCCTGCCGGTAGACTTCTGCGCATCACTGCTGCGGTCACAGTTTCGTACTAATTCAACGAAATCTGCACTGCCGGGATTTCTGACACCTTTTAAGGTCTTATAGATTAACTGTTGTTTTGATCCCATTTGGCAATAAATCCTCTTTCAAGGCCACTGAGATCGACCCTTAACAGCAAATTGATCGGACTGTAATCTGAGATGAGATGCAGCATTACTGAACCGAACACATAGGATCCGATACCGGTTAATTCCTTCTCATCAACTACAATATGCAGCTTATACCCCTGCTCATAAAAAACACTGCCGTGCTGCACAAAACGGAAAACCTCTTTTTCCGTCCTGAAATCCGCAAGCGCATGACACATGAGATTTCTGCCATTGGGATCACCGCGATAAAAAGCAGCTATAAGCTGTCTTAAAACCGTTTTACCCACCTCGGCATCCTGACATAACAGGGTAGAAATATTCATCATGACGTATGACAGACCTGCAAAGCCTTCCATATTGCCGCGCATCAGAAGCGGAGCTCCGGGTCTCGTAACTGACATAATGGCATTAGCACGCAGACGTCCGTCACGGGTGACAAACTCACTGCCCGGTCTTATAAACAGAGGCAGATCTGCATTGGTTGACCAGCAGTTGGCGACAAATTCACTTATCAACTCGTCATCAGAGTGATAATTGCGGCCGGCAAAGGATGCAAAGACCTCGGTCTTGGTATAGGTACTGCGCTTCTTATACAGTCCGTTCAGACGTTCGGTACGGCGCAGACTGAAGAAGACGGCATCATCCTCATTCTCAAGAGAATGGCCGGCCTCATAGAACGGAACGGCGATTAGCTGCTGCTCGTTACCACTGCTGTAGACCTCAACTGAATCTACTGAATAAACCTCATAATCAAGAGGCCTGGTACGGCTTACATCAAGCAGCACCTCATGCTTACCGTCTATAGGAGTTCTGTCACTGCGGCGCATGAAGAGATTAACAAGACCGATGGCATTGATAAGTATGCTGTCTTCCTTGACACTGCGGGTAAGATTCAGCTGACGGTCAAAGGCCAGAACAACACGGAAACTGCTCTGTCCGAACTCTCTTATTGCCCGGCCTAATCCCTTTAAAACCACAAAGTGATACAGGAAGGGATAGTTAAAAAACATCTGCAGCGTTGAAAGGCCGGGCATTACCTTCAATGCCTGACGGAAGATACTGCTGTCCTGAGAAAAAGCCTTGATCTGCGGGACCACTCCTCGGGCCTTGACGCAATTGTCGCCGTTTTTAAGATAAACGCTCAATAGTCCCTGCTCTAAAGCCTCACAGATATAGGAGGCATCAGAATCAGGCATATTAAGATATACGGTTAAATCATCCGAGAGCCCATCCTGGGAAATATCATTTACTGCCAGGGCAAAATCAACACATAAGGCTGATTTCATCTGATGCTCTGATAAGAAGCGTGAGGGCAGTACATTTGCAAGTGAGAGGACATAGGAGGTATCGGTTATACCGCCGGAGATAAGCTGCTCCTCCCAGACAGGAGAGAATCTGACCTTGTTTTCAGTTCCTACCACTGATACTTCAAAGGAGGTTGTACGCGATACCGTTGAAAACTGATCAGGACTATTAGAGGTATTTACCGTGACTACCGTGGCAGCAGGGATAGGAGTTTCGAGGCTCGGACACAGACGCTGCAGCAGTGACTGCAGAAACTGGGGATAGCCGTCATCGAATTTTTTTTCGACGCGGGCTGCAATAAAAGCGGTGCCTTCGAGCAGACGCTCCACAAAGGGATCCTGCACATCAAGTGCAGATACATTGAGCTTGGACGCAATCTTTGGATATTGCACTGCAAATTCGGCACTTAATTCACGCAAGTGCTCAAGGTTTGCCCGGTAATACTCTAAGAAGTTACTTTTCATGATGCGTCAGAGCTCTGTGAAGACTCAGGGATGCCCGTTTCAAGATCCAGTCTGTAGGCGCAAAGATATTCGCCTTCAAACGGTTTTACGTTGATACGTCCGCTTATGTCCATGATGAGATTGCCTCGGCGGTTTTCATGCTCACCCTTGACTGTAACCACAATACTGTCGGGAGCAAGACGCGGCTCAAAATGTATCAGCTGATCTCTCATCTCCTTGCGGATTTTTTCGATAGTATTATCGGTATGATGACTGCCGCAGAAATCGTCAAGCCCCATACCGATCACACTGAAGTGAAGCTGGGGATCATTCAGCAGTTCCGCAAAGGAGGGACGGGCCCTGGAATTAAGAATTGATTCTATATTTAAGGTAATTTCTTTTTTTAACTGGTCAAGATCAGATATCGTAGCCATAGGAACAGTACTGCTTAACAGTCTTGGCAGTACACCTGCGATAAAACCTTCGTTCTGCTTGATATTGCTTCCTGGCATTATTATCTGTCCTGAGTCAAAAAAAGCGCCGCTCGGGGCGACGCCTTAATTTATATACGCCCTAAATTACCTGATTAGGCGTTCTCTACCTGGTTGAAGGAATCCTCAACTGCGCCATCCTTGGTATTGTCAGGCTTGATTGCAGTGCTCTTCCAGGTCATCTTGCCGGGAACCAGCTGTACCAGCTCGGTGGGAATGTAGACGCCGTCAGCACCTGCAAAGGTATCCAGAAGCTCAGCATTTGCGCCCTGGGTTACAGACTTAATCTGGCACTTGGCAATCTTTACATTCTCCATGGTTACCTCGTATACAGGTACCTGTACACCGGCAATAGCACGGCAGACAGCGAACTGAACCTTGGCAACCTTCTGACCTGACATGCAGAACTTCTGGAGCTTGGGAGTAGCCTTGTCAACTAAGTGAGTGAAGCTGAAAGGAATGAACTGACCGCGGCCTGATACGTCGGTTGCACGGCCGACACCTACATTCTGCAGAGAGCCATGCTCAAAGCCGATAACCTCAATCCACTTCTGATGGCCCTTATCAGAGGACTCGCCGTCAATACCGTCAATCTTAATGAAGAAATCTGAAGCCATAATAATATCTCCTATGCTAAATCACCGATTACTTGGATCCGGTAGGAACCTTGGTAGTAAGTCTTAAAGAAGTTGTTAAACCTTCCAACTGATAGTGAGGTCTTAAATAGAACTTGGCGTTGTAGTAGCCAGGTGCACCTTCAACATCCTCAACCACGACCTTGGCCTCAGCCAGAGGATACTTGGCCTTGACCTCATCAGAGGCGTTAGGATCAGAGGTTACATAGTTGGAAATCCAGTCGCTGAGCCATTTCTCCATATCAGCGCGCTCTTTGAAGGAACCGACCTTGTCACGGACGATGCACTTTAAATAATGAGCGAAGCGGGAGGTTGCAAAGATATAAGGCAATCTTGCAGAAAGCTTGGCATTGGCGCTGGCATCAGGATTGTCGTATTCAGCAGGCTTGTTTACAGTCTGACCGCCTAAGAATACTGCATAGTCAGTGTTCTTCCAGTAGCACAGAGGCAGGAAGCCGTTCTTGGACAGCTCAGCCTCACGACGATCAGTAATTGCAATTTCAGTCGGGCACTTCATTACTGAGCCGCCGTCTTCTGACTGAATGGTGTGAGTAGGCAGATTCTCAACAATACCGCCTGATTCAACACCGCGGATATGAGCACACCAGCCGTAATCAGTGAAGGAACGGTTGATGTTGGCACCCATGGCATAAGCAGCATTCATCCACACATAGCGGTCAGAATTACCACCTGCGGTATCCTCTTCAAAGTTAAAGCCTTCAACAGGTGAAGTGGTTGCGCCATAAGGAACACGGCTCAAAACACGGGGAAGGGTCAGTGCTACATAACGGCTGTCCTCAGCCTCTCTGAAGGAGCGCCATGCCGCATACTCGGGAGTTGAGAAGATCTTGGTTAAATCACGGGGATTTGACAGATCCTGCCAGGATTCCAGATTGAGCATTGAAGGATCAGCGGCGCTGATGAAAGGAGCATGAGATGCAGCTGCGATCTGAGAAATGCCCTTTAAGATCTCAATATCGGGAGCGGTCTGATTGAAATAGTAATCACCGATGATGGCACCGTAAGGCTCGCCGCCTGCGCTGCCGTACTCCTCCTCATAGAGATCCTTGAACAGAGGGCTCTGATCCCATGAGGTGCCCTTGTACTTCTTAAGGGTCTTCTGAATATCCTTCTTGCTGATATTGAGCACACGGATCTTCATGGAGGTGGAGGTTTCAGTATTGGTCACCAGGTAATTAAGACCACGCCAGGCGCTCTCTAAAGACTCATAATCCTTATGATGGATGATCTCGTTGACCTGGGCACTGAGCTTCTTGTCAAGCTCAGAGATAATGCCTTCAATGGTCTTTACAGCATTACCGCTGACAAGACTTGCGTTTTCAAGGGCCTGACCTACCAGGGTTCTGACAGCCCCCTTGACGGCCTGATCAGCTTCCTCAGACTTGGGCTTGAATTCTTCATTAAGGAGCTTATCAAAATCAGAAAGCTCCATTACGGACTCTTGAGCGGCTTGCTGTTCCTGCTTTAACTCTTCTGCCATTTTTTACTCCTCGTCTTTTTTGTCGTCAGCTGCAAGAGATTCTGCTTCCTGCTTTGCCTGAGCAGATAAGGTCTTAAGCAATGCGGGATCTTCTAATAGCTTGGCAATAAGCTCCTCAGCACCTGCTTTACCATCCATATAGCTTAAAAGATTTGCCAGCTGCTTACGAGCCTCAAGCAGCTGCTTTACACCCTCAACCTTCTCAGCAACCTTATCAGGGGAGAAATCCTCCATGCTGTCAAAGGTCATATCAACGGCGATATTTCCTTCACCGGTTAATACGTTAGGTACCTGGAAGGCAACACGAGGCTTGATGCTCTTCATGCGATCATCAAAGTTCTCTGCGTCGATATCCATAAATTTACGATCCTCTACACGAGGAAGGGGCTCTGCAGGCTTGCCTGAAAGATCAGACATAACTCCCATTACAAAGGGAAGGTTTACCTTCTTCTCTGCACCGTAAAGTTCTACGTCATATTCAACCTGAACTCGCGGTGCGCGGTTCTTCGCAATGAATTTTTGAGAGCTATTATTTGCCATAAGTTAATTCCCTTTGTTTACAAATTATTCATCTGCAGAAGGTAACACACCTAGCTGCTCTTTAACCTTTTCAAGTGAATTCTGATCGATTTCTGCCAAAATGTCCACAAAATTCATATCAGCCATACGCAGTGCCCGCTTTAATAAATAAGGCAGAGGGCTTGTCGGCTCGGTTTTGGCAAAATAATCAGAGCACTTTCTGATAAGCAGTAACGCATCAATGCGATTGGAGATAACCAGTGAGCGTACATCTGTTGCTCTGATTACAGGAGCACTCTGAGGACGTGCGGCTACTGATACAGCAGCGCTTTCTGCAACCTCATCAGCACTCTGCTCCTCTGATGGCTGCTCATTATTCTCGTCATTTAACGGAGCCTGTACATAAGCCTCATAGAACTTCTTCAGATGCTTAAGCTCGACAAGCAGCGAATCCATGGTCAGATAGCCGTTCTGGCCGGCTCTATCATTAAACTCGGCGGTGATCTTATTTACAAGCTCAATCACATGATTGGTTGAATTCTGAGCACTCAGCATGCTCTCATATGGCGCGTTACGCAGCTGTCCCTGCATGAGAACAGGATCCACGTCGTAGTTTTCACCGCCGTCTAGCGTGCCCTGCAGAATAAGATAATCTCTCAGGGTATATGGCAGGCCTTCACACAGTTTAACCTGACGGAAATGATTCATAAACTGAATAGGATCAGAGAATGCTCCGGTTTTCGGAGATAGCATGGACAGCGAGTTAATACGCTCGGTGGGATCGTTATCATCATCAGGGTCAAGCTGAGGCCATACCTCATCCCACATATTCTCAAGCAGATAATCTATAAGCTCCAGTCCCTGCTCAAGGCCTTTTAAGCCGTTATTGCAGAAGGATGCTATAGTCAGATAGGCTGCAACTCTGAGATCACGGGTTTTATTCCACAGCTCCTCACAGCATTTCTGAAGCTTTCTGAAGTCGGCGTCACGGCCTTCAGTGACAGAATCACCCATTTCCTGATCTGCAACAGGAACAGCCAGCTCATCAAGCCCCATATATAAGGAGTCATACTCACAGTTTTCTCCTGACTTGCCATCGGGAAGCTCCGTCATCATCGACTTGATATCAGGAAGTGCCATATTGAGTAACTCCGTTTAATGTGAAATCTGTTAAAAGTCTTGAACTTATTTTATATACAAGATTTTTTCTTTACAAGTTATTTTATAAAAAATAATAAAACTTTATTTTTCAATAAGTTACAAAATTTAAGCTTGTAATATGACCAACAACTTCCGTTTTTTTCCGGCACCGTAAACGTTGCTGATCCATATCATTTAGTCATTGCTAACTCAATAGCTTAATGAAAACATAACTAAGTAAAATTTTCAATGCATAATCCATGATCAATCCCACATTTGCCAGTGAAATCTCATATATAATTAACAATAGTAGGAATCATTCCGTAAGCGCTTACGAATTTATGAAAAAAATTGCACTTTTTTACGGTACTTATACCGGTGTAACAAAGATTGTTGCAGAGAAAATCGCTCATGCCCTGGGCGAGGATAAGATCGACCTTTTCAACATCTCTGACGGTGGTGAAAAGATGGCAGATTATGACAAGCTCATTATCGGTACCTCCACATGGAGTATAGGTGAGCTTCAGGAGGACTGGGATGCCTTCATGCCCAAGCTTCAGGAAATGGACTTTACAGGTAAAACAGTAGCCCTGTTCGGAACAGGTGATCAGATAGGCTATCCTGATACCTTCCTAGACGGTATGGGTATGCTTTATGAAACCTTCTCCTTCCGCGGAGCAAGGTTTGTCGGCTTCTGGCCCACCGACGGCTATGACTTTACCAGCCCCTTGCCGCTTCTGGATGAGGATCACTTTGTAGGACTGGCCATCGATGAGGACAACCAGGCAGATCTGACCGACGAGCGTATTGCCAGATGGTGTGAGCAGATCCGCCCTGAATTGGGGCTCTAGTCCGGATTTAGATACAAAAATGTGAGATCGGCATCTTTATGCCGATCTTTTTTTTGCAGGCTTATCACAACTCTCCTTTATAATACCCGCAATTTTAAAAGGGCCCGGCTCTTTATAATCAGAAATTTTAACAACAGGTAATCAATGTCAAATTCCAGAATAGGATTTGCCACCAAATTAGGTGGCGTGCTTGCAGCAGCCGGATCTGCTGTAGGCTTGGGAAACATCTGGCGCTTTCCAATGGAAGCAGGTCAGAACGGCGGCGGCGCCTTCATCATTATCTATTTAGCATGTGTACTGCTGTTCGGTCTGCCTATTATGATCGCAGAATTCGTCGTAGGACGTCACGCACGTGCCAACGTCGGCAGTGCCTACGGTATTTTAGCTCCAGGCACCATGTGGAAATATGTAGGCCCCTGGGCAGTACTTATCTCCTTCCTCATTATCTGCTACTACAACGTGGTTGCAGGATGGGTGCTGTGCTATTTCTACGATGCAGTTGCCGGAAACTTTGTATCTATTTCCGCTCAGGTGGCAGCAGGCAATGAAGGAGCCTTCACCGATAACTTCCTGAACTTTGTAAGCGATCCCTATAAGCCTGTGATCTGCCTTTTAGGAACCATCGGTCTTTCGTACTTTGTGATCACCCGCGGCGTAAGAAACGGTATTGAAAACACCTCTAAAATCTTCATGCCGGCCCTGTTTATCATTCTGGTGGTGCTCATGATCTGCGCCATGAATATGCCCGGTGCCCAAAAAGGACTCGAGTTTATATTAAAGCCGAACTTTGATGAGGTGCATCCGTCAACCGTGCTTGCGGCTCTGTCCCAGTGCTTCTACTCCTTATCACTCGGTATGGGTATTGTGACCTACGCATCCTATTTCAGACGCGAGGCTAATCTCTCAAAGAACGCCCTGTCAGTTGCCATCATGGATACTCTGGTTGCAGTTATTGCAGGTCTGGTTATCTTCCCTGCTGTATTCTCAGTACAGGGTGTTGAGCCTCAGGCCGGTGCTTCGCTGGTATTTATTGCTCTGCCTAATGTATTTAACAATGCCCTGCAGGGATCCACCTTCCTGATGTGGCTGGTTCCGGTGCTCTTCTACGCATTGCTGCTGCTGGCATCCCTAACCTCAGTTATCTTCCTGCACGAGGTGGTAACCGCCTGGGTTGCAGAGACCTTCAATTTCTCGCGTCACAAGTCCGCCCGTATCGTGACCTCTCTTATCATCGTCCTGGGTATCTTCTGCTCACTATCCATGGGAGTTTTAAGCGATTACACCATCATCGGTCTGAATCTCTTTGATTTCCTTGATACCCTGACCACCAAGCTCATGCTGCCTATCTCCGGCATCATGGTGTGTCTGTTTGTAGGCTGGAAGCTCTCAACCCATAAGCTCTGGGTAGAGCTCACCTCGCATAAGACTGTAACCTTCAAGCCCATTCACATCTTTATCGTACTGCTGCGCTTCATCTGCCCGGCATTGATCTTTGTGATCCTGGTCTCCGGCTTTATTTCATAGCAGTCAGGAAATCTGCATTCATATGAAGGGGGAGTTTTCACACTCCCCTTTTTTTTTGTTTTACCGTCATTTAACAATCTGACACAAAGTTTTTTACACGCCTTCTTTATCCTGCACTCAACAAAAGAAATGAAATTGTGTTTAATTCGGAGAAAAGAAGAAATGCGTAAACACACCATTACCGCCATCGCCGCAGTGATCGGCATGACTGCCGCAATGTCTGCCTTTGCTGCTGATGATATCTATAACCGTAATGCTAATGGCGATATCACTGTAACTGGCGGCGCAACCCGTATTCATGGCGACATGGCGCAAATGTACAAGGAGCAGTTTGAATTAGCCTCCAAAAAGCATGCCAAAAACGTCATTCTGATTATCGGTGACGGCATGGGTGACTCAGAAATCACTGCCGCCCGTAACTTTGCTCACGGTGCCGGCGGCATGTTCCCGGGGCTTGACGCTCTCCCCTTTGCAGGTCAGTACACCCACTACTCCTTAAACAAGGATACAAAAAAGCCTGACTATGTAACCGACTCTGCTGCCTCTGCCACCTCCTGGTCTACCGGCACCAAGTCCTACAACGGTGCCATCGGTGTTGATGTCAACGGCAAGCCTGTGACCACCTTACTTGAGCTTGCCAAAAAAGCCGGCAAGGCAACCGGTGACGTAACCACCTCTGAAATCCAGGATGCAACTCCTGCAGCACAGATCGCTCACGTAACTCAGAGAAAGTGCTACGGTCCTTCAAAGACTGCTGAAAAATGCCCTACCAATTTGCTTGAAAAAGGCGGCTTAGGCTCCATTACCGAGCAGTTGATCACCACCCGTCCTGATGTAACCTTAGGCGGCGGTATGAAGACCTTCAAGGAAACTGCTGTCGGCGGTAAATATGCCGGTAAGACCTTACTTGAGCAGGCCAGGGCTGAAAACTTCAACGTGGTTACCACTGCCAAGGAATTAGCTGCAGTAAAGAGTGCCAATCAGGATCAGCCGCTCTTAGGTCTGTTCCATGAAGGCAATATGGATACCGTCTTAATGGGACCTCAGGCTACCGTCCGTGGCAACCTCGACAAGGATCCTGTTAAATGCGAAGTCAATCCTAAGCACTCTGATGATGAGCCTTTGCTTGCTGACATGACCAGGAAGGCAATCGAGCTGCTCTCTGCCAATGAAAACGGCTTCTTCCTGCAGGTTGAATCTGCCTGCATCGATAAGCAGGCTCACGCCTCTACCCCCTGTGCACAGTTTGGTGAAACCGTTCAGCTTGACGATGCTGTAAGAGCTGCCCTCGACTTTGCCCAGAAGGATGGTGAGACTCTGGTTATCGTGACTGCCGACCACGCTCACTCAACTCAGATTGTCTATCCTAAGGCTGAAGCTCCCGGCTTTACTCAGGCTGTCATGACCGCCGACGGTGTTCCTATGTCA
Organism: Akkermansia muciniphila; assembly: GCA_963622535.1. Lineage (GTDB taxonomy): Bacteria > Pseudomonadota > Gammaproteobacteria > Enterobacterales > Succinivibrionaceae > Succinivibrio. Next base: position 23,340 of record CAVFIO010000011.1, read on the forward strand.
ATTTCCTACGGCAACTCCAACGATGTTAATGATACCGGCCACACCGGCGCACAGCTGCGTATCGCTGCCTACGGTCCCGGTGCCATCAACGTCATGGGTCTTACCGATCAGTCAGACGTTTTCTATACCATCAAGAACGTCTTAGGCCTCTAATCATCCAGCGTATTGTCGAAAGTAAAACTAAGGTCCCTGACTCCGCCTGCAATGGCGGAGTTTTTTTAAACGTGTTAAAAATCACATTTTAAGACCTCAGGCTTTGCGCAATGCTCCCGTGTGATATATAACCGATATATCAGTTGTATACAGGAGCAGCAAATGGTGCAAAAATCAGATCTGGCCTATGAATATCTCAAAACAGGCATCATCAACGGTGATTTTGCTCCACTGACATCAATCTCTGAAAAAGACATTCAGGAAAAGCTGCAGACGAGTCGCACTCCGGTACGCGAGGCCCTTTTAAGGCTGCAGGAGCTGGGCTTTATCTATATCTATCCCAACCGGGGCACTATTGTCAGCGAGCTTTCGCTGGATCTCATTGAGGAAATGTACGATACCCGCCTGTTAAACGAGGCAAAAGCCTACATAGAAGCATCAAAAGTCATCAAAACTGATCTGCTTGAGGATTTTAAAGCAAGATTTCTAAAGCACAGTAAGGATGACCGCGGGCAATACCGTCTCTACTATATAGATCTTGATGATGAGCTCCATGACACACTGCTGTCATATACCCGCAACCGCTTTATCAAACGCTCACTGCAGATGGTATACGAACACAACCGCCGTCTGCGCCGTCTTGTCACCGAGCCTATTTCAATTCCTGAACACCTGGAGCTAATTGATGCCATGCTCTCAAAGAAGGAAGAACGCATCAGAAAAGCCGTCACAGCCCACCTTGACGGATCCAGGGAGCACACCTTAAATGCGCTCAGAAAAGGCGAGTTCAAAGCAAATCTAAACAGATAGCAGGAGTTAAAAATGGATAAGCTTGCCATAAAGGAAATCAACCTCTACCGTGCAGTATCAAAGCTTTCACGCCCGATTGCCGATTCTACCCATCAGATAAGTGAGATCGCCTTCTTTATAGTCGAGGTGATAAGTGCAAATGGCAAAAAGGGACAGGGATATCTGCTCTCCTTCCACTACTCCCCCGGTGCCATACGTGGCGCTCTGCACGATCTTAAGGATTTTGTACTTGATAGAGACTACCGCATCAATGAGACGGTAAGGATCCGTCAGGACTGGGAGGCGCAATCTGAGTATTTTGGCAAGGAGGGCATAAATGCCTGCGCCGGAGCTGCCTTGAATGTTGCTCTGTGGGATTGCTGGGGACATGAGCTCAATACCCCCGTCTGGAAGCTTCTGGGCACCAGCAACACCAGAATTCCGGTATATGGATCAGGTGGCTGGATCTCCTATACAGAAGAGGAGCTGGTAGCTGAGGTTACTGACTATAAAAAGCGCGGCTTTACCGCAGTTAAGATAAAAGTAGGCTCCGGCAGCATAGAAAACGATCTTCACCGTCTCAAGGCCTGTCGCGAAGCCTTAGGCGACAGCGTCAGGATCATGATGGATGCCAATCAGGGCATGAAGGTTACCGAGGCTCTGGAGCTTTCAGAAAAAGCCCGCGGCATCGGCATCAACTGGTTTGAGGAGCCTGTAGATCACACCGATTTTGCAGCCTATGAGCTCTTGCGCAATAAATGCGGCATTGCCCTTGCAATGGGTGAGCGTGAATACAATATCGAGGCCTTAAAGGCTTTGATTTCAAGAAATGCACTGGATTTATGGCAGCCGGATCTCATACGTCTTGGCGGAGTTGAGGGCTGGAGAGATTCAGCTCATCTTGCAGAAAGCTTCAGTCTTCCGGTACTGCCTCATTACTACAAGGACTACGATGTACCGCTTTTATGCACCATCAAGCATCCCTACGGAGCAGAATCCTTTGACTGGATAGACGGCATCATCGATAACACCATGCATATTGAAAACGGATTTGCCTATCCAAGAGAGGGCGCAGGCTGGGGCTTTTATTTTAAAGAAGAAGCACTTGAGGAAATTTAAAGAAGCCAGATGTTTTGAAAATTGCTCTTTGCTTGGAGGAAACAGGCATGGATGATATGTCAATTAAGGGCATGCTCGGTATCATCACCGGAGGCTCCAGCGGCATAGGACTTGCAATGGTGCACCGCTTTGCCAGTGAAGGAGCATTCGTATTTGCACTGAGCCGTCGCGGAGAGGCAGCTGATGGTTTCAAGCATGAGCTTGTTACCCACATAAAGTGCGACATCACCGATGATCTGGCCTTAAAGGAAACTGTTGAAAGCATAGGCTCAGAATACGGCATCGACTACCTGATAAATAATGCAGGACGCTCGATAAAAAAGCGTGCTGAGGATATGAGTCCTGATGATTTCCACGCCGTTATCAGCTTGAACCTTGAGGCCATGTTTCGCTGCTGCACGCTGTGCTTTCCCTACCTAAGACGTTCTAAATACACAGGTCGTATCATCAATATCTCAAGCATGGCCGCACATCTTGGATTTGAACAGGTGGTGCCATACTGTGCAAGCAAGGCTGGAGTTCTCGGACTCACGCGTGCCCTTGCCATGGAGTGGGTGAAAGATAACATCACCGTAAATTCAATAGCCCCTGGATGGTTCCCCTCTGAACTTAATCAAAAGATCATCGATGAGGAGAGGATGCAACGCATCATGCACCGCATCCCGATGAAACGCTTTGGTGATACCGGGGATCTGGCTGCCATGGCCCAGTTCCTGCTCTGTCAGCGCGCAAGATACATCACCGGCCGTGATTTTCCTGTAGATGGCGGAGCGCTGTCCTTCGGGCTTTAAACTCCGGCCTTTATCACCTCAGCTATCACTTCATTTATATAAAGGCGGTACTTACTGCCGCCTGACTCTTTGAAAGCAGCAAAAAAAGCTCAAGCATAGATATTTTTGGAAAAATAGCGATCACCCCTGTCAGGGAAGATTGTCACTATATTGCCCTTAACACCCTTTTCAAGAAGCTTCATAGAGGCTGCAAAGGCCGCACCTGATGAGGAGCCGGCAATGATCCCCTCTGCCCTTGCAAGCAGTCTCACACCATTTAAGGCCTCATCATCACTAACCTTTATCACATCATCAACCAGCTGCATCTGCATGGTTTCTGCAATAAAGTCATTGCCGATCCCTTCGATGTTGTAGTCATGATGCTCACCGCCGCCCATGGTTGAGCCGTAAGGATCAGCTAAAATTCCCCTGATATTGGGATTCTGCTCCTTTAGATATTTAAGCACGCCGCTGTAGGTACCGCCGGATCCGGCTCCTGCAACCACATAGTCAATCTGCCCGTCAAGATCACGCCAGATCTCAGGGCCGGTGGTTTCATAATGCGCTCTGGGATTGGCATGATTGTGAAACTGCGCCATCATGACGGCATCAGGAATACTCTTTAAAAGCTCCTGTGCCTTACGTTCAGCCCCGAGCATGCCATCCTCTCGCGGAGTATGGACAATCTCTGCCCCGAGAGCCTTCATCAGGGTAAGCTTTTCGACCGAGAATTTCTCAGGTACCACAAAGATAACCTTATAGCCCCTGTTTAAGGCAGCAAACGCAATTCCAAGTCCGGTATTGCCGGCAGTTGCCTCGATGATGGTACTGCCAGAGCGCAGGGTGCCGCCACGCTCGGCAGCCTCTACCATATACATACCGGTACGATCCTTAACAGAACCTAGAGGATTCATAAGCTCAAGCTTGGCAAAAAGAGCACTGTCAGGTGCAACTCCCACATGATTTAATTTAACAAGCGGGGTATTGCCGATGAGATCCTTGAGGCTGTTGTAGTAATGCATATTGTTATCCTCCCTCTTAAATTGCACTCTGCTCAATGGCAAAGGCCAGATCGCGCTTTAGATCATCAACATGCTCTATGCCTACAGAAAGTCTGATAAGACCTTCTGTGATACCTAATTTCTCTCTGAGATCCTGCGGAATTGAGGCATGAGTCATGGAGGCCGGATGGCATACCAGGGACTCAACGCCGCCTAAGGATTCAGCCAGAGCAATTAGGTGCAGATTTTTAAAGAACTTATTGATGTCATGCTGTGCATCAAGCTCAAAGGAGATCATTGCACCGCCGTTTTTTGCCTGAGAGGCATGCACCTCATGCAAAGGGAAATCTTCAAAGCCTGGATAGTAGACCCTGGAAACAGCCGCAAGCTCTCTTAAAAATGACGCCAGAGCCGCAGCATTTTCAGTATGACGATCCATGCGTACCCCCAGAGTCTTTATCGATCTCACCATAAGATAGGAATCAAAGGGACCTAAAACACCACCGGTCGCATTCTGAATAAAGGCAAGATCATCACCCAGCTCTTTTGATGCAGTAACCACCACTCCTGCAACTATGTCAGAGTGACCGCCTAAATATTTAGTGGCACTGTGCAGCACAATATCAAAGCCGAAATCGAGCGGACGCTGCAGGTAAGGAGTCATAAAGGTGTTGTCAGCAATTGCAAGGATATTGTGTGCATGGGCAATAGCGGCAGTTTTCTTAAGATCGGTAACAGTCAGGAGCGGATTTGCCGGGGTTTCAATAAAGATGGCCGCTGTGTCAGGAGTGATGGCCTGCTCAAGGGCCTCCGCTGACTGGGTATCCACGATCTCATACTTTAGCTTAAAGCGGCTGAAGATCTTGTCTAATACACGGAAGGTACCGCCGTAAACATTGCTTGAGATAAGGATCTTCTGCTCAGATTTGAAAAGCTGCAGAACCGCAGTAATGGCAGCCATTCCCGATGCAAAGGCCAGACCGCGCTCTCCGTGCTCAAGCTCGGCAACAAGGGCCTCCAATGCAGCTCTTGTCGGGTTACCGGTACGTGAATACTCCCATTTCGGATTGGCGCGGAGCTCCTGCTGCTCGAAGGTTGAGGTCTGATAGATGGGGACGTTGACAGCATGAGTTAAAGGATCGCCGTAAATACCGCCATGGATAAGGGCTGTGTCAAATTCTTTATAAATTGCCATGATGAAATTCCTCGTTAAATATGAAATAAGGTGCTGTTAAAGGCCGCGGCCATAAAATGCACGCTGTCAAAGGCCTTCAGGTCTTGAGCATCGTGATGAAAATAGCGTTCGTTGATTGATGACGGAGACAGATGCTCTGAAAACTGCCAGCCGTTTTCAAAAAGCAGTGCCTCAACATCAGATACGGCATAGCCGTCTGCCATCACCTCCCCTAAAGTGCTGGTAAAGGCTGCAAGCTCCAGAGGCTGCTTCATGCTTTGAAAGCCTTCAATCTGAAAGTCAAACAGCAGCCTTGACCGGGCCTTGACAAGCCCTGAGAGCTCTCCAACCGTAGATGCAAACTGCGCAAAGGGCAGGTAATAGGCAACTCCCAGGATGGTGATAAAGGTTGGAAGATAGGGATTAAAGCCGCTTTCTATAAGCTTTTGTGAAAGAGAATCCCTGGTAAAATCAACCGGAGTAAAGACAAGCTGTGACTTTATCTTCCAGTTAAGGCTGGCAATGCGCTCACGCTTTTCACGCTGGGTATCCGGATGATCAACCTCGAAGATGCGGATCTTAGGATTGGTGTTTCTGTAGGCAAAGGTATCAAGTCCTGCGCCCATGATCACATACTGGATATCATCAGGTATCTGAGAGAAGCATGCAAGATGGCCCTCGGCCCAGGCACTGCGGGAGAGCAGAATTGACGGCAATGCAGAATTCAGGAGCACACCTTCATGAGCATCCATTAAAGAGTGCATGGCATGCTGCTCCTGTTCTCCTAACAGCTCACCTGCCAGATAATCGTTAAATAACCCGTAACGCCCGGCATTTATCCATCTTGAATAGGCGCACAGCTTGGCGGTAACGCTGGCTGTATTGGTTTGCATATATTTTCCTGTAAGTGCTGTAGGTGCAAAAAAACAAAAAAGCCGTCCTGATGTCATTTCAAGACGGCATTTAAGCTAGAAAAAAGATTAACTGCGTAATGCTATGATGCCGTCACTAGCGACAACAACACTGACAGATAGAGGAGATAGCTACAGAAGAGACAATAAGGGATGATGACGAGTAAACGCCCGGCAAACTGCGATCACCTGATCGCTTGAAATGCTTAATGTTATTCTTCATCGAAAAAGCCTTGCTGACTTATGTTTTATGACGCCGGTGTGACTTTCTGTCTCACCCTGCTGTATTCAATTTAGAAAAAAAATTTCAAAAGTGCAAGCAGTTTCTGCAGTTCTGCTGCTATGCACTAAAAAAGCCCTCGCACCGGACACGGCAAAGATAGAAAATCTGACTCTAAGATCCCGCAAAATTGCTTACAATAGCCTTACACAGTTATAGATGCTTGATTAAGCACAAAACCCAACATCCTTTTTAAAAGAGAGCTTCACATGATTGCAAAACATATCATCGCAATAACATTAGCCGCAGGACTTTTTGCAGGCATGACCAGTATGTCTTACGCAGGCTCTGCAAAAGACAGCGAATCCGCAGCTGCCCTCGTTTTTGGCCATAAGAATCCTGATACCGATGCTATCATGGGTGCCCTGTCAGCAGCCAACCTCTACAAGGGACGCGGTATCGATGTAAAGGCAGTAGCACAGGGCCCTGCCGCTCCTGAAACAGAATTCGTCTTAAAACGCTTTAACCTGAAAGCTCCTGAGGTTATAGATTCTGTTGCCGGTAAAGAGGTATACATCGTTGATTTCTCAGATCTTGCCCAGGCACCTGCAGACTTTAAGGATGCCGAACTAAAGGGGGTTATCGACCATCACAAGCTAGGTGATGTCACCTCCAATCTTCCTATTGAAGGCTGGATCCAGCCCTTAGGCAGTGCCAACACCATAGTAAAGCTCATGCATGATTACTACGGCGTAAAGATCCCCTCCGATCTGGCAGGCGGCATGCTGTGTGCGATCCTGTCTGACACATTGATTTTCAAATCCCCTACTACAACGGAAACAGATAAAAAAGCAGCCAGAGAGCTTGCTGAAATTGCCGGAGTAAAAGATCTGGAAGCCTTAGGCTATGAAATGTTCAAGGCAAAATCCAACCTGAATGCACCTGCGCGTGAGCTTCTCTTCCGTGACTTCAAGGACTTTGATATGCACGGCAAGAAGGTAGGTATCGGTCAGATTGAGCTGGTATCCTTAGATATGGTCAGTCCCGAGCTTAAAAAAGATCTTAAAAAGGAGCTGGCAAACGCCAGAAAGGAAGGACGCGATGCCGTGCTCTTTGTTATAACCGATATCATGAAGGAAGGATCGGTTGTTCTGGTTGAGGCTGATGACAAGGATCTCATACTAAATGCCTTAGGCGCAAAAAGCGAGGATGATTTTGTCCCCGGCCTCATGAGCCGCAAGAAGCAGACTGTTCCTGCTTTATTAAAGG
>CAVFIO010000011.1:31087-34629 GCA_963622535.1 Akkermansia muciniphila
CTGAGACCAGGAATGATCTTTGCCTTTATAGTATTTGGCACAAACCTTGATATCCTCATGGGCAAAGGTAGCCGTGCACAGGGATGACAGCAAGGCAATCACGATTAGTTTCTTAAACATGCAACACCTTCATAAATTCAGCAGCAATCACTGCCCGTCTTAATAAGCTCCGTTACCTGGTAACTGCAAAGGCAGAGTAGTGATGATCTCATCAAAGCTTAAGTTCTGAGCAAGATCCTGCTCACTCATTCTGCGACAGGCAACGGTATTTATAAGCTCCAGATTTCCTCTGGGCATATTCTCGCTGCAGGATCTTACAATAAGCTCAGACAGATTTTTCTTAGCACACTCATTAGCGCCGGTCCAGGTTCCTCCCTTATTGCTGTCAATCGTTTCCTGATCATTAACCATTTTTGTCTGATATTCACAAGAGACTACCATTGCATATTTGGATGCGGCATATATGAGCTTATTGCGGGCCATAGCGTTGTAGGTGATAAAACGCTGACGGGGATGCACCTGCGACAAAAAGACACAGCGTCTGTCAACTATGGCATGTCTGATATCAACCTGCTGAATTTTCTTTGAAAGATTTTCAGCGACACATATGATGCAACGGCCACCGTTTGCCAAAGCTGTATCCTGAGCAATACCGTCTACTCCTCTGGCACCGCCTGATGAGATGGCATAACCTCCTGCAACGGCCTTTTTTACCACATCACGGGTAAATTTAACTGCGCCGGCATCCTTCTCAAGATTGCGCGATCCCACGATAGCCAGAGTCTTTGAGCTGTCTATCAGGGAAAGATCACCTGAATAATAGATAACCGCAGGAATAGAGATCCCTGCAGCAATAAGCTTTCTTCTGATAACTGCAGGATAGTGCTGTCTGTCTGCCCTGGTAACTACCCTGATCCCTTCCTTTTCAAGAGTGCTCAGCTCAAAGAAGATCTGCTGATGTCTTTTTATCATCTGCGGAATGCACTGGGCAAAATCGTTACGCTTTATTCTGGTAAAAAGCTGTGCATGAGCATTACAGATCTCCTGTATATTCTCTGCAGTCATGTTAAAAAGATCTGACGGCTGCCTGCCTGACAGATATAAGGCCTGAGCAAAAGCTGCATAGGCTGCATCTGAATAAGGCTTGAGATCACCATGTAATGCCAGCTCTGAGCACAGCATCAGGGTCACCAGTTCATTATCTGAAATATCCACTTTATCTATCCGTTAAACGCAGTGTTAGCAAGGGCAAAGGGGGTAACGCTTCTGACATAAGCCTTCTGTTTTAAAAGCATACCGGCTATGGTGAAGGTCCAGCGTGAATCCACCATATCATCTACTAAAAAGACATCCTGCCCCGTAAGCTCTGGGATCATACTTTCATTTATCGCAAAGCAATCAAGCACGTTTAAGCTTTGAGTTTCAGAATTCTGCATGGCCTTCTGCTCAGGGTTATCCTTTATTTTAATAATGGCATCCAGGCATCTGATATTGAGGTTTGCCGCCAGAGCATAGGCAAACTCCCGCACCAGGGTTGGATGACGCAGTGACGGTATATAGACTATGGTGCGTGCGGCAATGATCCTGTAGCCGTTATTGACACAGGCTAAAAACCTGATCATATCTCCCATAAGGCTAACCAGAGCCTTGTCAAAACGACCGTCCTTATACTTGCCGTAGGCCACCATATTGCCTAGATTCACGCCGTATTTACACAGGAAGAAACCTCTTTCATTTAAAAGCTCAGGCGGGATCTTATGATGATCAGGTCCCATTACACGCGGTTCAATCTGATTTAATGCAGGATTTGTCCGGTAAGGGGCATCGATAAAGTAACGCGCCCTGGTAATATTAGTCGTGTCCTTTAAATCCTGCGGTGCCAGTTTCCGGCAGTTATAGCACTTGCCGCATTCAGCAACATAAGGATCATTTAGCTCCCTTGAGATGAACTTGGCATAGCATTCACGCGTAGCACAGTAATCCCGCATCTTTTGCAGCGACAGATATCTGTTTTCACGTATCTGCTCCTTGTTTTTCTGATAGGCATCAAGATCAGCAGGATTTAACGTGCGGAAATAAAGGCTTTTATCCTTGTAAACAAGCTTCAGAGCTGAAAGGTGCTTTAACACATCGACAAGATCGCTGCGCTTGATATTAAACGTCCTCAGTATATCCATAAGGGATACACCATTACGTTTGTCTATAAAATCAAGCACCATGCCCAGAGCTTCAGTTGTGGGCAGTGCATTTTCTATGAAGAAGCGTTTGATCTTCTCATCCTCGGGACCGCTCATCAAAATTGCATCAGCATTCTCAAGATTACGCCCGGCACGGCCGATCTGCTGATAATACTCAAGGATGGACTGAGGACATTGAAAATGGATGACAAAGGCCACATCAGGCTTGTCATAGCCCATACCCAAAGCTGTGGTTGCTACCAGAGAGCGGATCTGATTGTTGTAAAAGCTGACCTCAAGGCCTAGCTTTTCATCATCCTGCAGGCCTGAGTGATAGGCATAGGCGGCGATGCCGTTTACCTGCAGAAAGGTAGCCAGCATTTCACAGCTTGAAATGGTAAGACAGTAGATGATCCCCGATCCCTGATGAGTCTGCAGATACTCCAGGATCCAGGCATAACGGTGGGTAATGCCGTGAGGTGTCATCACCTGAATATTCAGCGACTCCCTAAGCAAAGGTCCTCTTATGACTTTGATTTCTGTTTGAAACTGTGCAAGCAGATCATTTACCACGGTGTCATTGGCTGTTGCCGTCGTTGCCAGGATATGGATATGCATGTTTTTGACGAGGGAATCATTTACAAAATCCTTGATCTCGCCAAATGACGGCCTGAAATCATGTCCCCACTCAGAGACGCAGTGCACCTCGTCAATTACGAACAATGCCAGCTCTTTGCTGATGTTGGTGAAGATGAACTGCTTTACCTCATCCTTGGCCAGCTGCTCAGGGGTGATATAGAGAATATCGACCGAGTTATTTTGCAATGCTTCGGCAATTGCGGGCCGCTTGCCTCTCTCGGTTTTGCTTAATGTCGTTCCATTTAACAGCATTACCTGTAAATTGAGCTTGGAGGCTGAATCCTGCTGATTACGCATCAAAGAGAGCAAGGGACTTACGATGATGGTCGGACCGTAGCCTTTATCCCTGAAATATCTGGTAGCAAGAAAATAGACCATACTCTTGCCCCAGCCGGTTTTCTGTACTACCAGCGAAAAATGATTGGTTACCGTCGAAATTATCGACTCAAGCTGACCTTCTTTAAAGGAGGCCGTAGGACCGAAGATCGATTTTAGATACTCAAGAAAGATTTCAGATCCCACAATAGCTCCTTAATTTTGTGCAACAGTATAAACGTACCACGCAGATACGCGAATGTCTATAAATCAGCCCCCTCTCTCATAGATAAGGCCTCATACCTTGTGGATAAACAGTAGGAAATTATGAGCACAAAGATGTCTGCAATCAGTTATCCGAACGACGTATTTCAGATATAAGAACGGGATCCGCCATCTGCTGGCGATGTA
>CAVFIO010000012.1:0-5754 GCA_963622535.1 Akkermansia muciniphila
GTTTGAATCATAAATAAAAATTTACTTTGCGATGTCTTTTTTTTGAAAGTCCTGATTTATTTGCACCAAAAATAAAAAATCTGATCGCCTGATGGGCAGATCAGATTTCAAAATCATAGAGAAAAAGGAATTTATTCCTTCACCATCTTTAAGGGAGCGGCCCCCTCTTCACAGAGCTTGGCATGAGGATCGGTGCTGATATATTCACGCATGAGCTTGATATATTCAAGGGTGAGGTTGGAAGGATTCAGATTCTTCTTGAGCACGTAGCCTATTTCCATGATATCGCTCTTATGCTTATCCTCGTTTTTAAAGGGAACCGCAAAGTAATCACTTCCGTTTAACTCCTCACAGAAGATCCCTGAGCATAGGGTATAACCGTTCAGGCCGATAAAGAGGTTACACATGGTTCCGCGATCGGTTACCTTGATCTGGCGTGAGTAGGCATTGGTCGAGAAGATTTCCTCTGAAAGATGCAGTGTGCTGCCGTCGCCCTGTTCAAAGGAGAGGTTAGGGTATGGAGCAAGATCCTTTAGGGTAAGGCTTTCCTTGTCGTGGAGCGGATGGCCCTTGTAGAGATAAACATAGGTGCGGCACTGGCACAGGGGATAGAACACGAGATCGCGGGTTCTGAGCATCTTCATAATGGTGCTCTTATTAAAATCAGAAAGGTAGATGAGACCTATCTGGCTTTTTAGTGAGGCCACATCATCAAGCACTTCCTTGGTCATGGTTTCGCGGATGGCAAAATCGTATTCCTGAGTATTGTAGTGCTTGACCATTTCCACGAAGGATTTTACGGCAAATGAATAGTGCTGGGTTGAAACGCCAAAGCGCTTGCGCACACCGTCACCTTTCCCGTATTTATCCATGATGCCGAGGTACTCGTTATAGAGCTGACGGGCATAGACCAGGAACTCCTCGCCGTTTTCTGTGACGGTGACACCGCGGGCGGTACGCTTGAAAATTTTAATTCCCAGCTCTTCTTCCAGGGCTCTAATTGCTGTAGACAGTGACGGCTGGGCAACGTTTAAGCGCTCTGAGGCGCGATTCATGGTTCCACATTCGCTTACGGCCAGCACATAGCGCAGATGTTGCAATGTCATGCAAGCTCCTTAATGGGTTTTAACCTATATCAGCTTTAATTGGTTAGAAAATAGTTATAGCTGTATCTTATAACAAAATTTTAAAATTCAGTATGGCAATTTTAAATATTTTGAAGAGATCACTTTTTTTAGGTCTCTGTATCCTTGGAGCTTTCTACAATGGTGCAAAAAAAAAGCCGTCCCGTATAGAGACGGCAACATAGGACTATTGAAAAGCTGTGTTCTAGGATGCAACCTTTAGCTGATTGGAATTTAGCGGATGATTGAAGCTTGCAATTCTTTCCACATCCTGAGGAATGAGAGTTAAAGCTGCAACTGATACCTGGGATTTGAGCAGCCTCTGATAATCAGGCGATCCTTTCGGATAGAGCCGGCGTTCTTCATACATCTTATGGGTGCTGTCATTTATCCTGGCTCCCTGCGGGGTATGAAACTGTACCTCAAAGTTCCCGTGGCTTGGGTCTGAGAGTATGGTATTGATGGCATTATAGGGGTATTTGTCATCAGTCCAGGCATTCCATACGGAGATTACTTCAAAGCCCCGATCTTGAAGCTCATGCAGGATGTTTAAGGTAGCGCTGGTGTAGTGAGCATTATCAAAGAGCACGCTAAAGCGTATCAGATCTGATAACTGTGCAATATTCTTTGGTGTGTCAGGGCGCACGTGCAGAGTTTCATAGACTGAGGCGGGAGATTTGAAGCGATGGTTGAATTTGTGAAACTGACCGTCATTTTTAAATACTATCTGGGCAAGCTGCGAGCCAATACGTGATTCATCAAAGAGACGGTTCAGGTATATTCTGCGTTCAGGATCGCTCATGCTGTTTAGAGCCTGCATGTCATTCCTGTTCCAGAGCCTGATGGCATCTAAGCCGCCGTGAGATAATGCAAGCTCATTTATAAGGGCCAGATCATCACAGGGGATATCAAGCTCTGTATTCTGCAGTGCAGCAAGAGGATCCTCACAGTCAAAATCCAGTGAATTCTTGCGCCGCTTATCGACGGTCTGAAGTGCAGCTCTTGAGCTGTCAAGCGGATTTGAAATCTGAGTGCTTTTAACGGTGCTGGCACTTTGGGCAACATAGCCTGCAACCAATGTTGCAGTAAGGAGAGCTGTTGACGAGGCAAGTATGTCTTTAATAAGACGTCCGGTCTTTATCAGTGACGGCATATAAACTCCTTTGGAATTCATCTACTGTCTAAATTGTGGACGTCTTAACTTAGTTTCAGGTTAGTAAAACACCTTGTTTTACATTACTTTTTTTTATTTTCCTGACGGCAAATCAAAAAGCAGTCTGGCCACATCATCGTATACACTTGCAAAATGAAAATGCATGCCGTCTTTTACCTCGTCCGGAAGCTCCAGCAGATCATCCTCATTAGCTTTTGGACAGATGATATTGGTAATTCCCATACGTCTTGCGGCAATGGTTTTTTCCCGCAATCCTCCAATTGCCAGAACCCTGCCTGTAAGAGAAAGCTCTCCTGTCATGGCAAAGTCCTCCTTTGGTGCTTTTCCAAGGGCAAGAGACAGCATCGATGAGGCCATGGTAACGCCTGCTGACGGTCCGTCCTTGGGAGTTGCCCCCTCCGGTACATGCAGGTGAATAGTGGTCTTTTTAAAGAAGTCCTTCTTGCTTTCATCAAAGCGTGAGATATTTGCCTGAATATAGGAGTAGGCAATCTGCGCAGACTCCTTCATCACATCTCCTAAGCGTCCTGTAAGCTCGAAACCTTTGGTCTCTGATGAGATTTTGCTTGATTCAACAGGCAGGGTTGCGCCGCCGACTGAGGTCCAGGCAAGACCGGTTACGACACCCACTCCATGAATAGAGGTTTCCTTTTTAAAGGGAGCAGGTCCTAACAGCTCCTGAAGGTTATCCTCGGTGATGGTTACGCTCTTACACTCGCCGGATACCAGCTTTACTGCAGTTTTGCGTATGATCTTGCCTATGGCGCGCTCAAGTGAACGTACTCCGCTTTCACGTGCATAGCTTTCAATAAGCTTTAAGAGCACCTTCTCGCTAATTTTGAGCTGGCTCCTCTTCATTTTGGCATCCTTAAGTCCGCGCGGAATAAGGTGCTTTTTGGCAATCTCAAGCTTCTCCTTGGCAATATAGCCTGAAAGGGTTATGGGATCCATTCTGTCAAGCAAGGGCTCGGGAATAGTCTCAACGCTGTTTGCTGTGCAGATAAAAAGACAGCCTGAGAGATCAAGCTTTTCATCAAGATAATGATCTAAAAAGCCTGAATTCTGCTCAGGATCCAGTGTTTCAAGCAGGGAGGATGCCGGATCTCCGTGATAGCTGTGCGAGAGCTTATCTATTTCATCCAGCATGATGACGGGATTCATAACGCCGCTTTCTCTTAAGGCCTGCACCATTTTGCCCGGCATCGATCCTATATAGGTGCGACGGTGACCCTTGATAACAGAATCGTCACCGACGCCTCCTAAAGATAATCTGAAGAAGGGCCTGCCTAAGGCCTTGGCAATTGATCTGCCGACAGAGGTTTTGCCGACACCCGGAGGGCCTGCAAAAAGCATAATGGAGCCTGCGGTAGAGCCTCTCAAAGCTCCCAGAGCTAAAAACTCAATAATTCTGTCCTTGACATCCTTAAGGCCTTCATGATCACTATCCAGAATTTCGCGGGCCTTTTTAAGATCAATTGTTTCCTCCGATATTTTTCCCCAGGGAATGGTGGTCAGTACATCAAGATAATTGCGGGTTACCGCATATTCAGGTGATCCCGACTCTAATACCTTGATCTTCTTTAACTCTTCATTAAAGCGCTTTTGAATATGCTCAGGAGGAGAGAGCTTTTTCATGCGCTTTTCAAACATTAAGGCTTCCGCATTAGAATCCTCAGCTTTAGTGCCCAGTTCCTTCTGGATCTCTTTTAGCTGCTCTCGCAGAATGTAGTCCTTCTGACGCTTGGTCAGACGGTCATTGACGGTACCCTTTATTTGATCCTGCAGCTTAGCTGCGCGTAATTCCTTTTTTATGAGTGCAGATGATTTTTTAAGTCTCTCCAGTACGTCATAGGTATCAAGTACTTCCTGCAGCTTTTGCGTATTAGACGTAGTTATTGATGCAGCACAGTCGGCGAGCATCGAGGGATCGTTTTGATTAAAACGCATCAGGTACTGACGCATTTCCTCGGTATATAAAGGAGAGAGCGGTAACAGATCCTGCAGTGCTGCCACCAGACTTAATGCGTAAGCCTTAACTGAAACCTCCTGGCGTGTTCCTTCCTCAGGATATACGGCCTGAGGGTATGAAACCCTGGCTTTATGTCCGATGGCATCAGTCCATTCCTCAATATGAACACGGGTTAAGCCTTCACAGATAAAATGTACTCCATCAGGTCCGGATTTTGCCTGCAGCAGACGTACTAATGTTCCTGTGCGGGGATATGCATTTGCTGCAGCCTCCTTTTCCAGAGGACCGTCTCCAATGGAGAAAAGCGCAAATACGTGCTCATCAGTCTTGGCAACCTTTGTTAAGGTATCTTCCCACTTGGTGGCCAGCTGTACAGGACAGATCTGGGACGGCATTACAGGTCGCCCTGTAGTTGCAATAACGTACACCTCTTGTGGACGCATGGTTTCATCCTGCTTTTGGCCAAAACTGTTATCAGCTACAGCATCAGCGCCGGCAGTCAATGGCTCTGATGGGGGCGGAAGTCTTTTGTCCTGCTCAGTTGTGCTCATTTCATATCCTTAAAAAATCTTTAGAGGGCAGATCTACGTATCTCTCATTAAAAGGCTAAGTAAGGTCTTTGATGATGTTTTTCAAGATTAAAGAGTTTCAAAACATATTAGACTACCTGATTCTGGCCGGAATTTTGGTGCTGACTTTTCTATCACAGCCATCCGTTCATGCAGGGCAAAGTCTCTGGCAGGAGAAATATTTGAGGCCATCATCCAGTCACAAGTTCACTGATAATTCTGTCATTGCTGTTTACAGGTTATGGTATCAAAACAATTCTGTATCTTTGATAAATAATTATTGAAAAGCTTATCACTATCCATTAATATGCCAAGTGAAATGTTAATTATTTGCTTTTAAACATCTCACAATAGGATATCAGATGGCTGCGTACAAACATGATCTGGACGGGAAAAAGCACCGTAAAAAAAGTACCTCGATCCAACCAATGATGTCCTCTTTAAATACCTTTTTGCGCGTGAAGAGGGAAAGATTAGAATCATAGCTCTTTTAAATGCACTGCTTGAAGGTGAGCTTAAGCATTGCATCAGGGATTTAACCTTTCTGCCTACGGAAAAGATAGCTGAATCTAAAGATGGAAAAATTTGCCGTTTGGACGTTTATGCTGTTTTAGATTCAGGCGAGTATGTAAATGTTGAGATGCAACGTCTTGACGAGAATAACATGGTGCGTCGAAGCCTTGATTACTGGAGCTCCTGTTATAAAGAGCAGCTTAAAAGCGGACAGGATTACAGCGAGCTAACACCTGTTATTTGTATAAACATTCTGAATTTTAAATTTTTTAAAGAGCGCAAAAATTTTTATCATTTAGCCAGTATTCATCTAGAAAATCCTGATGAAAGGCTTAACAATGATTTAAGATTAATATTCATAGAGTGCCTAAACTTCAGCTTCATGACAATATGTCCGACATGGAG
>CAVFIO010000012.1:5817-31669 GCA_963622535.1 Akkermansia muciniphila
GGCTTAACAATGATTTAAGATTAATATTCATAGAGTTGCCTAAACTTCAGCTTCATGACAATATGTCCGACATGGAGAAATGGCTGATATTTTTGGATCCTAGAGTATCATTTAGTGTAAAGGAGAAAATAGCTATGAACGATGTGGCAATGTCAAGTGCTGTTAACAGTTGCAAGATCTTCTCCAGTGATTCTGCACAGCGCCTAAGATATGAATTTGGAGAGATTGCTGAGCGCACTCAAAGATCTGCATTAAATAAAGCAAGGCGAGAGGAGCGCGAAAAGACCCGCATTGAAACTTGTGCTGAAAATGCCATTTCCCTGATCAAAAAAGGGGTATCACTTGACATAATAAGTGACGCCTTGAGTTTATCAAAACAGGAACTGCTTAAGTTGGCAAAAAAGAACAACATTACTGTCAAGGAATGATTTTCCTTACGCACAAGCCGGTCAAAGTGAAGCTTTTCTATGAATGATGAGTCTGTGCCGGATACAGTTAAAAGCTGCAAGATCTTCTCCAGCGATTCTGTACAACGCCTAAATTATGAGATTGAAGAGATTGCTAAGCGCTCTCATAGATCTGAGATAAGTTCAGCAATGAAAGAGGGAATTGAAAAGAATTGCATAGAAAATGCTGTTTCTTTGATGAAAAATGGAGCTTCTTTGGATTTAATTATCAAGTCATTAGGAATTAGTAAAGAAAAATTACTTGAGCTAGCAAAAAAGAACAGCATTACTGTCAAATAATGGCTTCTTTGCCTAAAGCAGGGAGTGATGTAAATAAACGGCCACAGCATTGTTTATTGTATTGATTATCAATTCAATGTCGATTGTATTACAGATACAAAATAAGGCCGGTTTCCCAGCCTTAGTTCATAAATGTTGAAAAAATCCTTATTTTTCTTTAAGAATTACTGATTCTTAACATTCTTTAAGCCTAAGAAAGGAGCCTTGCTACCCAGTTCTTCTTCAATACGGATCAGCTCATTGTATTTTGCAACACGATCAGAGCGGCTCATGGAGCCAGTCTTGATCTGACCACAGGCAGTACCAACTGCAAGATGAGCAATGGTGGTGTCCTCAGTTTCGCCTGAACGGTGAGAAACGATAGCGGTGAAGCCTGCATCTTTGGCCATACGAATGGCATCTAAAGTTTCAGTTAAGGTACCGATCTGATTGAACTTAATAAGAATTGAGTTGCCAACTCCCTTTTCAATACCTTCCTTTAGGATCTTAGTATTGGTTACAAAGAGATCGTCGCCTACTAGCTGAACCTTAGAGCCTAAAACATCAGTCAGATGCTTGAAGCCTGCCCAGTCATTTTCAGCCTGGCCATCTTCAATGGAAACAATAGGATATTTGTTGCAAAGTTCCTCAAGATAAGCAGTAAATCCCTCAGAGGTGTAGGTTTTGCCTTCGCCTTTTAATTCGTACTTACCGGTTTCATCGTTATAGAACTCAGATGATGCACAGTCCATAGCAAGAGTGATGTCCTTGCCAAACTTATAGCCGGCAGCTTCAACTGCCTCCTGAATGCATGCGAATGCTTCAGCATTGGACTTAAGATCAGGTGCAAAACCACCTTCATCACCAACACCTGAGGCATGGCCCTTGCTCTTTAGAACCTTCTGCAGGCTGTGGAATACTTCTGCACCAATGCGCAGAGCATCACGAAGAGTAGAGGCACCAACAGGCTGGATCATGAATTCCTGAATATCAACATTGTTCTGGGCATGAGCGCCACCGTTTAAGATATTCATCATAGGAAGCGGCATGGAGTAAACACCGGGAGTACCGTTAAGTTCGGCAATCCATGCATAAAGAGGGAGCTTGCGGGATGCAGCTTCAGCCTTTGCAGCAGCCAGGGATACTGCCAGAATGGCATTGGCTCCAAGATTTGATTTGTTTTCAGTGCCGTCTAAAGCAATCATCTTGTCATCTAAGGCGCGCTGATCGGCTGCATCTAAGCCTGCTACGGCAGGAGCAATCTTGGTGTTCAGGTTCTCAACAGCCTTTAACACGCCCTTGCCGCAAAAACGCTTGGGATCGCCGTCACGAAGCTCAAGAGCCTCACGGATGCCGGTTGATGCACCAGAGGGAGCTGCTGCACGGCCAAATGAGCCGTCATCAAGCCATACATCGGCTTCAACAGTAGGATTTCCGCGTGAATCAATGATCTCACGGCCCAGGACTTTAGCGATCTTTGCCATTTTTTTTCTCCTAAAAAAAAGCGGCGACTGCTGCCGCCGCGAAATTGAGATTTCTCTTGGGCATGAATAATAAAGTAATAGTTAGCATAAGGCAACTATTTTATTAGCTTATGCTAACTATTTTTGTTAACTATTTGTTATATAAAGAAATAAAAATTATTTTTTTGGTGCAAAAGCATTTGCGAATAAGCATTCCGGCGTTAAAAAAATTTTTTACTGATGTCTTGAAAAGGACTTTGCCTGCCTCCATGTTGTATACAGCTTGAAGTCTCAGGACTTAAAAAAAGAAAAATGGAGTTTTGCAAAAATGGCAGCTACTAAGCATAGTTTTCAAACACAGGTCGCAAAATTGCTCGATCTGCTCGCCAATTCACTTTATTCAAATCGTGAAGTCTTCCTGCGTGAAATCGTATCTAATGCCTCTGATGCTATAGATAAACTGCATTTCATGTCTCTTACCAATCAGGATTTAATCAAGGATGATCCTGAATTTAGAATCACTATCAAGGCTGACAAGGATGCCAAGACTCTGACCATCACCGACAACGGTATCGGTATGACCCTTGAGGAGGCTAACAGCCACTTAGGTACCATCGCAGAATCCGGTACCGAAGCCTTCATGAAGAGCCTGACGGGAGATGCTGCCAAGGATTCACAGCTTATCGGCCAGTTCGGTGTAGGCTTCTATTCAGCCTTTATTGTGGCAGATCGTGTAACTGTCTTATCACGCTCGGTAAATGCCCAGGAGAACGAAGGCGTACGCTGGGAATCTGACGGCTCAGGTGAGTTTGAGTCCGAGAACATTGAGCGTAAGGCCCGCGGCACTGAAGTGATCCTCCATCTTAAGGATAACGCCTCTGAGTTCCTTGAGGAGTGGACCTTGCGTGAGGCCATTACCAAGTACTCAGATCACATCAGCGTACCGGTAAATCTCTGGGTACAGAAGTTTGATACTCCTGCTGAGGATGCCTCAGAGGAGGAGAAAAAGAATCCTAAATCCCATTATGAATGGGAGCAGGTCAATGATGCCAAGGCCTTGTGGACCCGTAATCCTAAGGATATTAAGGATGAGGAGTACAAGGAGTTTTACAAGCATATCTCCCATGATTATCAGGATCCGCTTACCTGGGCTCACAACAAGGTTGAGGGCTCCATGGAGTACACCTCCTTGCTGTATGTTCCGAAGAATGCACCATGGGATCTCTTTACCCGTGAGCATCAGCATGGCTTGAAGCTCTTTGTACAGCGTGTCTTCATTATGGACAAGGCCGAAGCCTTCCTGCCTAACTATTTACGCTTTGTTTCAGGTCTCGTTGATACCAATGCCTTACCTTTGAATGTCTCCCGTGAGCTCCTGCAGGACTCTCAGGTTACCCGCAAGCTCAAGAAGGCTTTGACCAAGCGCTCCTTGCAGATGCTTGAAAAGCTTGCCAAGGATAACAAGGAAGATTATGAGTCCTTCTGGGGACAGTTTGGCAACTGCCTCAAGGAAGGTCCTGCAGAGGATTACGATAACCGCGAGCAGGTCATGAAGCTGTTGCGCTTTGCCTCAACCAAGGATGGCAGCTCAAAGGAGAATGTATCATTAGATGAGTACATCGAGCGCATGGCCAAGGGGCAGGATAAGATTTACTATCTGACTGCCGACTCCTACGAGGCAGCTGCAAATTCACCTTATCTTGAGAACCTTAAGAAGAAGGGAATTGAGGTTCTGCTCATGTGGCAGCGCATTGATGAGTGGCTCATGGGCAATGTCAATGAATATGCCGGCAAGGAATTCGTCTCTGCTGCAGCCTCCGATCTCAAGCTTTCAGATGAGCTTGGCGGCAAGGAAGAGAAGGAGAAGAAGGAGACTGCTCAGAAGGAGAATAAGGATCTTATCGAGCGCTTCAAGTCAGCACTTGGCGATAAGGTCAAGGATGTTGAGATCTCCTCCCGTCTTACCGATTCTCCGTCATGTGTGATCTCTGATGCCAACCGTATGATGACCTCACAGATGAAGCGTCTTCTGGAGGCCTCAGGTCAGAAGCTTCCTGATGAGAAATATACTCTGGAGATAAATCCTGAGCATGCGCTGGTAAAGAAGGCTTATGCTGAAATTGATGAGACCCGCTTTAAGCAGTGGGCCGAGATCATCTATGAGCAGGCATTGCTTGCCGATCAGGGTGGCCTCAAGGATCCTTCATCCTTTGTAAAAAATCTGAATTCTCTGCTCTTAGGCTGATGCTTAAGCGTCGCAGTTAAGTAAGAAGCCGGATCCTGGATCCGGCTTTTATGTCACTTAAGCATAGCCTTTAAAAACATCTTGCTGTTTTGACATCATCATCTGATGCCCGTATCAGTCAATGCCGAGGCGGCGTTTTAAACAGAGCTGATTTACTTTCCCTTGTGCATGGATGTCTTGTAATCCCTTGCAGACATCTCAAGCTCACTCATCATTCTTGAAAATTCCTCCATAGCCTGCTGGGTCAATACCATATTGGATATCTGCTCATGAAGCTTGTTTACCAGCGCATAATTCTTTTCAAGCTGCTGCTGCTGTTTTATTAGATCATCCTTAAATGCAGGATCGCCCATAGTGCGGCTTGCAAGTACCTGCTTGGTAGCATCAAGATCTTCACGAATAGATTCAATTCTGTTTTTAAGATCCTTATACCCGGAGGACAGACTGTCACTGTCATTAAAATAATCCGGCTTGTTTTTCTGATCATGAGGCAAGGGTGCGTTTTCTTTTCCACTGCGTCCCTTTATCTCATATCCTTTATCCTCAAAAAGCTCCTGTCTTGCGGCGGCTAAGGCCTGCTGTATTTTCTCATTCTCCTTTTTGTTGTTATCAAGGAGATATTTAACCGACTGGCTGCGTCTTGATACTGAATCAAGCTCCTCTGACAGCTGCTGAAGATAATTTTGCTTCTCCAGGCTTGCATTCAGCATATATTTGATTTCATCCTTTAAAATCTGACTCTGTACCGTCAGATCTCTATGCTCTTTTTTCTGGTGAAATTCAGTAGAGAGCAGATTGATGATACCGCAAACAATCAGGCTTATGCCTGCGATACCAAAGATACACACCAGTATCAGGCCTGTTTTGGGGAACTCTATTTTTTTTAAAAAAGCCATAGGGAGGTTTCCTCTCTAAAGTGTGTCATCAGCAGTGTGCCGAATGTAATGCACAGCATTCCAGGAGCAGTCTTCAGGGTAAAGCTTTCATGAAATATGATGAGGGCCGGAGTAACAGTCAGAATAGTGCTTAATTTATCAACTGCTGCCAGATTTGAGACCTCATCTGGCTGCAGGGCCTTAAAACAGCAAAGCCAGAAGGCCCATGTTGCCAGAGCGGATAAAACAGGGAAAACACAGCTGCGGTTTGAAACAGAACTCAGATCACCGCCATGCCCTGTTGCAAATACAATTCCCCAGGACATAAGCTGTATGACAATGCATCTTATTGCAGTTGCAAGATTGGAATTCACTCTCTCAATGCCTGTCTTTGAGAGTATGGCGGTGAGGGCTGCAAAAAGGGCAGAGAGCAAGGCAAAAAACAACCACATGCTTTTATCTGTTTTCATAGTTTTAGATCCTGCAATCAGGATACTTCAGATCCCATTATTTCAATAACGGTAAAAATTTCAAGTTTATAAGTGCAAAACATGCAGCAGTGCAGGTGACTTAGTCCCTCTGAGAGATGTTTTTTTTCTCTTAGGCTGTATAATTAGCACTGTTAATGCAGTTTTACTGTAGTGTTTGCAATATTTTAGGAGCAGCAATGCGTATCATCCTTTTAGGACCCCCAGGCGCCGGTAAGGGCACTCAGGCACAGAACATTACCCGTGAATTTTCCATCCCTCAGATCTCAACTGGTGATATGTTGAGAGCTGCCATCAAGGCCGGTACTGAGTTAGGTCTTAAGGCTAAGGCTGTGATGGACGCAGGTCAGCTCGTATCTGATGACATCATTTTAGGTCTCGTTAAAGAGCGTATTGCCAAAGATGATTGCAATAACGGCTTCCTCTTTGACGGCTTCCCCCGTACTATTCCCCAGGCTCAGGCTCTGGTGGATGCAGGGATAGTCATCGATGCGGTAGTTGAGCTTCAGGTTCCTGACGAGAAGATCGTCAAGCGTATGTCAGGCCGCAGAGTGCACCTGGCCTCAGGCCGTACCTATCACATCGTCTACAATCCTCCTAAGGTTGAAGGCAAGGATGATGTAACCGGTGAGGATCTGGTTATCCGCCCTGATGATCAGGAAGAAACCGTACGTGCCCGTCTGAATGTCTATCATTCACAGACCGAGCCTCTGGTTGATTTCTACAGGGATCTGGCCGCCAAGGGACAGACCAGGTATGTCGCAGTTGACGGCAACCGTGATGTACAGGTGATCTCTGAGGACATTTTCGCTAAAGTGAAATAATTTATATGATCAGATCCTTAGTTTGTGCGGCCCTGATGGCATCCTGTGCAGCAGTTGCTGCTGATGAAACGGTGACTATTACTGCTGATAATCCTGCAGAGTCTTTTTTTATGCAGAAGTCTCTGCCATGTCCTCACGGATGGACGGTAGAGCCTAATCCAAGCCAGGATGACTCTCTTGCCTATATGACTGAAGACGGCAGACTTGCCGTATCGGTAAGTCTTATCAAGCAGGGGGGCGAGGTTCCCTTAGACAGTGAATCCTATTCAAGAGTTGCTGCCGAGCAGATGGGCTGTTCTATTCCTGTGCGCTCTAACCTTATTGAAAACGCCTGGTCTTTCACGTGCAGTGATATGAAGGTTGAAGGGGTGATCTACGGAGGCGAGGGTGATCTGGTATTGCTGGGCATTTCAGGTCGCAGCGAGGACACAGAAAAACAGCTTATGGACTTTGTACGCTTCTTGGCCTTCCAGGCTGGGAACTGATTTATATAGGTTTTGAAAAAGCCCCTTGCGGGGCTTTTTTCGTCCTTTTAAGGATTCAGCGTCGAGTGGGCTCTTAATGCCAGAAGCAGCTGCCTTAAAAGCTTAAGGCGCGGTCTGGCCTCACTCTCAGGAAGGTTATAGCGTAAGGCTCTTTGTCCTGACATCCGGTATTCATTGTTTCTGCAGGATGTAATAAGCCTGATGATATATTGAGGATCGAGCTTGTGCTTTTCACCAAGCTCAATAAGACCTCCGGCCTCCGACCCTACAATCCTTGTGATCCCAAGTGCGTTGGCGATCTGCTTGAGCTCTGAGATCTCAAAGAGATTCTCGGCACTCTTTGGCAAAAAGCCGAAGCGATCGATAAGCTCCACCTTGAAATCCTCAAACTGCTCAGGTGTTTTGCAGCCAGAAAGCCGCTTGTAGAGTGACAGTCGGGTATTCACATCGGCAACATAATCATCAGGCAGCAGTGCCGGGATGTGCATGTCGATATCACATTCATTCTGAGTAAGATCGGCAAGTGAGGGCTCGCGTCCGTCCTGCAGTGCTTTTACGGCCTGCTCCAGCATCTCTGAGTACAGGGCAAAGCCTACAGACTGGATCTGTCCTGACTGCTCCTCCCCCAGGAGCTCGCCTGCGCCTCTTATCTCCAGATCATGCGTTGCCAGGATAAAGCCTGCACCTAATTCCTCAAGGGAGGAGAGGGCGTTCAGGCGTAATTTGGCATCACGTGACATCAGCTTTTCATTCGGCGTGAATAAATAGGCATAGGCCTGATGATGGGAGCGTCCCACACGGCCTCTTATCTGATGCAGCTGTGCAAGACCTAGGAGATCTGCTCTGTCGATGATGATGGTATTGGCAGAGGGAACATCAAGGCCGTTTTCTACTATGGTGGTGCACAGCAGCAGGTTAAAGCGCTGATTGTAGAAATCACGCATGACCTTCTGCAGATCCTTTTCATTCATCTGTCCGTGACCTATGCAGATCTGCGCCTCCGGGACGAGCTTTGAGAGCTGCTCCTTTGTCTGCTCGATAGTTGAGATGTCATTGTGCAGATAATAGACCTGACCGCCACGGCGTAACTCACGCATCACCGCCTCGCGTACGGTCTGATCGCTGTGCTCGGTTACAAAGGTTTTAACGGCCAGACGGTGCTCGGGGGCGGTTGCAATGATTGAAAGTTCACGCATGCCCTCCATGGCCATATTAAGGGTACGGGGAATGGGGGTTGCAGTAAGGGTCAGGAGATCAACCTGGGCACGAAGCTCCTTGAGCTTTTCCTTCTGTTTTACACCAAAGCGGTGCTCCTCATCGATGATGATGAGGCCCAAATCCTTGAATTTAATGGATTTGGACAAAAGCTTATGGGTGCCGATGATGATATCTATCTGTCCTAGCTCCAGCTTTTTAATGCTTTCCTTCTGCTCGGTGGCGGTTTTAAAGCGCGAAAGCTCTTCAACTATGATGGGAGTGCCGGCAAAGCGATCCTTAAAGTTCTGATAATGCTGCTCTGCCAGAATAGTGGTGGGTACCAGTACTGCAACCTGCGCACCGCTTGATGCCACCTGAAAGGCAGCTCTTAAGGCAACCTCGGTCTTGCCAAAGCCTACATCACCGCAGACAAGTCTGTCCATGGGTCTTTCCTTTGCAAGATCATTTATCGTGGCAGCAATTGCCTGAGCCTGATCAGGTGTTTCCTCATAGCCAAAGCCTGATGCAAACTCCTCCATGGCATGCTCATCAAGCGGGAAGGCACGTCCCCTGGCAGCTGCACGTCTTGCATAGAGATCGAGTAGACTTGCGGCAACATCACGGACCTTCTCTGCGGCCTTGCGTTTTCTCTTATCCCAGCTGTCATTGCCAAGTCTTGAGAGCTGGGGATTTTCAGATCCGCTGTAACGGGCGATACGGGATAAAGCGGTAACCGGGATATTGAGCATGTCACCGTTCTGATACTCAATTGCAAGATATTCGCCCTTAACCCCTCCCATCTCCAGGGTACGCAGGCCACGGTAAAGACCGATACCGTGATCTATATGTACTACAGGCTGTCCCTCCTTTAGCTGCGCGAGGTTTCGGATCAGTGAATCCTCAGAGAGACTGGAGCGTACAGCTTTGCGCCGGCGGGAGCTCTGGTTTAAGCCAAAGAGCTCACTTTCTGTGATAAAGCACAGCCTGCCTGCATCAGTGATAAAGCCTCCTGTGAAGGGGGCAGTGGTGAGCATGAGCTTATCCTGCGCCTCTAAAAAATCGTTAAAGCTTGAGGCTGCTTTGATGCCGGTGATATCAATAAGCGACTTTGGCAGCAGATCGCGCAGAGCCTGACGGCGGCCCTCAGATATAGCTGTCATGAGCACGCGTCCGCCCTTCTTTGTAAATTCTCTGACGAAATTTTCAAATTTCAGCGAAGGCTGCTTTTCCTGATGATTCAGGGCGATGTCAGGAAGCTTTGCAAAGGGAGCATTGCCGCAGCCGCGCTTTTGTACTTCCTCATCTGTTAAGGAGTCCCTGAAAAGAGATATATTGTTAAAGCCCTTAATGTGTTCCTTAAGTTCATTTGGAGAGAGGAAAATTTTATAGGGATCAAGCGGCGGATGGGCCGAATCTCCGCTGTACATCAGGGCTCTTTTATGGGTCTCGGCATCAAAGTTATCTGCAGCCTTGGTGATATCTCCAATCATAATGATGGCGGTATCCTCTGGCAGATAGTCAAAAAACGCATTCATCTGCGCAAAAAACAGCGGCAGATAGTACTCGATACCGGCAGGCACCGCGCCTTTTGATATTGCCTGATAAACAGCATGAGATTGCAGATTGGCTCCCGGGAAGGCATTGCGGTAGTTTGAGCGGAAGACACTTATACCCCTGTCATCCAGCGGAAATTCATGGGCCGGCAGGAGATTGATTTCAGAGATTTTATTTGCCGAGCGCTGGGTATCTATATCAAAGGTGCGCAGTGAATCGACCTCATCGTCTAAAAAGTCTATACGGTAGGGGGTATCACTGCCCATGGGGAAAATATCCAGAATGGAGCCGCGCGATGCAAATTCGCCGTGGGATAACACCTGCTCTACCTTGAGATATCCCTGAGATATGAGATCCTGCTGCATCTTTTTTATATCACGTCTGTCACCTACCTTGATGCACAGTGCTCTTGATCCAAGATAGCTAAGCGGCGGCAGGCGTGACATCAGGGCACTCAGAGGTGCGATCACAATCGAGCTGTGCATGGCAGGCAGGGCAGCAAGCAGCTTTAAGCGGGCAGAGATGATGTCCTGATGAGGTGAGAGCTGATCATAGGGCAGGGTTTCCCAGTCAGGAAAGTAGTGAACCTTAGTCATGGGGGACAGGGAAAAGAGCTCGCCGCTTAGGGACTGGGCATCAAAGCCTTCAGCGCAGATGACGAGAACGTTCTTGCCGGTACCTTCCTTTAAGGCTGCAATTGCCGTTGATAATGACAGTCCGATAAGGTTTCCGCATTTTTTGGGGACAGTGGTGAAGCCGCTTGAAAGACTCTTAGGAAGAAGATTTGCTAAACCCATGATTTTTAAAATTAAATGTAAAAAGATTGTAATGCTAAATGTGCGCTATACTTGCGCACATATTTTAGACCGAAATGAGTCTTTACATAAATTATTATGAGAACTAAGTCTTACTTATATTTGATAGCCTGGGGCATATTTATTGCATCGTGTGCATATATGATCCCTTATTTTTCAAATGATTACCGCTATATGCTCATTCAGGGAAGTGATGTACCCGTGAGCTCGTTAAGCGATATTGCGGTTTCTCAGTGGGAGCATTATTTCTATTGGGGAGGAAGAGCAGTTGCACACACCATAGCACAGCTCCTGCTTTTCTTTGGTAAGAATGTATCTGCAATTGCCACTGCTGTCTGTTATCTCTCTATAGTTATCCTGTGTATCAGTCTGGGATCTGGCAGGACTCCTCTTGAGTGCATAAAAAGATTAACCCTTGTTCCCTGTGTAATTGTCACCATGGCATTGTGGCTGTGTCTGAGAATTTACGGTGAGGTGGTATTTATGCTGGTCTCATCGTGCAATTACCTCTATACCACCTGTATCGTGCTGCTGTTTTTAGTGCCCTTCCGTATAGCTATAACCGATGACAGAAGGCACGGAGTTGTCTTTGGTGTGCTGATGCCTTTTCTAGGCATAATTGCAGGATGGACTAATGAAAACACAGGTCTTGCAGCCTGTGTGGCGGTATTTGCGGCAGATATCTGGTGCTTAAGGCAAAAACGCCTGCGCTCATGGATGATAACGGCATCTGCAGGATTAGTAATCGGCTATCTGCTTTTGATGCTCTCACCTGGAAACAGTGCACGTCTGGATTCCATGGAATCAGGTGGCTTTACCTTCATCGGGCATCTGCCTGCAGCAATTAAAATCTATTTTTCAACCCTGTTAACCCAGCTGCCACTGCTTGCTGCCATGGCGTATATGGTCCTGCGTATTATAAAAAGCGGTGCGTTAAAGTATGATAAAACAGGCTTTTATGCTGTGATCTGGCTCTTTGCAACCGGTTTTATTTCATTGAGTGTGATGCTCGGATCGCCTAATTTTCCCAACCGCTCAACTGCACCCTTTACAATTTTTACAGCAGCGACCCTGGCAGGGCTTTATTTTTATGCCAGAGAGCATGAGGTTGCATTACTGCCTAAAAAGGCGGTGCTTGCTTTAGGAATTTTATGTGCCCTCTATACCATCCCTACAGCGGTAAATACAGTGCAGGGCTATTATCAGGCCATGCTTGACGGCAGAGCGCGTGATTTTGAGATAGCCTCGCAGATTGCTGACGGTAAAAAGGATCTGGTGGTAAAGCCCTTTCATGTGAAAACCTCGAAGTATCTTTTTATAGGTGATGTACGTGCGCAGAAGACTTATTTTGCAAATTTACTCGTACAGAAGTTCTATAAGATACATTCTATAAGACGCTCGTGTAACTATGAATTTCCCTGGTATTCCTATGATTACATGGTTTTTGCATCGCATAAGGAAAGCGTATGCACTCTTGACAGGGGAGATCCCGAGGATCCAAGGGATAAGCTGAATCAGGCATATGATCTGCAGCATCCAAAGGAAATTGCGCGACTTAAATTCCCCAAGGACGGCTCCTATACCAAAGAGCAGTTTATTCTGGATATGAAGCAGTCAGGCATGGATAATGCTGGAGATTACCTGTCAGAATAGCTAAATGAAATAAGGAGAGCTGATATGAGCAAGGCTTATTCTTTTATAACGGTGCTGATGCTGCTCTCCCTATCATCAGCAGTCTTTGCCGATCCTCAAGCTGAGGGCAGAGCGTCCTCCGGCATTTCTCTTAAAAGCTCTCAGAGCAGCAATACCTTAAGGCTCAACACCAGAGGCCGACCTCAGAATAACTCAAGACAGAGCATAGTGATCACAGGTGGTAAAAGTAAGAGCTGTATCAGGGACAGTGACGGCAGTATGCACTGTGATACGGGGGCTCTAGAGGAGGGGGATTAATTTTTAAAACCGGATCTCCCAACAGTTTTCAACACATTTTCCACAGAAAAACTGTATAGGTAGGGGAAGGCGATTTCTATGCTATTGCTTGATTTTTCTAGAAATTCTGAAATTTTTGTTTAAAAAAGCGCAACAGTTACAAAAGAGCTTTCTCCTGCGTTTCTTTAAAGTATGGTACTTTTTTATGATGTTTTAAGATCTGCCTGTGGTCTTAGCAATTCCCCACCTAGAAGACAGTTTTTCGTCCTGTGAGCATTTTTTTACCAGTGCACTGAGGCTATCTCAGGCTTAAAAAAAGCAAAAACTGCGCCAGTTCCGGCTTTTATCTGCGCTTTGCGCTGTTTTTATCAGGACTGATGACAAATCAAAGATGCTGCGGTATCCGGCGCAGTTTCCCACAGGCTGGGGCCGTACGCATTTAAAGGTGCTCTGCTCTATTGCGGATACTTGATGCGGAGAGTAAAGATAAAAAGCCTGAAGTGCATCATTTCAGGCTTTTTTGGGGGTTAGAAAAGTAGTAGCAGCGCAATACCTAAAAATACGCGGTAGAGCACGAAGACTGTCATGCCGGATTTTGATATATAACGCATAAACCAGTGAATGACGGCCAGTGCTATCACAAAGGACAGTCCTCCGCCTATCAGCATGTCAGACCAGCTGGCACCTGAGAGCTCTGGGTGCTTATAGAGCTTCAGACACTCCAAAAGACCTGAGGCCATGATGATGGGAATTGAGAGCAGGAAGGAGAATCTTGCCGCTGCCTCGGCCTTTAAGCCCAGAAACAATCCTGCAGTAAGCGTGATACCTGAGCGGGAGGTACCCGGTACCAGTGATAAGGCCTGCGCACAGCCTATAAGCAGGGCCTGAGGAATTGAAAGGGAGCGCAGGGAATCTGAGCGCTGTCCTGCTATCTTGTCGATATTACGCCAGATCTTGTGACGGTTAAAATAGGAGGCCACTCCCAAAAGCAGACCGAAGCCTATGGTGGTACAGGCTATGACCTCAATACTTCTTAAGGCAGTACTGATGTAGTGCTCAAATAAAATACCGCATACTCCGGCAGGTATGGTGGCCAGAATTATGCACCAGCCTATACGGGCAAGCGGCGTCATCTTGCGTGTTACGACGGATTCACAGGTATAGCTTGCGATCTTAATGAGATCTGACAGATAGTAGAGGATCACTGCAAGCAAGGTGCCCACGTGCACGGCAACGTCAAAGCCTATTCCCTGATCCTCCCAGCCTAGAAGCTGTGAGGGCAGAATAAGGTGGGCGCTTGAGGATACAGGCAGGAATTCTGTTAATCCCTGAATAACGGCAAGAACGGTAATTTGAAGAATAGTCATAGTAATAATAGTTAAAGGCTCTGAGGCCTGAAAAAAATCTGCGTGAATTTTAGGACAACTTTCTTAGGAATTGAATAGGAAGATGAGTGCAGGGGCAAACTTCCTGCTGTTGTGATTTTGCAGTGCTTTTTGTGATGAGTGTGTGCAATTGCGTGCCATTTTGCGAGATTGATTGCGGTTTTCTCAAAAATATTCTGAAATAATATGAAGATAATACTATAACTACTTTTCTGTTTTGGAACGCAATATGTCCGAAGAAGCACTGAAATTACGCTATCTGCGCGAGCTCTCCAAGGATTTTCCTAATCGCTATGCGGTGATCACCGAAATTATCAATCTGCAGGCCATACTTAATCTGCCAAAGGGTACAGAGCATTTTGTCTCCGATGTCCATGGTGAGTATGAGGCCTTTGTGCAGATCGTAAACAACTGCTCGGGGGTGATCCGCGATAAGGTTAATCTGCTGTTTACCAGCATGTCCTGTGAGCAGAAGAACGAGCTTTGCACGCTCATCTATTACCCAAAGCAGGTGTTAGAGCGCTCTACCCGGGCAATTGACGGGGACAGTGAATGGTTCCGCTCCATCCTCAAGGATCTCATTATTCTTGCAACCTACCTCTCATCCAAATACACCCGCTCAAAGGTGCGTAAGGCACTGCCGCATGAATTCCGCTTTGTAATTGATGAGCTCATGCATGCCAAGGAGGATGAGGTACACACCCGTGCCATCTACCACCGCCGTATTCTAGACAGTGTGATCGATACCGGATCAGCAGGTGCCTTTATTGAGGCTCTGTGCACGCTGGTAAAGCGTCTTGCGGTGGACAGACTGCATATCGTAGGTGATATCTTTGACCGCGGTGCCTCGCCTGACAAGGTGCTCGATCTCATGATGGGGCATCATAATCTTGATATACAGTGGGGCAATCATGATGTGCTGTGGATGGGGGCTGCCTGCGGCTCTCCTGCATGCTGTGCCATTGCGGTAAGAAACAATGTCCGCTATAAAAATTTCCAGCTGCTAGAGCGCGGCTATGGTATTTCCCTGCGCAAGCTGGCGATGTTTGCCGATAAGTTTTATGCCAAGGATGACGGTATTCTGCCTATGGAGAAGGCAATTGCCGTGATCGCCATCAAGCTTCACGAGCAGATCATCCGCCGTCATCCTGAATACTGTCTGCAAAACCGTCTGATACTGGATCATGTCGATGCAAAACGCGGAGTAGTAGTCATTGACGGTCGTGAATGGACTTTAAATACGCATGACTTCCCGACCTTAAGTGAGGGCAATTCCTGCAAGCTCACAGCCGAGGAGCAGGAGGTTATAGACGATCTCATCCTCTCATTTAAGGATTCAACACGTCTTAGAAAGCATATATCCTTTATCTACGCTCACGGCTCCATGTACCGTATCTGTAACGGCAATCTGCTCTTTCACGGCTGTATCCCCTTCAGAAGCGACGGTACCTTTGAAAAGCTTTTGTGCAACGGCGAATACCTCTCAGGCAAGGCCTATCTTGATTATTGCGACAAGCGCGCGCGTGAGGCCTTCAGCAAGGGCACAAAGGACAGCCTCGATTTCATGTGGTATCTGTGGTGCGGCGAGAAATCTCCGCTGTCAGGCCGTGTGGTAAAGACCTTCGAGCATGCCTTTGTCAGGGAGAAGGAGGCCTCAGAGGAGCCGCGCAATCCTTATTACTCACTGTATTATTCAGAGGAGATCTGCAAGCTTATCCTGCGTGAATTCGGGTTAAATCCTGAAAACGGACATATCATCAACGGTCACACTCCGGTAAAGGTCAAGGAGGGGGAGAGTGCCATCCGCGGAAACGGCAAGCTCCTTGTCATCGACGGCGGCTTCTCCCGTCCCTATCACAGAGTAACCGGTATTGCAGGCTATACTCTTATCTATAATTCGCATAATCTGAGACTTAAGGCCCACAGCTCCTTTACCTCAATTGAGGATGCAATTGCCAATAATACCGACATACTTTCAGAGGAGATCATGGTTGAAACCTTCTCTCACAGAAGGCCTGTAGCCGATACCGATGACGGAGCGGTCATAAGAGATCAGATTGCAGACTTAAAAATGTTACTAGATTTCTTTAATTCAGGTGTGATCGCAGAGAGCAGTGCCAATGGCCTGTAAAGGATATATCTGAAATTTAAGCAGCTGCAGAGAGTTATCCGTAACAAAAATTCAGAGCCGATCGTAATGATCGGCTTTTTCCTGCCTTTTCAATGAATTAAGTTAGCTTTAGCTAACTATTACATTGAACAATAAATTAACCCACTTAATAAACAGACTTAATAAAGCTTGAATTTTAAAGCGCTTATTTAAGCTGTTTGTTGCCTGTTTTACAAAAATATCTTACATAATAGTTAAAATGAAAATTGTTTTCTTGTATAATCCGTGCCGCTGATGAAAGCAGCAAAGTTTTTAATTGAGCCTCTAAATATCAGGCTTGTTAATCCCGGAGTATTCAAATGGAATCAAAAGAGCAATGGCGCGGTTTCCGCGGCACCCACTGGTTGGATGATATCAACGTAAGAGACTTCATTCAGCACAACTACACCGCTTTTGACGGCGATGAGTCTTTCTTGGCAGGTCCTACCGAAGCAACCTCCAGGCTTTGGGATAAGCTGCAGGAACTGCAGAAGAAAGAGCGTGCACAGGGCGGCGTGCTCGATATGGAGACTGAGGTCGTTTCAGGCTTGACTGCCTATGGCCCAGGCTACATCGATGATTCCATGAAGGATCTTGAGAAGGTTGTAGGTCTTCAGACTGATAAGCCTTTGAAGCGTGCTTTCATGCCATACGGCGGTATCAAGATGGCTGAAGAAGCCTGCACCAACTATGGCTATACTCCCAATCCTAAATTCCACAAGATCTTCAACGAGTATCACAAGACTCACAATCAGGGCGTATTTGATGTATACACTCCTGAAATCCGTGCTGCCCGTAAGAACAAGATCATCACCGGTCTCCCTGATACCTACGGCCGCGGCCGTATCGTCGGTGACTACCGCCGTGTTGCTCTCTACGGTATCGATCACCTGATTGAGAAGAAGAAGGAAGATCTGGCAAACTGCGGCTGCGGTGTCATGACTGATGACATCATCCGTCAGCGTGAGGAGCTTGCCGATCAGATCAAGGCCTTAAACGGCATGAAGGCAATGGCAGCCTCCTACGGCTTTGATATTTCACAGCCTGCAAACAACGCCCGTGAGGCAGTACAGTGGCTGTACTTCGGCTATCTCGCTGCCATCAAGACCCAGAACGGCGCTGCCATGTCCGTAGGCCGTGTTTCCACCTTCCTGGACATCTATATTGAGCGTGATATCAAGGAAGGCACCCTGACCGAGTCAGAGGCTCAGGAGCTTATCGATCAGCTCGTGATGAAGCTGCGTATGGTCAAGTTTGCCCGTATTCCTTCCTACAACCAGCTCTTCTCAGGCGATCCGGTCTGGGCTACCTTAGAGGTTGCAGGCTTAGGTCAGGACGGCCGTCACATGGTTACCAAGAATGACTACCGCTTCCTGCACACCCTTGAGAACATGGGACCTTCCCCTGAGCCTAATTTAACTGTGCTCTATTCCAAGCGTCTTCCGGATAACTTCCGCCGCTATGCATCTCACATCAGCGTTGTTTCATCTTCAATTCAGTATGAGAACGACGATGTGATGCGTCCTGTCTGGGGTGATGACTACTCCATCTGCTGCTGCGTATCTGCAACCCAGACCGGTAAGGAAATGCAGTTCTTCGGTGCCCGTGCCAACCTTGCCAAGGCTATGCTCTATGCAATCAACGGCGGTATCGATGAGAAGACCTTCGTTCAGGTAGGTCCTGCCTATACTCCTATCACCTCTGAGTACTTAGATTACAAAGAGTTGCTTGCCAAGTATGATGTCATGCTCGACTGGCTTGCCGATATCTATGTCAACGTCTTAAACCTCATTCAGTACATGCACGACAAGTACTACTATGAGGCAGCCGAGATGGCCTTAATCGACACCGATGTACGCCGTACCTTTGCAACCGGTATTGCAGGCTTCTCTCACTGCGTTGACTCCCTGTCTGCTGTAAAATATGCCAAGGTCAAGGTGATCCGCAACGAGCAGGGACTGGCTACCGACTTCGAGGTTGAGGGTGACTTCCCCCGCTACGGTAACGATGATGATCGTGCCGACGATATCGCAGTCAAGCTCTTACGTTCCTTCTTAACCAAGATCAAGAAGCACCACACCTATCGTGACTCTGAGCCTACCACCTCTATTCTTACCATTACCTCCAATGTCGTATACGGTAAGGCTACCGGTTCTCTGCCTGACGGCCGTAAGGCCGGCGAGCCTCTCTCTCCTGGTGCCAACCCTTCATACGGTGCCGAGAACAGCGGTCTGCTTGCATCCTTGAACTCTGTTGCCAAGCTTCCTTACGAGTATGCCTTAGACGGTATCTCCAATACCCAGACCATCTCTCCTGATGCTCTGGGCCATGATGACAAAGAGCGTGCCCAGAATCTTGTGAACGTTCTTGACGGTTACTTCATCCAGGGCGCTCACCACCTGAACGTCAACGTCTTCGGTACTGAGAAGCTTATCGATGCCATGGAGCATCCTGAGAAGCCTGAGTATGCAAACTTCACCATCCGTGTTTCCGGCTATGCCGTGAAGTTCATCGACCTGACCCGTGAGCAGCAGCTTGATGTTATCAAGAGAACCTGCCACAAAGAGCTGTAATCTTTCCTTAAAGCTATAATGTGCCGGCCGGGTTAATTCCCGGCCTTTTTGCAACCAGAATTTTTACAGGGTAGGGACTATGCAGGGACATATACATTCTTTTGAAACCTTTGGATCAGTGGATGGTCCGGGAGTACGTTTTGTTGTGTTCTTCCAGGGCTGTCGTATGCGTTGCAGATACTGCCACAATCCGGACTCCTGGAAGGTTAATGCAGGCGAGCTGTGGGAGGCAAGGGACATTGTCAAAAAGGCCTTACGCTATAAAAATTACTGGGGTACAGACGGTGGTGTCACCGCATCAGGCGGCGAGGCCTTGCTGCAGTTTGATTTTTTAAAGGAGCTCTTTACTCTTTTAAAGGCTGAAGGCGTCAATACCTGTCTTGATACCTCGGCAGGACCGTTTCAGGATGATCCGCAGTACCTTGAAAGCTTTGACGAGCTCATGCAGGTAACCGATCTCGTGATGCTTGATATCAAGCATATCGATGATGCCGCGCATAAATCTCTGACAGGTCATACCAATCAGAATATTTTATCCTGTGCCGGGCATTTAAGTGAGATCGGCAAGGCTATGTGGATAAGACACGTGCTCGTACCTGGAATAAACGATGATGAGGAGTCTTTAAGCAGGCTTGGTGCATACATTAAAACCTTAAAGACGGTAAAGCGCGTGGAGGTACTTCCTTATCACAGCTTTGGCATGTTCAAGTGGGAGAGCCTCGGGATCCCTTATACGCTGAAGGATGTCAAATCCCCGACTGATGAGGAGAAGCTGCGTGCCGAAAGACTGCTTGGGATCAGAGCATAGATATAAGACATGACGGAGCTTTAAAATTCTCCGGTAAATGAGGCAGTGCAGGAGGATCCTGCTTACTGCTTAAAAGAGGGAGATATTTTAAAGCTGCATCTTTTCAATGACGCACTCGTGCTCTTTGCTCTTTTTATCGTAATTGATGCCGACTAAAAGCACCTCTCCGCAAAAGCCTGCAAAGAAATCGGAATAGCGTTTTTCCTTAATCTGAGCTATGGCAGATTCTGCTGATTTATCGTATTTAAGCTCTATTAAAAGCGCAGGCTTATTTACGTTCTTCTTTGGCAGATAAACAAGATCTGCAAAGCCTCTGCCTGATGGAAGCTCACGCTTTACGCTGTAGAGATCTGCTGTGCAGTATAAAAGCGCAAGTGAAATCACGCAGACAAGAGCATTTTCATCATTGTATCTGATAACAGAGCTGTGCTCGGAGTGTGCTTCGTCAAAGGCTCTGGCTACAGCATCGCAGTTTTGCTGCAGAATATCTGCTAAAAGCGTGCGTGATTTTGCAATAAGCTCAAATATTCCCTGAAATTTCTCACTGCTCTTGAGTGATTTTAAAAACTCCTCTTTGATCTCAAAATTTGGAATATGCACAACGCTTTGTTTTTCAACAGAAAAAACATCATCCTTTTCAATTTTTAATGACAGGTAGCCTAAGTGTACGAGCAGGCACAGCACATCATCCTGATCATTAAAGCTCGTCATATCGTTTGAAAAGCTGCTGATATCTATGGCGATGCTCTGTCCTGCAACAAGCTTTGCAATGCTGTCACGCAGGCCGTCAAAGTTCAGACTGATGCAGTCACGTAAAAGCTCGAAGGTGTCTGTCCTGCCCCAGTAGTTTTGTATGCTGTTGTTTTTTATGGCTTTTACTACTGAATCCGGATTGAAGATATGTTCGACATTTCTAAACTGATAGCCGTCGTACCGGTTTTTAATCTGCTCTTTGTCTATACTGCTCTTTTCACAAAGAGCCATGGTTCGTCAATGGTAAATCCTATGAATGGAGCAAAGCTTTGGGGATCGAGCATGGAATACTCATTGAACATGTTGAGCGCACTTTGTGTTCCGTATTTTTTGATAGGCAGAATTCCGGTCATATAGGCCAGGGCCACGTAGGACTTGTCCTTGAACATTACCTTAAGCCATTCCAGATAGACTTTTATGCCATCCAGATCTTCTTTCCGCTCCCGCAGAACACTGTCCCATTCATCGATTACAAAGACAAACTGCCTGAGCGTTTTATTAAAAACATCATCAAAGGATTGCCTTAAGCTGTCTTTTTTCCTGAAATTAACCTCGGGAAATCTTTCCTTAAGCTCCTCGTTTACAGATGATGTGATGCTCTCTATCATGCGCTTAATATCACCGTGCGCATCATTTAGCTCATCGCTGATGTTGATGAAAATCGTGTGGTAATTATTAAGATGCTCTCTGTATGATGGGGAGGCTGCAATAGAGAGACCATCAAATAAAGCAGATGCATCCTGATCCTCGCCGTAGTAGGCACAGATCATCTTAGCTGTGGTTGATTTGCCAAAGCGTCTTGGCCGGCTGTCACAGATAAAAGCATCATCTGATGACAGCGAGGCATTTAAAATATTTAAAAGTGCAGTCTTATCAACATAGATCCTGTTATTTAAGATCTGGTGGAAGGAGTAGCAGGAGGTATTTAAATAACTTCCCATGGTGTTCCTGCACTTTTAGTATAAATGGTGCTAATTATGTCTTACAGCTTTTATTTGCACTCTTTTGCCGTCGATGACAGTCATGGTGTACTGTACGTACTTAGAGCCTGCGCCCATGCCGTCGACGAGATCACTTACCCTGGTTTTATCAAGCTTTAAGACCTCGATTATCTTGTCTATGGTCTCCTCGACGCTGCTGTTTTCACAGGCCTTTAAAAAGGCACGCAGACGCAGCATTTCATCCTTTGAAAGCCCCTCATCAAAGGGAGCCTCAAAGATCACTGCCGCAAGCTTGCCGTCTTCATTTAAGGATGAAATATCGCTGCTGCCGTCCTTGGCAGTAAGATAAAAGCCTGAGCCGTCAGA
This sequence comes from Akkermansia muciniphila, assembly GCA_963622535.1. Taxonomy (GTDB): domain Bacteria; phylum Pseudomonadota; class Gammaproteobacteria; order Enterobacterales; family Succinivibrionaceae; genus Succinivibrio. The sequence goes on from CAVFIO010000012.1 coordinate 27,393, forward strand.
GAGTGATTTTGCCTCAACCGGACCGTCATTCAAGGCAGTTGCAAATACGGTGGTAAAGTCCTTTTCAGAGGAGAAGGCATTATCGATCTCTTTTACCACGCGTACCTTTTCAGCTTGCGAATCCTCATAGAAGGAAAAGCCTGCAGAGATAAAGTAGTAGCACGCTGCAGCCAGCGCCAGCAGACGCAGATTCTTGCGCATTCTGTCACGCTTTTGGATTTCCTCAGAAGTTAATTCCTTGTTTGCCATGATTTTCCTTAAATTAGCAGTTAGGGCTGATGAACACGATGACCGAGCGGGCCTTCACGCGCAGCAGATCGCCTGCAGAGGACTTCTTCAAGCTCACAGTGTTCGTAAGCGAGGGAATTTCATCTGACTTTCTGGCAGTATCCACTATCTTGAACCACGGATTCTGAGAGCCTGCAGGGGACGGTGGCAGCTCAATTACCAGATCATCCCACCAGGCATTTATAAACATATAGATGTAATAGCCGGAGGGCTGGGAGTATAAAAGCATGCCCACTGAGTGTGACTGATCAGACCAGTCAGGCTGGAAGGGCTTGACACCGTGCCACTGCAGTGATGAATTCCTCAAGGCTCTGTTTAACATCTGGGTGCCGTGTGATGCATAGCGCTGGGTTCCGGCAAAGCTCATACGGCGCATCTTTACGGTAGCCTTGGTAAACTCAAGCATCTCCGAGCATTTGGGATCATTTAAGCTGTTCCAGTTAAAGTAGGAGATGTCGTTATCCTGGCAGTAGGCGTTATTGTTGCCTCTCTGGGTTCTTAAGACCTCATCGCCCATGAGGATCATGGGAACACCAAAGGACATCATGGTAAGCAGCATGAAGTTCTTGCACTGACGCAGACGTACGGCATTTACCTCAAGATCATCAGTCTCACCCTCGATGCCGTAGTTTGCTGAGAAGTTGCAGTTACAGCCGTCCATGGAGTTCTCGCCGTTTGCCTCGTTGCGCTTTTGCGTGTAGGAGACAAGATCCCATAGAGTAAAGCCGTCATGACAGGTGATGAAGTTTAAGGATTTCTGTGAATCAACCTTATGCTCGTTGTAGATATCAGGTGATCCCAGCATGCGGTTGACAAAGCTGTTCACCAATCCGCAGTCACCGCGCATGAAGCAGCGGATATCATCACGGTAGCGTCCGTTCCACTCACGCCATCTTGAGCCTGAGATCTTGCCAAGAGCATAAAGTCCGCCTGCGTCCCACGGCTCTGCAATAAGCTTGGTATCGGCAAGATGATGATTGGTATCGATATCAAGAAGGGTAGGTGACAGGGCAAGCGGGGTTCCGTGCTGATCGCGGGCTAAAATTGCCGCAAGATCAAAGCGGAAGCCGTCAACATGCATCTTATCCTTCCAGAAGGTCAGGGAGTCTAAAATCAGGGCGCGCACTACCGGGGAGTTGCCGTTGAAGGTATTGCCGCAGCCGGTGTAATTGGTGTAGCGGCCTTCCTCATCCAGGATGTAATAGCTGTCAGTGTCATAGCCCTTGAAGCAGTAGCAGGGACCGCGCTCATCACCTTCAGAGGTATGGTTGTAGACTACATCTAAGATGACCTCGATGTTGTTGCGGTGCAGGGCTCTTACCATGTCACGGAACTCATTTAAGGGGCCGTAGAGACTCTTGTCAGATGAGTACTGCTCGTGGGGGGCGAAGAAGGAAACGGGGGAATAGCCCCAGTAGTTAGGGTGACCTGGCTTTGCATCCTGCTCGTCAAACTGATAGACAGGTAAAAGCTCAACTGCGGTGATACCCAGCTCCACAAGGTAAGGGATCTTTTTGATAAGACCGCGATAGGTACCGCGTATGTCCTCGGCAAGGCCAGAGGTCTCGGATGCGGTAAAGCCCTTTACGTGCATCTCATAGATAACGCTCTTGCGCATGGAGATGCCCGGGCTGATATCCACACCCCAGTCATAATCATCGATATCGATAACAGCACTTTTAGCGCAGGTACGGAAGGTAAACTTGGGATCATCCAGTTTCTGATAGCGCTCAAAGTGCTCAGGGTAGACCACGCGTCTTGAATAAGGATCAATCAGCACGGCACCGACTACAACCGAGTCACGCTCCCCTGGGGAGGCCAGAGACTCACGTACACGCCAGGCGTAGATCTGACCTGCTTCAAGGCCTAATACCTTTACATGCCAGTAATAGTTTGAGCGGAAGATATTGCTTTCAAGTACTATAACCTCCGGCTCGTCGTCTGCGGAGTGTTTAAACAGCAACAGCTCCACTGATTTTGCACCGGGGCTCCAGATACAAAAATTAACACCGTCGCTTTCAATGTTAGGGCCTAGATGACGGCTGTGGCCTGCAGAGATCACGTGCATGTGTAGATGCCTTATCTTTTTATTATTGTTATCGCTAACATCATATATGGTATATATGACGAAAAGTAGTGCTCGATTTTGTCGATCACAATGTGCCTATTTTAGGGCATTGTTAATCACATGTCTTTGTCTGTGTTATTTTTGTAGGCATAAATTTTTAAGATGAGGTTCAATCCTGAATATGGATCACTCTTTTTTTGCTGCAGGACAGGTGAATACTGTCTCTTTAGATATCGAGGGCAACAGCGCCCGTATTCAAAAGGTATGTGAGGATGCCAGGGCTCAGGGCGTAAAGCTGGTTGCCTTCCCGGAGCTTTCTGTTACCGGCTATGACTGCGGAGATATCATCAATACTCCGGCCTTCATGGCAGAGTCTGCCCGTGCCGTGCTCGCACTTAAATACTCACTGCCTGAGGATGTTATTGCAGGTGTCGGTGCTGTAATCGCAGGATCTGACGGCCGTGCCTATGATGCCTACGTGCTGGTGCGTAAAAATCAGATCCTAGGTCTTTGTGCAGTAAGCTCCTTTACTGACAGCCGTGATCAGCGTGTAAGAAATTTAACCACTGCAGCTCCCGGGGAGTCCTTCATTTTAGGTGCTGAGACCTTTGAGTCTAAGAATATCTTTGAGGTTGACGGTCTTAAGATAGGTGTCTATTTCACCCCTGCCGATATTCCGGCATTAGAGGGTGCCGAGCTTGTAATCGCTCCGGCAGTTGAGCGCTTTGAGCTCTTTGGCAGAAGCCGCCGTGAGGTATCGGCAGCAGCCTTGTCTCTTGTGTTAAAGACCACTGTAGTCACTACCTCTCTTCTAGGCTGTGAGGGTGGCTCAAGCATCTATGACGGTCTGGCTCTGATTGCAGACAACGGCAATTTAATTGCAAGCTCAAAGAGCCTCTCCTTTGCAAGAGAGCGTCTTTTCACCGTATCTGACGGCCTGAATCCTGAGCTTCCTGAATATGACTGCGCAGTGCGTGCCGTAGCCTTGGGTCTTTATGACTGGATGTTAAAGACCCGTGCCCATGGCTTTGCACTCTCTTTATCAGGTGGTGCCGACTCTGGTCTTTGTGCAACTGCTGTCTGCTATGGTCTGATCGCCGCACTTAAGGAGCAGGGCTTTGAGACCTTTAAATCTCAGCTTGAGGGCCTGGGCTTTAAGGTTCCTGAGTTTAACACTGATGCCGAGAGCTACATTAAAAAGGAGATCATGCCTCAGGCACTGACCACCGTATATCAGGGATCAGATGTCTCAGGCAGTATCACCCGTACTGCAGCTCATGAGGTTGCAACAGGTCTTGGCGCCGTGCACTATGAGTGGTCCATCTCACAGCTTGTAAAGGACTACACCGCTGTAGTAAACGGTACTACTCCTGATACTCCGCTTACCTGGGAGAGAGACGATCTTACACTGCAGAACATTCAGGCACGCTGCCGCGCCCCTGGCATCTGGATGATCGCCAACCGTTATAACAAGCTGTTGCTTACAACCTGCAATGCCTCTGAGGACGCTGTAGGCTACTGCACCATGGACGGTGATACCGCAGGTGGTCTTGCCCCTATCGGTGATATCTCCAAGAGCAGAATTTTAAAGATAAACCGCTATATTGCAGATCACGGCCTGATCGTTGACGGTGATGTAAAGCTTAATCTGCCGCAGATGGATTATATTGCCAAGCAGGCTCCTACTGCAGAGCTCAAGCCCGGTCAGACTGACGAGCGCGATCTCATGCCTTATGTAATTTTAGACAGAATTCATGAGCTGCAGCAGGGCTCCTTATTTGCACCTAAGCGTATCCTTGATACCCTTGAGGGTGAGTTTAAGGAGTTTAGCCGCGCTGATCTCAAGGAATTTGTCATCCGTTATTACAAGCGCCTGGCAACTGCTCAGTGGAAGCGTGAGCGCGGTGCCAATACCTTCCAT
>CAVFIO010000012.1:31679-33688 GCA_963622535.1 Akkermansia muciniphila
TTGCTGGTCTTTTAAAGAATCTTGCCTAAGGGCTTTTATTAAGTCTCAAAGGTCTCCTTATCAGGGGGCCTTTTTTGTGCATAAAAGTGCAGACCGGCATTTATTTTTAAAAATCTGCCCAAAATGTAGGCAAAGTCACAGTAAAATTGTCTCCTTATAAGTTTTTGCTAAGATAAGGCAAATTCTCAAGAAGCGTTTGGGCAGGAAATTAGGGCTTTTTCATGTTTACAACAACCACAACCTTTATCGTATACATATTTGGCATGCTGGTCATAGGTATTATTGCCGCACGCTCAACCTCATCACTTAGCGATTATGTTTTAGGTGGCAGACGTCTTGGCAAGTTCGTAACCGCGTTATCAGCTGGTGCCTCGGATATGTCAGGCTGGCTCTTGATGGGACTGCCCGGTGCCTTGTATCTGACAGGACTCTCTGCCTCATGGATTGCCATCGGTCTTACCATAGGACAGTGGTGCAATTTCAAGTTTGTGGCCGCAAGATTGCGCTCCTTTACCGCAAATGCTGCTGATGCCTTAACTCTGCCAGACTATTTTTCTGCACGCTTTAACGATAAATACCGGATCACCTCGGTGCTGGCTGCAGTCATCATTCTGATCTTCTTTGTTATTTACTGTGCATCCGGCATGGTCTCAGGTGCCCGTCTTTTTGAGCAGACCTTCGGCATGGATTACACCAATGCCTTATTAGTAGGTGCTGTATCAACCATACTCTATGTCTTTATCGGCGGCTTTATCGCAGTAAGCTGGACTGACACCGTGCAGGCCTCATTGATGCTCTTTGCATTGATCTTAACTCCTATCTTTATCTTTACCGAAGCCGGCGGTTTTAATGCAGCTACTTTATTGGTAGATGAGCGCAATCCCGAGCTCTTTTCCTTTATGAAGGGTATATCCTGGGTTGCCATCGTCTCCTTTGCAGGATGGGGCCTGGGCTATGTAGGTCAGCCGCATATTCTGGTGCGCTTCATGGCAGCCAAGAGTGTACGCGGTATGGGCGGTGCCCGCCGTATCTCCATTACCTGGATGATCCTCTGCCTCTTAGGTGCCGTAATCATCGGTGTATTCGGCAATGCCTTCTCCATGATGCATCCTGAGATTGCAATTGAGAATCCTGAGAAGATCTTTGTGATCATCACCCAGACCTTATTCTCACCCTGGATTGCAGGTATCTTACTATCAGCAATTTTAGCTGCCATCATGTCAACTCTTTCATGTCAGCTGCTCGTGGCATCTACTACCTTAACTGCTGATTTCTACCGCCGACTCTTCCGTCCGCATGCCTCACAGACTGAATTAGTATGGTGCGGTCGCGGCATGCTGCTTTTAGTTGCAATTATTGCCTTTGTCATTGCATCTGATCCTAATTCCGGAATTCTCTCTTTAGTGTCCTATGCCTGGGCAGGCTTCGGCGCCTCCTTCGGTCCAGCTGTAGTGCTTTCATTGTTCTGGAAGAGAATGAATCTCAAGGGCTGCCTTGCAGGTATGTTTGTCGGTGCTGTAGTGGTTATTTTGCAGGAGAATATCAATCTCTTTGGCATCTACTCCTTAGTGCCAGGCTTTATCTGCTCAGCAATTGCTATTGTAATAGTTTCTCTTGTAACTCATGATGGCAAAGATGGCTGTGAGGAGCTTTTCATAAAGCTTGAAAAGCAGTTCTGGGATGAGGTCAAAGAGCGCTGATTTATTTGAAAAAATTTGTGCTATTTGACTGAATTTACTGATCTTCAAAAATTTGCTGTGTTATAGTTAAACACGGCAAATTGAGAGGATCTGATAATTGAACCCAAATATTAAGCTTCCTGCTAATGTATTTTGGCGATCGGAGCTAAAGCGCGGTGGCGTTCGCTTCGATCCTAATATTATCGATACGATAGTAAGAAAAGGGCTTGGTTATTCCTTTATCTTCTTCTTACTGCTCTCCTTAGCCTTATGGCTTTGTGCCATATATGATCTGCTGTCCTTTTTACCGGGATCTTCTTTTCATATTTT